>JANMTG010000016.1:0-10938 GCA_031390205.1 Gemmatimonadota bacterium
TCGCTTCGCGTATCGCTGCACTGGCGATCGCCGTGTTGGCCGGGATTTCCTCGCCCGGCCTGGCGTTCTTGCACGGGTACGCGCACGATGACACCAGCGATGTCGCTAACCACGACCGAGAACACCATCGCGCAGCTAGCCCGGAAGCGGCCGACGAATCGCACGACGAGCTGATCGCGTCGTTTCGGGTGGCGAAGATGTCGAAGGACCACGACCACCCGCAGGTCGCGCGCGCGCTTTCGGTGAGGATGGACGCTCGGCTGTTCGCCCTCCCACCGATTCCAGTGGCGGTTCCCCGCGGTATCGTCTTCGTCGGCACAGCATCCTTGCTGCCGACCGCCTCGCCCGCCCGAGTCGGTCCTGCGGACGCGCCCACTCGACAGCCTCGAGCCCCGCCCCTTAGCTGACCTGCCTGTCGCCGCGCGTAACCGCCCGTGCCGACAGCTGCTGCACCATCTCGTTCCGCCCGACTGCTCGCGTCTGACGCCCACACTCCCATTCGGCTCACAGTGATTCCGGAGCTCGTGCGCCAGATGAGGACGAATGCTCTTCGTGGCAGCCCGTGAACATGCCTGTGTCGACACCTCCTTCCCCGGCAGTCTCCTGGCCGGCGAGCAGGCGGTCGGATGCGACCGGACATACTCGCAAAATGCTTCGAACTGATTCTCGCAGTGATGCTCCCGTAAACATGGCCAATCCTCCTATTCCCTTGGTGAGCGCTTTCATGCCTTCTTGTCTCTGGTCCGGCGGTCGCCGCTCGCAAGCCGGCTCCCGCGTCGCAGCCATGATCTGTGTCGGTGTTGGGTTGTTGTCGGCCTGTACCGGACGGGGCGTTCCTCGTACAACGGTTCCGCCAGGACCGCTCGGACGAGATGTAGCTGTCTATTTCCCGTCGCCGACCGAAAGCGGCCGCCCGAACCGTCCGGTGTTCGCAACTCCGACGGACAGTGTCTCCCTGCGTGATGCGGTCGCCCTAGCGCTGTTGCACAGTCCCGATCTCGCCGCGTTTGCGTGGGAGACGAGAGCGTTGGAGGCGCGAATTCTTCAGGCAGGCAGGCCGCCGAATCCTGTCATCGGCGTGGTCGCGGAAGACATCGGCGCTTCGAGGCTGAGGAGCAGTACCGTCGGAAGCGAGCAGGTCATTCAGCCGCAGACGACGGTTCAGCTCAGCCAAATCCTTGAGTTGGGCGGGAAGCGGACCGCGCGCCGGAATCTTGCCGCTCGCACACGCGATCTGGCAGCCTGGGACTACGAAGGGGCCCGGATCGACGTGCTCACCCAGGTGACGCATGCCTTCATCGATGTCCTCGCGGCACAGGAGATGGTGACGTTGACCGCGCAAACGACTCGACTGGTTGAGCAGGTGCAGCAGAGCGTCGGGGCTCGGGTAGTCGCAGGGGTGGTTTCGCCGATCGAGGAGACCCGGGCAGACGTAGCACTCGCTACCGTGCGTGTTGAATCGAATCGTGCGCTCCGTCTGCTCGACGCTGGCCGTCGACGCCTCGCGTCTTACTGGGGCGCCTCTGAAGCGGTGTTCCCGGCGGCCAGCGGTCACCTCGACGTCGCTCCGGAGCTGCCTTCGATTGCCGAGTTGATGACTCGCCTCGCTGACAATCCCGACCTCGCCCGGTGGGCTGTCGAGATTCTGGAGCGGGAGGCGGCGCTTGCGGCCGAGCAGTCGAAGCGTCTGCCCGATGTGACGGTCACGGGGGGCTATCGGCGCTTCACCGACCTCCGCAGCAATGCCTTTGTGGTCGGCGGATCGCTCCCTCTGCCGGTGTTCGACCGCAACAGCGGAGGGATCAGGGAAGCAAAGAGCCGCCTGGCAAAGGCGTACGAAGAGCGCCGAGCAGCCGAGGCCCGCGTCTCCGCCCGACTTGCAGAGGCATATCGGGCGCTGGCCAGCGCGCACGATGAGGTGACCGCGCTTCGCACGACCGTGTTGCCAGGGTCACGGCAAACCTTCGAAGCGGTAACTGAGGGTTATCGGCTGGGAAAGTTCGGCTACCTGGATGTTCTGGATGCTCAGCGGACGATGATCGCCGCCGGTGGCCAGTATCTGCGCGCCCTCTCGGACTATCAAAAGGCGGTCGCGGATGTCGAGCGGCTGATTGGCGCGCCGCTGAACGGGATCGCGAATTCGTCGATGTAATCTGAACGGCGTGTCAACAGGCAAGGGCGCGACCGCCTTCCTGAGTCACTAACGCACGGGCCGAGTGCCCGCATGGGGAAAGGAGATCCGTAGTGAAGAACAATCAGGGAGCAGCAGGCAAGGCGACGCCGACCTGGAGGGAGCTCGGGCCGTTCGTGCGCGAGCAGATCGAGTCGCGCGTCGACAGGAGGACGGCTTCCATCATTGCGGCGATAATCATCGCGGGCATCCTGCTCGTCGCGGTGATTCTGTTGACAGGGCGAAATGGGGATTCCGGCGACGCGGCAGGGGAGGGGGCCGCGCTCGAATACCCGAGGGGACCTCACGGCGCCCGGCTTCTGTCCAACGGCACCCTCCAGCTCGAAATGACGATCTACGAAACCGGAGTGCCACCGCACTTTCGAATTTATCCCTTCGATGCTGACCTCAAGCCTGTCGCGCCGCGCGAAGTAGTGCTCCAGGTCGAGCTGCACCGGCTGGGGGGCCGAATCGACCGCATCGGTTTTCGCCCTGAGGCAGACTATCTGCGGGGCGAAGCGGTCGTCGAAGAGCCGCATTCATTCGATGTCAAGGTGATCGCCCAGCGCGGTGGCCGGCGGCACGAGTGGTCATACTCGCAAGTCGAGGGCAAAGTCCAACTCGGGGCGGATCAGGTCAAGAGCGCGGGCATCGTGATCAAGACCGTCGGCTCGCGACTGATGGTCACCACGCTCCAGCTGCCCGGCGAAATCAAGACTGACGAGACGCGACTCGCGCACGTCGTGCCGCGCCTGGGCGGGGTGGTGACCGGGGTCTTCAAGAAGGAAGGTGATCGGGTGCGCAGGGGCGAGCTGATGGCCGTTCTGAATACCCGTGAGCTCGCGGATGCGAAGAGCGCCTACATCGCGGCGACCCAACGGGTCGAATTCGCGCGGGTCACGCTGCAACGGGAGGAGAGCCTCTGGAAGAAGAAGATCTCGGCGGAGCAGGACTATCTCGAAGCCAAGCGGGCATTCGATGAAGCGGCGCTCAGTGAACGGCTTGCCGCCCAAACGCTGGTCGTGCTGGGCGTGCCTTTGGGAGCGTTGCGCGGCCTCGCGTCGGCGCCAGCCGAGAGCATGTCACGCCACGAAATTCGCGCGCCGCTGAACGGCGAGGTGATCGAGCGAAACGTCACGATTGGCGAAGCGGTGACCGCCGAGGAGGACATTTTCACCGTCGCTGATCTGTCCTCGATCTGGGTCGATGTGACTGTGAACACCAAAGACATCGCGGCAGTGCGGGCGGGTCAGGAAGCGACGGTGCGATCCAGTGATCTCGGGAGCGAGGTCACCGGCCGCGTCAGCTACGTTGGTCCCCTCGTCGGGCAGGAGACGCGTGCTGCAACAGCGCGCATTGTGTTGCCGAATCCCGACGGCCGGTGGCGACCAGGTTTGTTCGTGACCGTTCGCCTCGTCCGCGAAGCGACGTTGGTCCAGCAGGCGGTTTCCGTCGACGCCATTCAGACGTTCCGCGACTGGCAGGTGGTGTTCTTCCGCTATGGAGATTGGTTCGAGGCCCGGCCGGTGGAGCTGGGACGGAGTGACGGCGAATGGGTGGAAGTAGTGAAGGGCCTCTCGCCCGGTGACCAGTACGCCGCCGAGAACAGCTTCGCTGTAAAGGCCGAAATCGGCAAGCTCGGGGCGTCCCATGATCACTGAGACGGCGCGCGCCCGTGATTGAACGAATTCTCCGATTCTCGATCCGCCAGCGGTGGCTGGTCGTCATTGCGACGCTGGCGATGGCTGCGTTTGGCCTCTACAACTACACGCGGCTGCCGATCGACGCCGTGCCGGACATTACCAACGTCCAGGTACAGGTCAACACCGAAGCTCCGGGTTACTCGCCGCTGGAGGCCGAGCAGCGCGTGACGTACCTCGTCGAAACAGCGATGGCGGGCCTCCCGCGGCTGGAGGAGACGCGCTCGATCTCGCGTTACGGCCTTTCGCAGGTCACCGTGGTATTCGCGGACGGCACCGACATCTTCTGGGCGCGCCAGCTCATTGCGGAGCGGGTGCAGGAGGTCAAGAGTCAGCTGCCGCCGGGCATCGAGCCGAAGATGGGGCCGATAGCCACCGGCCTCGGAGAGATTTTCCTGTGGACGGTGGAGGCCAAGCCCGGGGCGAAGACCCCAGAGGGGCTGGCCTATTCCGGGATGGAGCTGCGAACCATTCAAGACTGGATCGTGCGGCCGCAGCTGAAAACAGTCCCGGGCGTGGCCGACGTGAACACCATCGGCGGATACACGAAAGAATTCCACGTCACCCCCTATCCCGACAAGCTCCTCTCCTTCGGGCTCTCGTTTCGTGACGTGCTCGACGCGCTGGCGCGCAACAACAGCAATATTGGCGCGGGCTACATAGAGCGCAGCGGCGAGCAGTACCTGATCCGCGTACCTGGACAAGTGCGGGAGCTCGAGGACATCCGGCAGATTGTGGTCGGGAATCATCAGGGCACGCCGATTCATCTCCATGATGTCTCCGACGTGCTCCTCGGCAATGAGCTGCGAACCGGCGCCGCCACGGAAGACGGACGGGAAGTCGTTCTCGGCACTGTCTTCATGCTTATGGGCGAGAACAGTCGCACGGTATCGAGGCGCGTGGCCATGAAGATGGAGGAGGTCAACCGAACGCTGCCGGCGGGGGTTGTCGCGAAAACCGTCTACGATCGGACGACGCTGGTAGACGCGACGATCAAGACCGTGCAGCACAATCTGCTGCTCGGCGCACTCCTCGTCATATCCATCCTGTTCATGTTCCTCGGCAACGTCCGCGCGGCGATCATCACCGCCTTTGCCATTCCTCTGTCGATGCTCTTCGCGATAACGGGAATGGTGGAGCGCGGAGTGAGCGGGAATCTCCTCAGTCTGGGCGCGGTCGATTTCGGTATCATCGTCGATGGCGCCGTCGTGATCGTCGAGAACTGCATGAGCCGCCTGGCCGGCCGACAGCGCGAGCTCGGGCGCCTGCTCACGCGTTCCGAGCGGCTGGAGGTCGTCGGGGACGCGTCCACGGAGGTCTGGAGGCCAACGCTGTTCGGCCAGTTGATCATCATGGTCGTCTATCTGCCGATCCTCACGCTCACCGGCATTGAAGGAAAGATGTTCTTTCCGATGGCCTTCACCGTGCTCTTGGCGCTCTTCGGCGCGATGATTCTGTCGGTGACGTTCGTGCCGGCGGCGGTGGCGATCTTCATTACCGGCCGGGTGTCGGAGAAGGAAAGCGCCCCAGTGCGGTGGGCGACGAAGGCTTACGTCCCCGCCCTCGCCATGGCGATGCGCAATCGTGCTATTACGGTGACGGCGGCGCTGGTCCTCCTGCTGGTCACCGGGGCGATGGCCTCGCGTCTTGGCAGTGAGTTCCTGCCGAGTCTGGACGAAGGTGACCTCCTCGTCCACGCTCTCCGCATTCCCGGGACGAGCCTGTCCACCGCGGTCGACATGCAGCACGCACTCGAGCGAAAGCTCAAAACCTATCCTGAAGTGGATTATGTGTTCTCCAAGATCGGGACGGCCGAAATCGCCACCGACCCGATGCCGCCCAGCGTTGCCGACACATACGTCATGCTGAAGCCCCGCGAGCGCTGGCCCGACCCCAGTCGGCCCAAGGACGACCTGGTCGAGAAGCTCCAGCGAGAGCTGCCTTCAATGCCCGGCAACAACTACGAGTTCACCCAGCCGATCCAGATGCGATTCAACGAGCTGATCGCGGGCGTCCGGAGCGACGTGGCGGTCAAGGTCTTCGGCGACGACATGGAGCAGCTGGCGGAAGTCGGGACTCGCATCGAAGCGGTGCTTGCCGCGGTCCCTGGCGCGGCGGACACGAAGGTGGAGCAGACTACAGGTCTGCCCATGCTGACGATCAACCTCAACAGGGCTGAGATGGCCCGTCTTGGCCTGAGTGTGGCGGACGTTCAGGACGTCGTCGAGGTCGCCATCGGCGGAAAGGCAGTCGGACAGGTTTTCGAGGGTGACCGGAGGTCAGACATCGTCGTTCGGTTGCCCGAGCAGATTCGCACAAACCTGGACGAGATGGACCGCCTCACGATCCCACTCCCTCGAGGTCGCCGCCTCGACGATGGTAACGGGGTGATGCCCGTTGCCGCGAGCGCGGCCGGCTTCGTGCCGCTCGGATCGGTAGCGGATATCGAGATCGCGCCGGGGCCGAATCAGATCAGCCGTGAGAACGGGAAGCGTCGCGTCGTCGTCACAGCCAACGTTCGCGGCCGGGATATCGGATCGTTCGTCGCTGAGGCCGAGCGACGTATCGGCGAAGGGGTGGAGATTCCGCCGGGATACTGGACCGCCTGGGGCGGTCAGTTCGAGCAACTGGTCTCGGCGCGCCGACGCCTCCAGGTCGTCGTGCCGGTGGCGCTGCTACTGATCTTTGGCCTGCTCTTCGCCACGTTCGGCACGGTGCGTGACTCGCTGCTCGTATTCACGGGCGTACCGCTGGCTCTCACCGGCGGGGTATTCTTCCTGTGGGCCGGCGGCATACCCTTCTCCATTTCAGCAGCCGTCGGCTTCATCGCCTTGTCTGGCGTCGCGGTGCTCAACGGGCTGGTAATGATCACGTTCATAAACCGATTGCGTGAACAGGGGCAACCGGTCGAGGAGGCGGTGAGGCACGGGGCGATCGCCAGGCTCCGCCCCGTCCTGATGACGGCGCTGGTTGCATCGCTCGGCTTTCTTCCCATGATGCTCGCGACCGGACGCGGGGCGGAAGTGCAGCGCCCGCTGGCCACTGTCGTCGTCGGTGGAATCCTGTCCTCGACGGCCTTGACGCTGCTTGTCCTTCCGGTGCTCTATCTGCTGTTCGCGCGCGAACGGCGGGAGGTGGAACTGTGATGAGAGAAATCAAAGCGATCATCAGGCCAGACCGTTTGCCTGACGTCTTGCGGGCACTGCACGCGATGCCGGATCTTCCGGGAGTGACCGTTTCTACCGTCCGCGGGTTTGGCCGGCGCTACCCGCTCGGGAGCGAGGCGGCCTACGATGAGGTGGAAAGGGCCAAGCTGGAAATCGTGGTCCCCGCCGCCATCGCGGCGGAGGTGGTTCAAGCGGTGGAACGGGCAGCGCGCACCGGTCAGCCCGGTGACGGTAAGATCTTCGTACTGACGGTGGAGCACGTGGTAAAGATCCGCTCGGGTGAGCGCGATTTGAGTGCGCTGTAAGCCGCGGTACCGAGTTGACGGGAGCCGGTGACGCTCACGCTTAGCTGAATCACACCACGGGTCAGGCTCTCGCGTTCAACGCGAGCGTGACTCGACCATTGAGGGTGCCAACGGTAGAGAAGGTGTTCTCGAACCGATCCCGCGATGTAGAGCTGCGAAACGGCACACCGGAGCTGGGTACCGCTTCAGGAGTCTCTCGGGCGGGCGTCAGTCCCTGTAAATGTCCGCGAACTGCTTCTTGAGCGCGGCTACCTTCGGTGCATCGTGAAACACGATGTACGGCTGATTCGGGTGGCGCACCATGTAATCCTGATGGTACTCCTCGGCCGGATAGAACGCGCGTAGCTTCGCCAGCTGCGTGACGATGGGCCGCGGAAAGAATTTCGCGGCAGTGAGCTGGTCGACGTAGCTGCGAGCGATCTGCTGCTGGGCACCGCTGTTGAAAAAGATCGCGGAGCGATACTGGGTGCCGCGGTCGGGACCCTGACGGTTCAGCTGCGTAGGATCGTGCGCGACGGAGAAAAAGATCCGGAGCAGCTGGCCATAGGAAATCTGCGCGGGATCGAATATCACCTGAACGGTCTCGGCGTGGCCGGTATCGCCGCTCGTCACCTGTTCGTAGGACGGAGATACGGAAGTCCCACCGGAGTAACCCGACACCGCCGACTTGACTCCCTTTACGTGCTCGAACACGCCCTCGATTCCCCAGAAGCACCCGCCGGCGAAGTATGCCGTGTCGGTCGCCGGCGCTGCTGCGAGACTCGCGTCGAATGATGGACGGGGCAGTGGAAGCGCTGACGAAGGAGAGGTCGCGCCGCTGGTGAGTCTGGCAGCGAGGAGAACGAGAATGGCGGGTATGACGACGACTCCAGTCAGCAACCGCGGCAGCGAACGATTCATTGGAAGAGGTCTCGGTCTGAGGCGAAATGCGAGTACCAATTTAGACAGCTGAACGGCTCAAGTGTTCCATTCAGTCGGGGTTGCTGGCCCGGCGCCTGAATCCCGCTTCCATTGCACTGTGGGATTTCGGACATTCGCGTCTTTAGTCAGACATTGCGGCTCGGGTCAGGCGTAGACCGGTTCGCATCGCACCTCAGTGGTGATCGAGTTGGCTATGTAACACTCCTCGTGCGCTGCGTGATGAAGGGCAGTCAGCTCCTCCTTAGTCGGTGCTTTCGTGCCGCTGAAAGATACGCGGGGACGCAGCCTCACCGTGACTACCGCGGTCTTCCCGCCTGGATTGCGGCCCATGATTCCAACGGCATCGTCACGATAGGCGTCCACTACCAGCCCGCGCCTGGCGGCAATTGACAGGAACCACAACATGTGACAGCTCGAGATCGCGGCGACGAATGCCTCCTCCGGATCGACGGCAGCCGCGACGGATAGAGGCTCGGGCACGACATGAGGCGAAGCTGACGCTGGAACTTCGACACCGCCGTCAAAAATCCAGCGATGCCCGCGGCCGTAGCGGTTATCGGTGAAGACCGCGCCATCCCTTTCCCAGGCAATGGTTGCCGTATAGTCGCTCACATACTCTTCCGCGCGCGCCGTCGCGCTAGCCGCCGCTCACAGCGGGTTCAGCCATCCCCGTAATCGAGGTCCAGCTCCCGAACCTGACAGTGCTGGCCACACCCGAGATGATAGCGGTTTCGCGCGAACCACCGGTAAAATCTGTCGGCCAGCGGCCGCACAAAGGGGATACTGAAAAGCCAGGAGGCCAGCCATCCCTTCGGCAACACGTTCAGGAGCTCCTCGAGCGCGCCAGCCGCCTGCCACGTTCTCCCGTCACTGTTGCGGATGACCTGTACCGACTCCACGTACGCGCGCGCGGGTATCCACGGAAAACGCGCGTGCACTTCCGGAGTCTCGGAGGGAATTATCTCCAGGTCGTGCCCGCGATCCCATTTCGTTAGCAGCTTCACCAGGCGGCCGCAGACCTTGCAATCACCGTCGTAGATCACGGTGTAGCCGCGGCAAGGATCCCCGGTGCTCGGGGCGAGCGGCTCGCTCGTATCCACTCCGGCGATGGTGAGCCGAACGACGGAAACGCTCACCTGATGCTCGCCGCCTTCGACGTGTCGTCCGCCGGGGACGCTCCCGCTGCTGGCGCAAGCTCAGTGCGGATAGGCGCGGATCGAGCCTCGGGTGCGCCAACAGCTTCGACCCTTATCTCAGGAGGGTGCGTAAGCGTGTTGTGGACTCCGCAGAGGTTGGCGACGCGCAGCGCGCGCGGCCACATATCCGTTGAGAGCGACGGCCACTCCAGCTTCACCGTAATGGCGCCGACGCGGTGGGGGTTCTCGACGAAGCTCCAGCTCACGTCCACACGCAGGTCGTCGACGCCGAGATTCTTGTTGGTGGCCCAGCTCTGTAGAACGGAGAAGGTGCATACGGCCAGCGAGCTGCCCAGCATGTGGAACGGTCCGTAACTCATGTCGGCTGTCGGCGCCTCGATGGTGAGCTGTCCGGTCGTGGGTTCAAGTCGCAACGATTCGGCACTCGTCAGCAAGATCCTCATCGCTTCGCCACTGGTTGTTGTTGGGTGAGACAGTGGAGTGTGCCGAGCCCCCACACCAGATCCACGGCGTGAATTCCGATCACCTTGAACCGCGGGAACGCCTCGGCGATTCCGTTGAGCGCCACACGGTCGTTCGGATCATTGAAGGTCGGCACAAGAACGGCGCCATTGGCGATGTAGAAGTTCGCGTAGCTGGCCGGAAGCCGCTCGCCATCCATGAACACCGGCCTGGGGAACGGAATCGTCACGATACGGAGCACGTGCTCCTTTGCCGCCAGCTCGAGCCGGCGCAGATTGTCGGCCGAGCGTGAATGGTTCTCGTCGGCGGGGTCGTGCTCGTAGGCGAGAATCACCGTCTCGCGGTTGGCGAAGCGCGCGATGTCATCGATGTGTCCGTGAGTGTCGTCGCCGACCGCGCCTTCGCCCAACCAGATCGTAGAGGGCGCGCCAAGATATTCCGCGAACACCCTTTCGTAATCCGCGGCCGACATTCCGGGATTCCGGACCTGCACCTTGGTGAGGAGCCACTCCTCGGTTACAAGTATCAGACCGGCGCCATTCACCTCGATTCCGCCGCCCTCAAGAACGAGCCGCTTACCGTTGTCCGGTCTCACCGGCTCGATCCTCGCGAGCCCCGTGATCTCCGCGATCGCGCGGCCGACTTGAGCATCCTTGCGATGGTTGTCGTATTTCGCCCAGCCGTTGAAACCCCAGTTGAGCAGCTCCACTACCCCGTCCGCGCGACGAACCGCGGTGGGCGCCGAGTCGCGGAGCCAGACGCGATCGGTCGGGACGATGTGCAGGCGGTATTTGTGATCGTCCGCTTTTACGCCGTGAGCGCGGAGAAGCAGGCGCGCATCGTCGGCGACGCTCTCGTCCTGACAGAGGATCTCTACGCGGTCGTGCTCGCTGAGCGCGCGCACAATCTCCGCATAGACCCAGGGTATCGGGGCGAGCTTTCCCGGCCAGTCCGGCTCGTGGTGGGGCCACGCTATCCAGGTTGCCTCGTGCTTCTCCCATTCGGCGGGCATCGTGCGAGCGAGCGTGAGATCCATAGTCAAAGCGCCGCTCCCTG
>JANMTG010000052.1:0-2453 GCA_031390205.1 Gemmatimonadota bacterium
GTGCCGGGCTGCGGAGCCGCTTGCTGACGGCCGGTCATCTCCTGGTCCACCAGCATGTAGGCGTGGCCGCGCTCCTCGCGGAAATCGCGTGAGAACGCGTACCCGGCCCAGAACTCGCGCAGCCGGGGGTCCTCGGCGAGACGCGACTGGGCGACGCTCGTACGTGGATCGGCGCTCGTCGGCGTGCGCGGGAACGCCTCGCTGCCGCCGTATCGGGTTCGCTGCTGATCCACGGTGCGACGATAAAGGTCGTACTGCAGCGGGAAGTTCCGACCCCACACCTCGGGATCTTCCGTCGTATCGGTGATGACGGCGGTGCGGAAGAACGGGTCGCGGGCCTCCTGCTTTCGCTCGAAGATGTTGGTGAGCAGTGCAGCGATCCCGACGGCCACGAGCGCCCCACCCGCGATGAGGGCGCCAAGCAGCGCGTAGCGGCGCTTTCGATTTCGGGACGGGAGCGGGTTCGGGGGTGTGGGCGAAGTCATTTGACGGTCTCCTCGGAAATGCGTCGACCTGCCCGTGGCGGTAGCGGCGCCCCGTCGGCATGGTGATTCAAACTGTCAGCGGACCCAGTGGCCGACATATGTGTGGCAACGGATACACGAAAGCTCACTGTCGGGCCGTGGTTGCCCGGTGCGCGCGACCGGATCGATCGCGCTGACGATCTCCGCGTGGCAATAGCGACACGCCTGTTCGGTCACGCGGTGATTTCGTGGGGTTATGCGCAGCGGATCGGGGTATCGCCCGCTGGTGAAATAGAAGGAGTGCCAGAAGCCGTTCCGTGCTTTGGTGACGTACTTCGGGACCAGGTCCGCCGGAGTATGACAGTCGTTGCAGGTGGCGACCGGCCGGTGGCTCGATTTCATCCATGCCGAGTAGTGCTCGTTCATGACGTGACAATTTGCGCAGGCGGCGGGGTCGTTGGTGAGGTACGAGGCGCCCCTGGCGTAACCGAAGGTAAAGAATCCGAGCCCGGCGGCCACGCCGACCAGCAGCGCGGCGGAGATTCCGAGCAGCTGCGGGCGTGTCATGGCCCGTCAAACCCTGCAATCAACATGCGCCGTCGTCTTCCGACATTTTTTTCGGACAGCTGTGGAGGAACCTTTGCCAATCGGTGTCATTCCAAATAGTAACGTCACGAGTAGGATCCTAGCGCAAGCTCCTTATTTGTGTTTGAGCCGGGCAGCCACCATTCGTCGCAGCGTGCCGCCCTCGAGATGCTTGCGAAGGTGCTGTCCGGGACACCCCGTGCTGGCATAGTTGTAATGCCCACCGATCCGATCGAGCGGCAGATCGAACTCCCTGAGCGCCCACGCCATCATGTCCGCAATCGCCGCCAGCTGCGCGGGCGTCGGTTCCTGCCGCTCGTAGTTGCCGATGACGCTGATGAGAAAATGCCCGGTGGGATCGTACGTCGTATTCGTCTCTCCCATGTAACGCCAGTCGCGACCTTCGTAGATCCGGCCGTCGAGGTCCAGCAGGAAATGGTACGGCACGTCCCACCAGTTCCGCTCGGCCGCGCCCCACGATTGCAGGCCGCGTAGCTTCTCCACCGGATCGTCGTGCGGTCGGAGCGGCTCGCGGCTTCCGGTGTGATGCAGGGTGACGTGGGTGATCTTGTGAGGAATCCGAAGCCGCATGTCCGCGCCGCCCGCGACCTCGGACGACGCGATGTGCGGCGGCAGCGACGCGACAGTTGCCACTTCGAGCGCCACGAGTCCCGCACCCAGCTCGCCTTGGCCGTAGACCGCGACCACGGCCACATGAAATCCGCGCCAGTTGAACGCGGATCCTTCACGCGCCGAACGCTCTTCGTTCGCGTCGCCGAGATCGAGTCGCAGGCGTACAACGTCCGCGGGTTTGACAGTGCTCGAATCCACACTCGTAGCAAGCACGATGATGTGCAGATCCCGGAAGAGTAGCGAATCGCCGGAGATCTTGTTACGCCGCATCGCGTCCGCCGCATAGCCAAGACGTGGCTGCGACTCCCACTGGGTGTGTGGAATGATGTGCGGCTGTGTTACTGTATCCGCGACGCGTCTCGCCGCGCAACCGAGAACCGTTGCGGTCAGGAATGCCGGCAGAATTCGGATTGGCAGCACGCGATCACGATAACATCCACGCACACCGCATGGCGAATGAATCCCGATGTGAACATCTTCTCCCCCCGTGAGTGAACCGGTCATCAGTGTCTCCGAACTGACGCGACGCTTCGGTGGCAGGACTGCCCTCGCTTCGGTGAGCGTGTCGATGCGACGTGGCGCTGTCTACGGCCTGGTCGGCGCAAACGGAGCCGGCAAAACGACGCTCATCAGACACATACTGGGCCTGCTGCGGGCGGAAAGCGGCTCGGTGCGCGTCTTCGGCCTCGATCCCGTCGCCGATCCGGTCGCCGTCCTGTCGCGGATCGGCTATCTCTCCGAGGAAAACGACCTCCCCGGCTGGATGCGCGT
>JANMTG010000060.1:0-3961 GCA_031390205.1 Gemmatimonadota bacterium
ATACGGTCGGCAGCGTGGCCGAATGCGCCCACACCCGGTAAGACGAGAACGTCCGTGTCGAGCGAGCGGAGCGGGTCGGTCTCGACAAACACCTCGACGTTCGCGCCGGCGATCGCCTTGGCGAGCGAATGGAGATTGCCCGCTCCGTAGTCGAAGATCGTTACGCGCATACCGGTGCTGACTCTTCGAAAACCAACAGGGCTTGCTCCATCTGCTCCCACGGACCCACGGTGAACCGAAGAGCTCCGCCACTGCTTTTTACGAGGGCCTCCGATATCGGCGGCAGCGATTGGAAGGATCGCACCGCAACGCCGCGCTCACGCATCTTTCCGGCGACGGATCCGGCGTCACGAATCGGGACGAGGACGAAGTTGGCCTGGGATCGTATGGGTGACAGGCCCCGGCGCTGGAGCTCGTCCGCAAGGCGCTCACGGTGATCGACGGCGATCGCGACGTGTTCCCGAACCCATTTCAGTCCGTCCCAAAGTGCGGCTTCGGCGGCGCGGCCGGCGACCCCGCTGACCTTGTACGGTCCGCGCGACTTTTCGATTTCGGCGACCAGTGCCGGAGATCCGGCCGCGTATCCCACCCGCAGCCCCGCCAGCCCGAACGCCTTGGACATCGTGCGTGAGACGACGAGCCGATCGCTGCTCGCGAGAAGATCGACGACATTCACACCCGAGTATTCGGCGTATGCCTCGTCCACGATAACCACCGTTCCGTTCGAAGCGCCGTTGACGATGGCTTCGATGGCGGTACGCGAGGCGAGCGTGCCGGTCGGGTTATTCGGCGAGCAGAGATAGATTATCCGGGCGCGCGCGCCGAGCATCGCTTCCACATCGACGTCGTACGACGGCGTCAGCGGCACGGCGACCGGAAGGAGGCCGTTCATCCGCGCGAAGATCGGGATCATCGGAAACGACGGATCGGGAAACGCGACGCGATCGCCCCGCCCAGGCTCACCAAACGCGCGGATCGCGGAATCGAGAACGTCATCAGAGCCGCAGCCGGTCACGAGCATTTCCGGGGGCACACCGACGTACGCCGACAGGGCCTCCTTTAAACAGGAAGCGTAGAGCTGCGGGTAGCGCGTGACGGTTTCCGCCCTTGCGCGCTCTAACTCGCGCATTGCTGCGGGAGGAGCTCCCCACAAGTTCGTGTTGTCGCTCAGATCGATCCGGCACGCGGTGCGATCGGGCGCGTACAGTGACAGGTCCCTGTAGCTCGCACGCGCAAAGGCCGCAGCTGCCGGCAGCGGTTCGCTCATTCCGGCGCCTCCCACCGACCAGCGGCTAACGCGTGGGCGGACAAACCTTCCGCCAACGCGAAGGCACGAGTATCGCGCGCGAGCCTGGACGCGGCATCGCGATCTATCCGCTGGTATGTAGTCCAGCGGAAGAAATCGAGCACGGAGAGCCCGGAGTAGCCGCGGGCGAGTCCCCCGGTGGGCAGAACATGATTCGCGCCCGTCATGTAATCGCCGAATGCCACGGAAGCACTCCCTCCGAGGAAGACGGTCCCCGCGTTTCGGACGCGAGCCAGGAGTGCGTCGGGATTGCGCACCGCCAGCAGCAGGTGCTCGGGCGCATATGCATTGGCGAACTCGACGGCCTCGTCTATCGAGCTCGCTGAGAACACCGCACCCTGGCACGCGAACGCTTGTGCGATTATCCCGGCTCTTGGCAGGGTCGCAACCATGAGATCGAGGGATTCGATCACTTGCGCGGCCACTCGCGCTCCCACGCAGATAGCGACCACGCACGCCAGTGGATCGTGCTCCGCCTGTGCGACCATTTCAGTCGCCACCGTCTCCGGGTTAGCGCTGTCATCAGCGATCACGAGCAGCTCCGTCGGCCCCGCCGGAGCGTCAATCGCGACGGCACCGACGAGCTGCAGCTTCGCCTCGGCGACGTAAGCGTTCCCCGGACCCACGATCCGATCGACGCGAGGAACCGTCTCGGTGCCGAGGGCCATCGCCGCGATCGCTCCCGCGCCACCGACCGCGAACACACGGTCGACTCCCGCGAGCTCCGCCGCCGCGAGGACGACGGATGCCGGTGAGCCTGTGCTGTCGGGCGGAGAACAAAGTATCACCTCGCCCACGCCGGCCACGCGCGCCGGAATCGCACCCATCAAAACGCTGCTGGGATACGCGGCGCGCCCGCCTGGGGCATACACGCCTACCCTCCCGAGCGGATCCGGTCGACGACCGATTACGACACCGCTCTCGGGCTCCGTTTCCATGGCCAGAGGCAGCGACGCGCGGTGCACGCTCGCGATGTTCCTGGCTGATCGCTCCATGGCGCGCCGCACGTCCGGCTCCAGCGAATTCAGCGCTTTTTCGCGCGCCAGAGACGGCACTTCCAGTGATTCGATCATGGCGCCGTCAAATCTTTGGGCCAGCTCAAGCAGTGCCCGATCGCCGCGCTGCCGGACATCGCGGATGATGTTCGAGGTGGTCGCGCACACATCGGAGTCCGCTACCGATGCGCGGTCGAGCATCTGCTTCCTGTCCTCGGCCGTCAGCGATCGGAGCGCGCCCGTGTAGCGGAGCGCCGTACGCGTACCGGGTCGAGAGAGATCAGCGCCGACACAGGTCATGGGACGAGACGCTCTATGCGTGTCACTAACACGCCCTCGGCGCCAATCGCGCGGAGCTCGCGTAGCGTGCGGTAGATCCCGGCGGCCGGCACAACCGCGTGGACGGCGACGAATCGCCCTCCGTTCATTATATCGATGACCGTGGGGCCGTTGAGTCCGGGCAGTATCCGCCGGACTTCTTCGAGCCGCTCCCGCGGAACGTTAGACATCACGTATCTCTGCCCACGCGCGCGGATCACCGACTCGAGAGCGGACACCAGATCGTCAATAGCGTCGGCGCGCTCGCACGATGAACGATCAGTGGGCGATGTGGCGACGGGCGCAACTACGAGGCGCGCGCTGGACTCGAGGATGGTCGCTACCTCGTGCAGTCCGTTAACTCGCAGCGTGGAGCCGGTGGAAACCAGATCGACGATGACGTCGGCGATGCCGAGGTGCGGTGCGATTTCGGCGGCACCGGAAACCGGCACGATCTCGATGCCCACGCGGGCCTGAGAGAAATACCCGGTCGTAACCAGTGGGAAGCTTGTCGCGACGCGGGCTCCCGGCCGAATGTCCGCCAGCGAGGTTATGCCGCTATCGTCCGTCGCGGCGACGACGAGGCGGCACTGACCCAGCCCGAGGTCGACCAGCGTCTCCAGCGCGCGACCGGATTCTGCGATCAGGTCCCATCCCGTGATCCCAGCGTCGGCGGCTCCATCCGCGACGAACTCCGGAATGTCCTGAGCGCGTACGAAAATCCCCTCGAAAACACCGCCCAGCGACGCGGTGAGTGCCCGCTCGCCGCGGGCATTGATCTCGAGCCCCGCGTCGGTGAAGAGCTCGCGCATGTCGTTGGCGAGGCGTCCTTTATTTGGTAAGGCAATTCGAAGCATGAGAAACGGCGTTGGGTCGTTGGATGCTGGTTTTTGACGCAAAAAAAAAGGCCCGTCGCGATGACGGGCCGTGGGTGACTGCGCTCGAGGTGCTGCTAGCTTCCGCTACCCCCAAACGCGCACATCCCCCGACCCGTGAGGCCGTGGTTATGCGCGTGCTGGCGGACGACATTAGCTAGCGTCATGCGCTCAGTATAAGCGACTAGCGGAGCGCAGGCAAGCGAGGCTGCTCCGCGGCCTACCGGAATCCCTGCCCTCTTCCATGTGACCGGGCCAGCGCGCATGTTCTGCCCGCTAGCAGCCGGTGGCGCTTTGCGGAACACTTTCTAAACAATGAACCTACGCTAGTTCAGCGCCTTGGCGGCAAGCATGGTGGCTTCGGGTTCGCTGCATCCGAGGCATCTCATCGCCGCGTCGCCAATCGGCGTCAACGGAGTGCGACTCAACGGCCATCTCGCCGAGCTGGGCCGATTCGGCGCGAACGC
>JANMTG010000061.1:0-2639 GCA_031390205.1 Gemmatimonadota bacterium
GTGAGCTGCCTCAACCGCGGACACATGCGGTGGGCGTGGCCGAGTCTCTTCTGGGTTGCATTCGCCGACGTGTACATCCGCCTCTGCTCGATGGGCATCTGGAACGACGTGAGGCTTTTCTAGCGTGGCGGAGTACCAGACGCACGAGCACGACGTGCTTGTAATTGGCGCCGGCGGCGCGGGATTGCGCGCGGCGATCGAGGCCGCGCATGCGGGCGCGTCGGTCGGGCTGATCTGCAAGTCACTGCTCGGCAAGGCGCACACGGTGATGGCGGAAGGCGGCGTGGCGGCCGCGCTTGCCAACGTTGACGACCGCGACAACTGGAAGGTGCACTTCGCCGATACCATGCGCGGCGGACAGTACCTCAACAACTGGCGTATGGCCGAGCTGCACGCGAAGGAAGCCCCCGACAGGGTGCGCGAGCTCGAGGCGTGGGGCGCCGTATTCGATCGCACCGAGGACGGCCGCATTCTTCAGCGAAATTTCGGCGGCCACAAGTATCCGCGCCTCGCGCACACCGGTGACCGCACCGGACTCGAGATGATCCGCACTCTCCAGGATCACGCCGTGTACCAGCCGATCGACGTGCACATGGAGTGCACCATCGTGTCGCTGCTCAAGGACGGTGGCCGCGTCGCCGGCGGGCTCGGCTACGACCGCGAGCGGGGGCGGTTCAAGCTGTTCGCCGCGAAAGCGGTGGTTCTGGCGACCGGCGGGATCGGTCGCGCTTACAACGTCACCAGCAACAGCTGGGAGTACACGGGCGACGGTCACTCACTGGCGTTGAGCGCCGGCGCCGCGTTACAGGATATGGAGTTCGTCCAGTTTCATCCGACGGGAATGGTGTGGCCTCCAAGCGTGCGGGGAATTCTCGTCACCGAAGGCGTGCGCGGCGAGGGCGGCATTCTTGTGAACAAGGATGGCCGGCGCTTCATGTTCGACGACATCCCGGAGAACTACCGGAGCTCTACGGCCGACAACGAGGAGGAAGGCTGGCGCTACACCCAGGGCGACAAGAGCGCTCGGCGCCCCCCCGAGCTTCTCACCCGGGACCATGTGGCGCGGTGCATAGTGCGCGAGGTGCGGGAGGGAAGGGGAAGCCCGCACGGCGGCGTATTCCTCGACATCTCCTGGATCAAGGGCAAGATCTCCGACTCAGCGGAGCACATCAAGAAAAAGCTCCCGAGCATGTACCACCAGTTCAAGCAGCTGGCCGATATCGACATCACGGCAGAGCCGATGGAAGTCGGTCCGACTACGCACTACGTGATGGGTGGAGTACGTGTCGACGGTGATACGCAGATGTCGACTTTGCCCGGTCTTTTTGCCGCCGGGGAAGTGGCCGCCGGATTGCACGGCGCCAACCGGCTGGGCGGAAACTCACTCTCCGATCTGCTCGTGTTCGGGCAGCGCGCCGGCAAGTACGCCGCCGAGTTCGCTGGGAGGCAGTCGTCGCCGAAGGTGGACGCCGCTGAAGCTGAAGCGATGACGCGCGCCGCGCTCGAGCCGTTCGGGCGGAATCCCGCCACCGCGGAAAATCCGTATCAGGTGCAGCACGATCTGCAGACGATGATGCAGGAGCACGTCGGCATCGTGCGGCGCGGGGACGAGATGCAGCGCGCGCTCGAGGCGCTCTCGGTGCTGAAGGAACGGGCGAAGAAAGTAGCGGTGACTGGAAACCGCGAGTACAACCCGGGTTGGCACACCGCGCTCGACTTGCCGAATCTCCTCACCGTTTCCGAGATCATCACCAGGTCCGCTCTCGAGCGGAAGGAAAGTCGGGGGGGACATTTCCGCGACGATTTTCCGGACAAGGATCCCGCTTACGCCAGGTTCAACATCGTGGTGCGTCGCGGCAGCGGCGGAGAGATTCAGGTCTCCCGCGAGCCGCTCGGCGACATTCGCGCCGACCTCAAGCAGATCATCGAGGAGAACAAGTAATGGCCGCGAATCAGTCGGGCGGTGCCTCTGTGCCAAAAAGCGTCGCGCATGAGATCGTGGCGAGCGGCCACCGCGCCGCCGCGCGCAGCGATTCGTCCGCGGGGGACCAGACCCGCACCGCGACGTTCAGCGTCTGGCGCGGCGCCGGCGGAGAAGGGGAGCTCCGCGATTATTCAACCTCCGTCTCTGAAGGGATGGTGGTGCTGGATGCGATCCACCAGATCCAGTCGGAGAGCGCCAATGATCTGGCCGTGCGCTGGAACTGCAAGGCTGGGAAATGCGGCTCGTGCTCCGCGGAGATCAACGGCCAGCCGCGGCTGTTGTGCATGACGCGACTGAGTGATCTCGATCTCGACAAGCCCGTCACCGTCGAGCCAATGCGAGCGTTTCCGCTGCTGCGAGACCTGGTGACGGATGTCGGATCAAACTTTCGCGCCAAGAAGCGCATAAAAAAGTTCACACCGAGACCACCAGATGCGCCCGACGGAACCTGGAGAATGCAACAGGCTGACGCCGACCGCGTTCAGGAATTCCGCAAGTGCATCGAGTGCTTTCTCTGCCAGGACGTCTGCCACGTCCTGCGGGACCACCACCTGCACGAGGAATTCGTTGGACCGCGACTGCTGGTGCACGCTGCACAGCTGGAGATGCATCCGCTCGATATTCTGGATCGGGTAACCGATCTGAAGGACGCGCA
>JANMTG010000114.1:0-3290 GCA_031390205.1 Gemmatimonadota bacterium
GACGCAGGCGGCCGTAGACTCGAATTACGCGGCGTGCAGCGGTTTTTGTGATTTCGAGGATCAGCTGTTCGGCGAGAACCCGTTCAACTACGAAACCTCCCTCAGCGTGCGCGGCAGTCTGGGCCAGACGAGCTACTTTGCCTCGGGTCTCAATAGCTGGGATGGGGGCATCCAGAAGAACACCGGATATCGCAAGCAGAGCCTGCGGCTCAACCTCACTCAACTGCTCCGGCCGAAGCTGACGGTCACCTTGAACAACAATCTGATCCGGACGCTCACCACCCGCGGCGTCAGCAACAACGACAACGCTACGGTCACGCCCTACTTCGTGTTCGCCACGACACCAAGCTGGTTCGACATGCGACCGAGCAACGGGATTTATCCAAGGACCCCCGTTGCAGGGACAAACAGCTTCCAGAATCGCGATTTCATCGAGACCCCCGAAGAGGTCTATCGCCTGATCTCCTCCGCGGGAGTGGCATACTCAGCCTATTCGACGGAACGGCAGTCGCTGACGTTCAGGATCGACGGAGGCCTTGACCGGTTCAACCAGCAAGTCAATCTCGTCTCACCGCGCTTTCTCCTGTTCGAAGCAAACGACGGCCTTCCCGGAACCAGCACGTCGCTCAGCGCGAACGTGCTGCGGGCCAACGCCAACTTCAGCGCCATTCACGACCTTGCGCCCGCAAGTGGGAGCTGGAACGCGACCACGTCCCTCGGCATACAGCGCGAGATATCGTCACAGCGATCCACCAACATCATCAGCCGTGACGTACTCGTGGGACAGGAGAATGTGAACCGCGGCGCGGCGACCGAGGTGTTCGCCGACCGGCAGGAAGTGCGCGGACTTGCCCTCTTCGGCCAGGAAGAGTTCCTCGCGCTTCGCGAGCGCCTTCTGCTCACTGTGGGAGCGCGCGCCGAGCGGAGCACTCTAAACGGCGACATCGACAAGTTTTATTTCTTCCCGAAAGGCTCGATTTCCTACCGCCTTCCCGGGCTCTTCGGGCGGTTCGACGAGTTCAAGCTCCGCGCAGCCGTCGGGCAATCGGGGAACCAGCCGCTTTATATCCAGAAGTACACTCCCGCCCAAATCGGAACATACGCGGGTCAGATCTCCTTCCAGCCGGGGCTCATACGGGGCAATACGGGCATCAGGCCGGAGCGTGAGACGGAAGTGGAAGGCGGCGTCGACGCAAGCTTCTGGAACCAGCGGGCCTCGGTCGCCTTCACCGTCTATCAGAAAAACATCAGGGACCTGATCCTCAATGTGGTCTCCGCTCCGTCGATCGGGTCGAATGTCAGCGTCCAGAACGGTGGCAGCATTCGAAACCGGGGCACAGAGGTAGCGCTCGGGCTCACTCCATTTCAGAGCGACCGCTTCAGCTGGATATCCAATACCACTTTCGCCAGAAACGTCGGGATTGTGACGGCGCTTCCGCCGGGGATCACGGCCTTCAACATTGAGCGCGATGCCAGTGGTCAGCGGGTAGCCTTCGGTTCCGGTTACGGAATCGGCCGTCTCGAGGTGGGGAAGCGCGTGACGCAGATCATCGCCACCGATTCCGTCGGTGGAACAGTGCAGGAAGTACAGAAGGGTGACGCCGCACCGGACTTCAACATGGGCTTCGCCAATGATTTCACGTTTGGCAAATTGCGTCTCACGTCGCTCTTCGACTGGTCTCGCGGTGGCGATCTCGTGAACGTCACCATGGATGTCTATGATGCGTTCGGGCTTTCACCTGGTCTTCCCGACGGCGGTCTCAGACGAGCGCAGCGCAACGATCAGTTCGGCGTTTCGCAATACGTGTTCGACGGCTCGTTCGTAAAGCTGCGCGAGCTCAGTCTTTCGTACGAGTTGCCAGAAGCCTTCAGGAAGCCGATCTTCCGCGGGGCGCGCGGGGCGCGCATCGAGCTTAGCGGTCGAAATCTGTATACCTGGTCCGATTATCCGGGCGTGGATCCGGAGTCGAGCAATTTCGGGAGCCAGGCGATCAGCCGCTTCATCGATCTGGCGCCGTTCCCACCCAGCCGCACGTTCTACATCACGTTCGCCGCGAGTTACTGACATGACATATCAAGCGACACGCGCGCCAATCGGGCGCCTCACACGCCGGTTCGTCATGGCAACGGTTCCCGCGATCGTCATCCTCGGTGTGGGATGCAGCGATCCACTGATCCCCGACTACAACAATCCAGAACTCCCGGCGGTGATACCGAGCCGGGATCAGCTGCAGAACCAGGTAACCGGCCTCATTGCCGGCGACCGCGAGCAACATGCGTTCTTCGTGCTGGTGCTCGAGACGATGGGGCGCGACGCCTACCGCATCGACGGCGCCGACCCCCGGTATATCCAGCAGCCCTTGGGGCAGTTCTCCCCCGGGGCGTTCCTGGTCGACTTCACCTGGAACTCGACATACCGTACGATCAAGGGCGCTCAGCTGTTGGCGGGCGGTGTCGAAAACTCCCCCGTGCTCACTGCGCCGGAGAAGGCGGGCGCGCAGGGCTTTGCCCGTACCATTCAGGGGCTCGAATACATCAAGGCGATCGAGACGCGAGACAGCCTCGGCGTCCCGATCGCATCGGGAACGGGGGCGCTGGACCCTATCCGGTGCAAGCCGGTGGTGCTCGCCTACATGACTGCGCTTCTCGATAGCGCCGCGACCAACCTGGCTGCAGGGGGATCGGCGTTTGCCTTCACCCTTACCCCTGGGTTTGCGGGGTTCACGACTCCGGCCAGCTTTCTCAGATTCAACAGGGCATTGGCGGCGAAGGTCCACATCTATCGCGGGTTCGCGAACTTCAAGGCGGCGGGCAGCCCGGTGGATGCAGCGCAGCTCAATGCGGCGCTCACCGCGCTTGATGCTTCTTTCTACAGTCCGGTCCCCGCGAATTTCCGCGTTGGAGTCTATCACACGTACAGCACGTCATCGGGGGATCTGCAGAATGGAAATTTCGACCGGTCCGTGATTCGGGCAAACCCCAAAGTCCTGAGCCAGGCGGAGGCGGGCGATCTGCGCCGGTCCAAGGTCGAGCAGGATCCGGCGCACCAGAAGGCCTTGCCGGACAACTCCGCGGTTTCAGACATAATATTCCTGAACATCACCGGTCCGACCACGCCGTTGCCGATAATTATCAACGAAGAGCTGGTGCTCATGCGCGCGGAGGCGCTATGGGGCCTCAACCGGGACGCCGAGGCGCTCGCGCTCGTGAACCTCGTGAGGCAGAACTCGGGAGGACTCCCGCCGCGGACACTTGCGAGCTTCCCGACCCGACTCGATCTGGTGCGCGAG
>JANMTG010000128.1:0-13789 GCA_031390205.1 Gemmatimonadota bacterium
GCGAGATGTGCAAGTCGGATGATCCAAGCTGTCGATTAGCAAGCGCGTTCGGCATTTCGAGGCTCAGCCTGCGATAGTCGTGCCCACGGCTGGATTGCTGCGCGGGGTCGTCGGTGGGGGTCCTGCACAAGCGAGTACGCGAGCTCTGGCGGAGCCGAACTACGCTCGCGCCAGCTCCGCTGGCACTCGCCCGTCTCCTGGTCGCTCGCTGAAACTCGCTTATGCAGGACCCCCTCCGACTCCCCACGTGGTCAGCGGTGAGGAACACGCTCCTCGTGGCGCCGCGCACGGGAGCGCGCCGAGCGAAGCTCGGCATCCCCGTGCGTGGGTTCGGTCCGAGTGTGTCGCGCGTGGTCACCCCGCGGCGGAAGGTCCGACACGCGGCGGGGATGCAGCGCGTTGCGCTGCCGCGGTTGCGATACTGTACGAGGGAGGTGAGGGTGTCCTCGTAGGCGGCGTCCAAGCGAGCGACCAAGGAGACCAGCTCCGGAGCGCGGAGCGCGAAGGAGCGCTTTGGGCTCCGCCCGAGATCGCGTCGCCGCCGAAGAGGATACCCTCGCCTCCCCTTACAGTGATATCAGTCGAAGGCGACAGCCATCTGCTGCAAAGCTCGCAGCGGACCTCGTGTTCAGTTGCTTATCCGTTCCGGCACCAGCCCCATCTCATCAAGAAACCGGTGCCGACCGGTCATCTTCCCCTCCCGCGCCTCCACCCGAGTAAGAACGAGTCTGTCCTTGGTGCGCGTCATTCCCACGTAAAGCAGCCGCCGCGCCTCCTCGATCTCGCGCTTGCTCGCCTCCCGTTGACCCGGCAACTGATCGTCCTCCGCACCAACGATGTACACGCGCGAAAATTCGAGCCCCTTCGTCGAATGCAGCGTGAGAAGGTTGACGCGCGCGGGATCACGCTCGACTCTGTCCGACAGCGATAACACCACCCGCTCGAGAAAGTCGGCGAGCTGCTCTGCCAGTGGCTTCCCCACGCATTGATCCAGCAACGGTCTCAACCTGTGCATCGCGTGCGGGTACCGTTGCTCGGCCGTCTTCTCCGCCCTGATCCGGTTCATCAGCTTCTCACCCCCGAGTCGGTCGATCACCTCGGCGACCGTCGGCAGGGTCGGATCAGCGGACTTCTCGCGCTCCACTCGATAAAACTCCAGGCAATCACTGTAGCGTCCGAGTGCATAGGGCATTGAAAGCCGGCGCAGCAGCTTCGCCTCGGGACCGAGGGGTTCGTCGTCGCTGAGCGCGAGGGCGACGCCCAAGTGATCGAGAAGGTTGATGAGCGCGGTCTTGCGCGCGCGAGCGACCTTGGCCTCACCGAGGCGAAGAAACACTTCGGCCAGCGTCAGACAGTCGGCGAGAGCGCGGTGTGCCTGACCGGGATCCACGCCGTACATTCGTGCGAGGTCCACGAGCCTGGCGCTTCCCGCCTGCACCTCCCGCGCGAGCAAGAGCGTATCGTAGGTCACGAAATCCGCTCCCGGCATGCCCTCGCTCATGCGGCGAAGAATCGGGAAATCGAAATGGTAGCCGTTGTGGGCGACGAGCACGTCGTTCCCACAGAACTCGCGGAACCTCGGCCAGACTTGCTCGAAAAATGGCTCCGACGCCAGTTCCTTCTCATCGATCCCGTGCGTCCGCTTCGCCCCCTCCGTAATGGGAACCCGCGGCTTGACGAGTGACTGGAACCGATCGGTGATCCTCCCGTCGCGCACCCGAACCGCCGCGATCTCTACAATCTCGGCGCGCGATCTGTCGCGGTCCGTCGTCTCGAGGTCGACGGTGGTGAAATCCAGGAAGTGATTGGCGAACGCCCTCGTGCGGATGTACTGCACGGCCTTGAAGACTCCCAGCGCGAGGCCGAGTGGCGAAGTCTCCGGAAACTCGAGCGCCAGTGCTCCGGGAGGCCGCGCACCACCGAGAATGACCTGCAGGCGGCCCACGCCCGAAAGAATTCCCTTGAGCGCGATCGCCATTCCTCCGAGGTGCGGAATCCACACCGGCTGTCCGCTCTCCGATGCGGCGACAAGCCTCTCGGCCAGCCGCACGACGTCGTTGTCCAAAGCAGGATCGGAGAGCTCGTCGTGGTGTTCCTCGAGCCTGGTTCGATACTCGCCGACCCGCTGCGACAGCAGCTCTTCCAGCAGCTCGGCGATGTTCGTGTGTCTCACGCCGAGCGCGGTGAGATTGCGCAGCGCAGCGAGGCTTCTCAGGCTTTTCTGCCGGTCCTGGTGCTCAATCGGAAGCTTCCTTGCCGTCGCCTCGAGATACTGAACGAGGCCCGCCTTTCTCTCTTCTGCCTTCGCCTGCGCGCTATCGAAAAGCAGCTTCGGCAGAACGACCTTGAGAAAGCCTTCTCTGTGGACGTCGTCATCGGGACTCGCGATCACGCGAAGCGCGGCAATTACGTAGCAGACTACCGGGTCCTCGGCCAGCGCCCGCTTGTTCGCGAGGCGACAGGGAATTCCGGCGGTCAGAAAACCGGTTTCCGCGGTGCTCCCGATGTCGTGCTTCCGGTACAGCAGCGCGTAATCTCCCCACGCCAGGTGATGTTCATTCCGGTCACGGCGGATGTCGTCGATGATCCACGTGATCTCCGCATCTTCGGTGGCGAATGTGAGCGCCCTCACCTCAAAGGGTGATTCGTGGCTCGCCTCGGCGTGGCGCCGGTCCTCAAAGATGGGTGTGTTGAGCGCGACAAGCCGGCGCGCCAGCTCGACGACCTGGCGGGGACAGCGGCGGTTCTCGCCAAGTTGAGCCTTGGTGGTTCCTTGAAAGTCCCTCTCGAAATCGCGGAAGACGCCCGGATCGGCACCCGTCCATGAATAGATCGACTGCTCGTCGTCGCCGACGACGAAGACGTTCCGATGCTCGCTGGCGAGCGCTCGGATGATCTGATACTGGACGGGATTGAGATCCTGGAATTCATCCACGAGCACCGCCGACCAGCGCTGCCGAATCTCCGCGGCGACGGAATCGTTGGCGAGCAGCTGCGCGGTCTTGAGCACGAGGCTGTCGAAGTCGAGCTTGTTCCGCGCGGCGAGAAATTCCTGGTAGCGCCCATACAGCGAAACGTCGTCGGGCTTGAGCGAGTCTCCACGGAAGCGGAAGGCGGAAAAGCGGGACAGGACACTGCCATGCCATCTCCGGTATCCCTCCAGCCGCCCGAGGACCGAAAGCTGGTACTCATCGTCGGCGATGCCGAATCCGGGATCGAGGCCGACGTGCGAGCCGAGCTCGCGCAGCAGCTCCGCGCAGAAGGAGTGAATCGTTCCGCGCTTCACGCGCTCCACTCGCGCGCCCAGTTGGCTCTCGAGACGCGATGCGATCTCGCCGGCCGCCTTGTTGGTGAAGGTGAAAACGCAGATGCGTTCCGGGTCGACCTGGCGTTGCTCGATGAGAAAGCGAACCCGCTCGATCAGGCAGAACGTTTTCCCGGCTCCGGGGCCGGCGAGGACGAGGACGGGCCCCAAGGGAGCCTCGATCGCCTCGCGCTGCGAGGGGGTGGGAGTGTGTGAGGCGACGGGCGGCGAGGGGGACACAACCGGCGAGGCCCGCCCTACGACGGTTGTCACAGTATCTCCAGGCTTCGGGCTCTAGCGATCATAACGAAGCTATCCGGTGTTCCTCAAACCCTGCGCGATCCCGCTGAGCGTAGTGGCGAGAGCGTCGTCGATCTGCTCCTTCGACCGCTCCTCAGCGCCCGATCCCGTCCGCTTCCTTCGCAGCAGCGAAATCTGGAGCAGAGACAATGGGTCGACATATGGGTTTCTCAAGGCGATTGCTTCCTGGAGCACCGGATTGTCTTCCAGCAATTGTGAGGACCCGCGAATGCGAAGGAGCGCCGCGACAGCGCTTTCAAACTCCGCGACGAGTGACGCGAACAGCTCCTGATCCCCACCCAAATGACTAACATACGCGCGGGCAATCTCCGTATCCGTTTTCGCGCACACCATATCGATTTTGCCCAGGAGGTCGTCGAAAAAGGGCCAGCTCTTCGCCATCCGCTGTAGCCTCGCCAGTCCATCGGGCCCCGCCGCTTCCTCGCCGAGAGACTCTCCAACACCAAGCCAGCCGGTGAGCATGAGACGGATCTGCGTCCACCCGAATCCCCAGGGAATGGCGCGAATACCATCGATCCCCTCTTTCGCACCGGGCCGGTACGCGGGCCGCGATCCAAACCGCGCATTCGCCAGCTCGTCAACCGGTGTCGCCACGCGAAACAGCTCGAACAGCGCACCATTCTGGTGCACCAGCTGCTGATAAACTGTACGCGACCGCTCTGACAACCGGTCCATGACCTGGCGAAACTCCTCGACCTCCCCCGGATCGACGCCCTTGCGCCAGTCGGAGAACTCCTGCAGCAGGACACCGGACGCGGTTACCTCGAGACTTCGCTCCGCCACCGGGAGCAGTCCGAACTGCTGCGAGATGATCTCACCTTGTTCGGTGATCTTGATTCGCCCGTTGGTCGTGCCCGGTGGCAACGCCGCCAACGCACGGTACACGGGCGAGCCACCGCCTCTGCCCACGCTTCCGCCTCTCCCGTGAAACAGTCGGAGCTCCACGCCCGCATTCCGAAACAGATCGGACAGCGACTCCTGCGCGCGATAGAGCGCCCACGAAGAAGCGAAGATCCCCGCATCCTTGCTCGAGTCAGAGTAGCCGATCATCACCTCCTGCCGCCGCCCGCGTGCATCGAGCTGCCGCACGTACACGGGGTCATCGAGAAGAGCTCCCATCACGAAGGGCGCGTGCTCCAGATCGTCGAGCGTCTCGAAGAGCGGCACTACATCGATGCACGAGCGTGGCTTCAGCGCGGCGAGATCGACCAGGCCAGCCTCTCGCGCCAGCAGGAGAACGCGAAGCAGATCCTCAGGTGATCGCGTCATCGACACTATGTAGGTGCACGCGGCTGGCTCTCCTGCCTCCAGCTGCACGGTATGGATCGCGCGGAATGTGTCCAGAACGCGCCGCGTTTCGTTCGACACAGGCAACTCCACCCTCCGTAACGGCGGACCGCCGAGGAGTATGGAGCGCATTCGGTCTCCATCCGCTTCGGGGAGACCCGCCGCGGCCATGAGGTCCTCCACCGCGGCCGCGTGCACATCGGCGTGGTCGCGAACATCTATCATGAAGCCGTGAAAGCCGTGCGCGCGCACGCTCGCCAGGAGCGGGTCGAGAACCGCGCGACACGCCTGCACCGCGCCCGCGCCCGACAGATAATTCCGCACCAGCATCAAGTCGGCCTCGAACGCATCGACGAGCAAATACGCCGCGGGCTCCTCACTGGCCTTGCCGGCATCACGAGATGCGACGACGCTGCGTGTCGCGGCGATGCGCGCCGACATGAAGCTGAGCTTGAGTCTGAGCGGCTCGTCGGCGTTGCGCAATCGGTTTTTCCGCCAGACCTCCGGCAGTACCACCCGATCCTTTTCGATCGACTGCGTCAGCGCATCGGTCGGGGGCGCGATCGCCGCCGACAGCGACAGCCGGCGCACCAGCTCGTCCAGCGCCTCGAGATACCGGCCGAGTATGACGTAGCTCGCCCGTCGCGCGGTGGCGAGAGTGATCTCGGGCGTCACGTACGGGTTTCCGTCGCGATCTCCACCCACCCAGCTCCCCCAGCGCAACGGAACCGCGAGCCGGAACGCGTCCGCCGACCGGGCGAACTCCTCCTCGAACGCGAGCGCGAGCGTCGCATGCACGTGCGACCCCGCCTGGAGAAGACGTGTCTCCAGATACCAGAGAGCGGTGCTGACTTCGTCGAGCACGGACGGGCGATCCTGCCTCACCTCCGCCGTCAGCCAGAGCAGCTCGACCTCGCCCTCGAGCTCCTGCTCGATCAGGCGCACCTCGTCGAGCGGGGCCGTTTCGCGCGCAAGAAGCTTGTCCGCGACGCGTGCCTGCAAGCCGAGCAGCGTGCTGCGCGTCGACTCCGTCGGGTGCGCGGTGAGAACGGGGCGGACATCGAGCCTCATCATCGCCTGCTCCACATTCTCGGCGCTCGACCCCATCTTGCGGAGCTGCTGCATCGTCCACCGCGCCGACGCCGGCTGCGGAGCGACGACACCACGACCGAGGTAGGACTTGCGCCGCCGCACCCGGTGCGTCTGCTCGGCGGTGTTGATCAAGAGGAAGAACAGCGTGAACGCGCGCCCGGCAACGGCGCACTCCTCGACTGTCAGCTCGTTGACCTCGCGCAGTAAGTCATCGAGCGAGGGAGCGTTTGGCTCGCCGCGGCGGCGCGCGCGCGAGGCGACCCGAAGGCGCTCGACGATCTCAAAAGCTTCCTTCCCCTCGAGGCGGTGGATGACGCGCCCGAGCGCGCCGGCGAGCCAGCGGACGTCCTCGTGGAGGGGGAGATCCTCGTCGCGCGACATGCGCCGAACATAACGGCGGGCGCGACACTTTGTACATTCCAGGCAGCACTGTCCGGTTGTTGAACCAACCTGGTCTTCGAAGCGCGTCTGGCGCAACGGCTTAACTGTGGTCTACGCGAGAGCGTGGTCCTCCGTCCGCATAAGTCAACAGTCCGCACTGTAGTCAGCAATTAGTGGACAGTTAGCGGACAGTTACATTCCAGTCGTGAACTACAACGGGCGAGCATGTTCCGAATCGTGAGCGAGCGCATCTCTCGCAGAGAGCTTCTGAGAAACGCTGCCGCGGCTGCGGCGGCGGTCGCCATTCCATCGGTGCTGGGTGGCTGCGCCGCACCGCCCGCTGAAGAGCGAGTGGAAGCTGAATCGAATCCGGATCTGACCCGTCTTCGCACCTGGTCGGGCTGGCTCCGCACCGAGGGACTGACGGATCCATCTCTTCCGGTCGCGCGTGCCGGAGCGCGTGTCGGAGAGTTCGCGATCGGGAGCCCGTATGAAGCATTCACGCTCGAGGCTTATATCAGGGCGGGCGGCGATCCCTTGCGGAAGGAGCCGCTAACGCTCTCGCTCACCCGGTTCGACTGTGTGTCCCTCGTGGAATCGTGTCTGGCCGTGGCCCGTTCCGCCGACGACGGCGCGACGCCGTCCTGGGACAGATTCGCCCGGGAAATGGAGCGGATGCGCTACCGGGGCGGAGAGCGCGGCAGCTATTCGACGCGACTGCACTACTTCAGCGAATGGATCACGGATGGGGCGAGGCGCGGATTGCTACGCGATCTCGGACAGGAGCTGGGAGGCGTCGAGGACGCGCGGCCTCTCCGCTTCATGACCGAGCATCGCGCGAGCTACCCCGCTCTGGCCAACGACGATGTGTTCCGCGAGATCGGGGAGATGGAGCGCGGTCTCGATGCGTCGCCGCGCTGGATGATTCCTACCGCGCGCATCCCCGAGGTTTCGGGTCGCATCGAGAGCGGCGATGTGCTGGCTTTCGCTACCGCGCTCCCCGGGCTCGACGTCACCCACGCCGCATTCGCCTACCGCGATGTCTCGGGAGTTCTGCGGGTGCTGCACGCGCCGCTTTCCGGAGGCGCCGTCGAGATCAGCCGACTGCTCCTGCCCGACTACGTGGCCGCGATCAAGCGCTCGACGGGGATTCTCGTCGCGCGGCCGTTCCGCGCCTGACCGTGATGGTTCCGACCCTATAAGTCGCCCGGCCGGCGCTCACCCTTCAGCTGCCGGTCAGCCATCTCCTCGACCAGCTGGTGGAACTCGGGCTCGGGCAGATCCGAGCATACCTTGCGCAAGCGCTGCGCGATCGCGTCGCGGATGGTGGCTTTGCGCTGGGACTGATATTGGGAGGTTGGATCGCTCAGAAAAAAATCTTCTATGTGATGCACGAAAACTCGAAAAGTGGACGCATACGGTATTGCACATCCGGGGCCAGTTTACTGGGACTCTACCACCGCGTTATGCGTTTTCCGTTCAACCGTTTACCGTTCACCCGTTACGGGGGATACGGAACGGATAAACGGGAAACGGATAAACGGGAAACGCACAACGCGCTCCTCATTCCCCCCCGCCGGAGGCATGATGGCTACCTCGATCGTCGCGTGGGTTTCGATTCTCTCGCTGTGCTCGCCTTTTCTCTATCAGCAATCCTCGGTCGAGGCCAGCGCTACTAGCGGCGCGACAGTCCAGTCCGGGTGGATGCAGCGGGCAACCATCAGGCTGGAATCACAGCTCGTGGCCAAATACGGCGAGGGCCAACGCGCGCGGGCGCGGCGCGGCGTTACCCAGATGTCCAGGTCTTGGCGCGCCGGGGATGGCGACTCGGTGGTGTTCGCATCTTTCGCGCTGGAGCAGTTCGCCGGCACCCAGCCGGCGGTCGACACGCTCTTTCTCCGCTTCGAGCGCCTGCTCGAGCAGCTCGACGGCCACATGCAGGAGATCTCGCGCGAGTTCGCCACCCAGACCGACGTCGAGAGCGGATCGATCCAGCCGTATGACAGGCTGTTCGCCGGCTACAATCCGGCCGCCCACATCTCGGAAGACTTGTTCGACAACAAGCTCGCGTTCACCGTGCTTCTCAACTTCCCGCTCACCACGCTATCGGAGCGGCTCAGCGAAGGGCGGCGCTGGTCAAGGCGGCAATGGGCGGAAGCGAGATTGGCCCAACGGTTCTCGCGCCGGATTCCGGGGCACGTGAATCTCGCCATCTCCAAAGCCGTTGCCGACGCAGATGTGTATATCGCGGGCTACAACATCTGGATGCACCACCTGGTGGACGAGCGCGGTAACCGGCTCTTCCCGCCAAAGATGCGACTACTCTCCCATTGGAACCTGAGGGATGAGATCAAAGCGGATTACGGCGACACGAAGACTGGGCTCGCCAAACAGCGACTGATCCAGCAGGTGATGGAGCGGATTGTGACCCAGACGATTCCCGCGGTCGTCATCGAGAATCCCGCCATCGACTGGAATCCATTCACCAATGACGTGAAGCCCGCGGCGGTGAGCGATTCGGACAAGCCGGCGGCATCATCCCAGGCTGCAACTGCGGCACCCGAGCCGGACACGCGCTACGAGAAGCTGCTCAACATCTTCAACGCCGTTCGCCAGGCCGATCCCTACTCGCCAACGGCGCCGACCCTGATCGCCCGCCGGTTCGAGGAGAACCGCGAAATCCCGGAAGAGAGAGTACGCGCGATGCTGGATCAGATCTTGTCCTCGCCGCTCGTCCCCCGCCTGGCGAAGCTCATTCAATCCCGCCTCGGCCGGCCCCTGGAGCCGTTCGACATCTGGTACAACGGGTTCCGCCCCAAATCGAAGTACGACCAGGCCGAGCTCGATCGCATTGTCGCGGAGCGTTATCCGACCGCCGAAGCGTATCGCCGTGACATGCCACGCATGCTCGAGCAGCTCGGATTCGCGAAAGAGCGCGCGCAATTCCTGGGCGCGCACATTATGGTCGACCCCGCGCGAGGCTCCGGACACGCGTGGGGCGCCGCGATGCGGACCGCCAAGCCCCACCTCCGTACTCGCGTGGAAAAGACGGGAATGAACTACAAGGGCTACAACATCGCGGTCCACGAGATGGGTCACAACGTCGAGCAGACGCTGTCGCTCAACGACATCGACCACACGCTACTGCAGGGCGTGCCTAACAATGCATTCACCGAAGCGCTGGCGTTCGTGTTTCAGGGTCGCGACGTCGAGTTGCTCGGCCTCGCTCAACCCGACGCCAACACCGAAGCGATGCGCACGCTCAACGATTTCTGGTCGGCGTACGAGATCGCGGGCGTCGGCCTCGTGGACATGGGAGTGTGGCATTGGATGTACGAGCACCCGACGGCCACACCGAAACAGCTCAAGGAAGCAACGCTCCAGATCGCGCGCGACGTCTGGAACAAGTACTACGCGTCCCATTTCGGGAAACGCGACGTGGTGCTGTTGGCGGTCTACTCGCACATGATCGCCAACGTACTTTATCTGCCCGATTACTCGATCGGCTACATGATCGCGCGCCAGATCGAGGAGAAGATGCGGACGGCAGGCCCGATCGGTCCCGAATTCGAGCGCATGGCGAAGTTCGGAAGTCTGGCACCGGATCTGTGGATGGAGAATGCGACGGGGGCGCCGGTAGGGCCGGAAGCACTGCTAAAGGCGACGGAGAGAACGCTGAAGCAAGTGGGCGGATAGGCGCGTATGGCGGATAGGCGCGTATGGCCGAGATCGACCTTGAGGCGATAGCTTTATCGTCACATGGTCATGGCACCTGAGCTGACACCAATTCGCGAGCGCGCCCGCTTCGTCAGGTTTCCTCGCCTTGACAGCATCCGCAACAGAATCATCGCGTTCGCCGTGGTGGCGACGCTGATTCCGTCCGGCATCACGCTCGCGATTTCATACGCCCAGAACCGGCGCGGCCTGGAAGCGAATATCACCCAGGACCTGGTGTCGCAGAGCGAGCAAACCGCGCGATCGATGAGCGTTTGGCTCAAGGAGCGGCTCTACGACCTGCGTGTCTTCGCGGCTTCGGACGAAGTGGCCAATAATCTCGGCGCCGCACCTCGCGGCGCCGCGACCGGGCCTGGCGCGCCCTCGAGCCCCACGCGCAACCGACTCCGTGAATACCTGCTCTCACTGAACGAGCGCTTTGCGGATTACGGCCAGCTCATTGTTCTCGACGCCGAGGGCCAGGTAATCGGCACCACCCGGGGAGATGTGTCGCCCGTCAACCTTCCCAGGGACTGGCTGTCCGTTCTTCGTACCGATGGCCAGTTCGTCGGAGCCCCTTATTGGGATTCAACGGCACGCACGGGCAAGCTGCTGGTCGCGGTCCCCGTCAATCGCGCAGATGGCCGCGTGGTCGGCGCCTTCGCGGCGCACCTCAACCTGGGCCCGGTGGCGGGGCTGATGCACTCGTTTGCGCCAGACAGCTCGGGGGCGATATACCTGGTGAGCGGCACGGGGGGGATCATCGCCAGCTCGCGCGGCATCACCCCGGAGGGACTTCGGGCGCGAATGCCCCCCGCGGAGCTCACGCGCATGGCGTCCTCATCCCGCACCAGCTCGCGCTACGTCAACTTCCAGGACGTAGAGGTGATAGGAGCGGCCGAGCAGGTTCCGCAGACTGACTGGTTGGTAGTGTCAGAGATTGCGGGCGATGCTGCGTATGGTCAGTTGCGCCGATTCCGCAATTTCTCGATGCTCGTCGTTCTCGGCCTCCTGCTCGCCGTCGCCGCGAGCGCGTACTGGCTCGGCGTCATCATCGCGCGTCCGCTCGACCGCCTCACCAGAGGCGCGAGGGAGGTCGCGGGTGGAGACCTCGCCGTGGATCTGCCGCAGGGTGGCGGCGGAGAAGTCGGGTATCTCACCAGCGTCTTCAACCACATGGTTTCGCGACTGCGTGAAGGGCGGCGTGAGCTCGACAATATCAACGACATGCTGCAAAAGAAGAACGAGGAGCTCGAGCGGCTATCCATCACCGACGGCCTGACCGGTCTGGTGAATCACAGATTCCTGCTCCAGCGGATGAACGACGAAGGAATCCGTGCCAGCCGCTACCACCACGAGTTCTCGGTGTTGATGGCGGATGTCGATCATTTCAAGCAATACAACGACGAGTTCGGGCATCCTGCTGGCGACAAGGTACTGCGCCAGGTCGCGGATATCATCCGCGAATCGGTTCGCCCGAGTGACACGGCGGCGCGTTACGGGGGAGAGGAATTCGCCATCGTCATGCCGGAGACTCCCGCCGCCGAAGCATTAGAGATCGCGGAGCACATCCGGGCGAGTGTCGCATCCGCATCGTTCCCCGGGAAAAAGATCACCCTCAGCATCGGGGTGGCCGAATTTCCGAGCGATGCCGACCTGCCGCACGCGGTTATCGCGGCGGCGGATAAGGCGCTTTACGAAGCGAAGAGCGACGGGCGCAACCGCACCGTCCGGGCGAAGGGGAAGAGAGTCAAGATCTGATCAGGGGCGGCCGACCAGGCCGCGAAAGATCCAGCCATTCCGCCCGCGCTCGTCATTGATCCTGATCCAGTCTTCTGTATACGAGAACGCGGTGAGCAGAGTCCCGCCTTCCACTCCGAAAGCGATCCCGAAGCTGGTGCCCGGGCCTTCGCGAATGTTGCCCTTGCTTTCGACTTTGAGGCGGATGGGCAAGGCGAACACAGTTTCGCCGGGGCGCGGTTCCTCGCGATTCGCCGAAGCTTCTCGCGCGCGATGGGACGCCGCGAGCGTCTTCGCCTGATTGGCGAGATACAGCGCGCCACCGTAGTTCTTCCGGTCGAACTCGAGCGAGCTCTGTCTGACCAGAAGGGTCACCTGCATCGTCTCCGGGAGGTCTTGTCCCCGGCTCGTGCGCAACGACTGAAGCACCACTTCCGCCTCCGCCATTCCCGACGCCGCTTCGGCGCGGCTGGTCGCCGTCTGGGTCCTGGCCATCGCCCTGACCACCGCGGTGCGCGTGTCCACCAGGCGAACCTCGAGCTCCTCAACCTGTGCTTCCTTCTCCAGCAGCCGCAGCTCGAGTATCGTCACGCGCCGTTCCAGCACAGGGTCCGTTACCAGAACCGTGTCGTGGACGACACGGTTCCTGATCGGGGCGGGAGTCGCACCAGCAGGTGCCGCTTTGGGTTTGCCCAAGGCGCACGCCGAGGCAAGGATGAGTACTACCGGTAGTAGAATCAGGCGACGCAATTCGGTATTTATCCTCGTGTGGACGCAGTTAATTGAACGGACTTGGGAAGCGCACGCAGTGCCCTGGTCAAATAGAGACGAACGAGGCTCCGGTGGCGTAAGCATCAGGGTCAAGCGGTGAAAAGTTCAATGGGTATTTTCTCTATATAGAAGACTGTTTTCCGGGTGGCGCGGTCACGGTTTTTTGGGGGAGTTCGCGGTCGAAAACACGCGCGCGCCGACAAATTCAGAGCCCCTTCCAAAAAATCCAAATGAATCAGGATGGATAGCTCTTGCGCGTCGGAATCACGCAGTGGATATTGCCGTCGTTAACTGTCTGATTAAATCATATGATTAAGAGGTCCGATCGGCCGCCACGCGCCGTGCCCCGGGCGCGCCAACTGGCCCGCAAAGCCGTGCCGCGCAAGATCGCTCCGACCCCGGACGGCGAGACCGAGCAGCGGATTCTCGAGGCCGCGCGCACCGTTTTCATTCGCCGCGGCACCGCCGGCGCCCGCATGCAGGAAATCGCGCGCGAAGCCGGCGTCAACCAGGCGCTGCTGCACTACTACTTCCGGTCCAAGGAGCGGCTCGCCGCTGCCGTCTTCCAGCAGGTCGCCGGGAGGATCCTGCCGGCGCTGATCCAAACCCTCGGCAGCGACCTTTCGCTCGACGAGAAGGTCGAGCGGCTCATCGCGCTCTATCTCGAAAACCTTTCGCGCAACCCGTTTCTCGCCGGCTACGTGATCAGCGAGCTCCACCACCACCCGGAGCGGGCGGAACAGCTCCTCGGCGGCGCCATCGGAGCCGAGCCAGCACGGGTACTCCCGCCGGTAATCGAGAAGCTGCGGAACCAGCTCGAGGATGGCGTCGCGGCGGGAACCATTCGCAGCATCACCGCACAGCAGTTCGTGGTCAACCTCGTTTCCCTCTGCGTCTTCCCTTTCGCCGCGCGGCCCATGCTCGCGGTGATTCTCGGACTGGACGACAAAGCTTTCGTTCGATTTATCGAACAAAGAAAAGCCGAGCTCCCCGCATTCTTCCGTAACTCACTCCGGCCATGACACTGCGCACGCTCGCCCTCAGCGTCTCCGTGACGCTCCTCCCTCTCGCGCCGCTGCATTCGCAGACGCAGCCGGACGACACGCTGCGGCTGGATGCGCTCCAGGAGAGCGCCGTCCGGCGCGATCCGCGGGGACGCGCGATCGATCTGCTGGCGGC
>JANMTG010000204.1:0-2838 GCA_031390205.1 Gemmatimonadota bacterium
GCGCGCACTTGCTTCACGCGGGCACTGCGTGAGCACGCTGGCATGGTGCTGCGCCGGCTCTCCGGAAGAACCGACAACACGTCGCCGGTGCTCACGCTCATCACCCAGTTCGGCGGCGGCAAGACGCACACGCTCACGACGCTGTACCATCTGGCGACGAACGGTGACGCCGTGGCCGGCCACAACGGGATCGCCGACCTGGTGCGCGAAGCGGGCGTCGGTTCCGTGCCCAAGGCGAAGGTCGCCGTGTTCGTGGGCAATGCCTGGGATCCGCAGCCGGGGCGCGAGACGCCGTGGATCGACATCGCCCGCCAGTTCGCGGGCGACAAGGGAGTCGAGGCGCTAGGCGCGGCGGCTAGGACCACACCACCCGGAACCGATTCCATTGCGCGGGTCTTTCAGGCGGCCGGCGCGCCTGTGCTCCTCTTGTTCGATGAGGTGCTGAACTACCTGAACCGCCACCGCGGCGGCGCCGATTCATTCCACGCCTTCATCCAGAACCTGACGGTCGCCACCACCGGCACCACGCACGGCGCGGCGGTGATCAGCCTGCCGCGCAGCCAGGTCGAGATGACGGCGTCGGATCAAGAGTGGCAGGACAAGATCTCGAAGGTGGTACGGCGTGTCGCCAAGGACCTGATCGCCAACGACGAGACCGAGATCAGCGAGGTCGTCCGGCGGCGGCTCTTCCAGGACCTTGGAAGCGAGAAGATCCGGAAGAACGTCGCCAAGGCCTACGGTGACTGGTGCTTCGAGCGGCGCGCGCAGCTCCCGCCCGAGTGGACCGCCGTGGATTCGGCCGCGACCGAGGCCAAGGCGCGCGAGTTTCTGCAGCGCCGCTTCGAGGCCTGCTACCCGTTCCATCCGGCGACGCTGTCAGTCTTCCAGCGCAAATGGCAGGCGCTGCCGCAGTACCAGCAGACGCGCGGTACGCTGGCCATGCTGGCCCAGTGGATCTCGATCGCCGCGCAGGAGAGTTTCCGCAAGGCTCGCACAGAGCCTCTCATTACGCTTGGCTCGGCGCCGCTCGCCGAGCCCGGGTTCCGCAGTGTGATGCTGGGCCAACTAGGCGAGTCACGGCTCATCGCGGCGATTGATACCGACATCGCCGGCGAGCAGGCGCACAGCAAGGCGCTCGACGCGGATACCAAGGGACCGCTGCGGGACATCCATCGGCGCGTCGGCACCGCGATCCTCTTCGAGTCGTCGGGCGGGCAGACCGATAAGGTTGCGCATCTTCCCGAGCTGCGCTTTGCCCTCGGCGAGCCCGAGCTGGACACGACATCGATCGACAACGCCGCGTTGGTTCTCGAAGGTAGGTCGTACTTCATCCGCAAGACGGGCGCGGACGGATTCCGCATCGGCTACCAGCCGACGATGAAGAAGGTGGTGAGCGACCGGCGCGCGTCGCTCGACGAGGAAACCGAGGTTAAGCCCGCATTGCGCAAGCTCGTCGAGGACGAATTCCGGCGCGGCGCGAGCATCTCCGTCGTGGCCTTCCCAGGCGATGGGGCGGAGATCCCGGACACACCGCGACTGACTCTCGTCGTGGCCGATCCGGAGGTGGAGTGGTCGGGCGGCGGCTCGTTGCGCGCGCAGCTCGCCGAGTGGACACGCCAGCGCGGAAAGTCGCCGCGGCTCTATCCGGGAGCGCTCGTCTGGTGCCTCAAGAAGCCGGGCCGGGACTTGCGCGACAAGGTGGAATTGGGTCTCGCATGGAAGCGGGTGGCGCGCGAGGTCGCCGAGGGTACGCTCGGTGGTGAGTTCGACAAGAATGACCGGGCGGAGCTTCAGTCGAAGGTCAAGGACGCGGAAGGGGCAGCGAAGGACGAGGTCTGGGGCGACTACCGCTTCGCGATCGTTGCCGACGGGCAGGAAACCGACGGCCTCAAGGTGATCGACCTCGGCGCGGGGCACTCTTCGAGTGGCGAGACCCTGTGCGGCCGGGTGATCGGCGCGCTCAAGTCCGAGGCGCTCCTCAACGAGTCCGTTGGCGCTGGCTACATCGAGCGCAATTGGCCCCCGGCGCTCAAGGAGTCAGGGGCGTGGCCGCTTGCGAGCCTGCGGCAGAGCTTCCTCAACGGCTCGCTCACTCGCCTGCTGGATCCCGACGCGATCCTGAAGAGCAAGATCGTCGAGTTCGTCAGCAGGGGCGACCTTGGCCTAGCGTCGGGCAGGAAACCCGACGGCAGCTACGAGCGGATGTGGTTCGAGGAGTTGGTTGCACCGGACGAGGTCGCCTTCGATACCGGCGTGTTCCTGCTGAGGAAGGATTCAGCGAAGGCGCTGAAGACGGGTGCTCCACCGGTGCCCGTGCCTGGGCCGAGTCCCCAACCTAGTCCCGAACCCATCACCGCGCCTGAGCCGAGCCCGGCACCGGGACCCGCGCCGGCGCTTGGCGCTACCACGAAGACGCTGCGCCTCGTTGGAACGGTTCCGCCCGAGGTCTGGAACCGTCTCGGGACGAAGATTTTGCCGAAGCTGCGGTCGGGCTCCGACCTCCGGCTTGGCCTAGAGTTCACAGTCACAGTGAAGGCCGACACTGCGGGAAGTCTCGCGGCGGAGCTACAGCAGATTCTACAGGAGCTGGGACTTGGAGAAGCAGTGCGGGTCGAAGAAGGCAGTCTAATCGGGTAGCCAGGGAGGTCGCCCTCCCCAGCCCCCACACCACCTCAATCGAACCACCTAAGATTGGCACAGAAGCGCACTTTTTGAGATCACCACCCTTCTATCCGAACCGCACCCCGGACACTACAGCGGTAGCACAACAGTGACAAATTTTGTCACTCACCCATCTCCCGCGCCAGAAAGTGACCTCACCGATTGCCATAGTAGTGT
>JANMTG010000245.1:0-2024 GCA_031390205.1 Gemmatimonadota bacterium
CGGGTGAGAACCGCGGACTCTGATAGTCGCGGAGCTCGGACAGCAGGGTATCGACCTTCCCCCTTCTATCCTGAGCAACCAGTTGCGCGTTGGTTCCACCCGTGACGAATGCGAGCGTGCCGTTTTTCGAGAGTGTGGCCCCGTACGGCGACGAAACCTTGTCCTGCAGCTCGATTGGGTCGCCAGTCAACTTCCTCGCCCGCAGATCCACCGGCAGGGCGACGATCGTCCCTTGGGCATTCTCCCAGCGGAGGCAGATTATGAATCCCTCTAAATATCCGAGCGGCTTCACCGCCAGGAAATCGAGCACGGTGTATTCAGCGGCTCCCAGGGACGCAATAGCGAGCTTGTCGTCCTCCGAACTGAGAGGCCCAAAGCTTTCGAAGAGAATGGTCTTGCCGTCAGCCAGCGACATCGGATAGGTCAGATTCTCGCCGTGACTGGTATCCGAGGCGATGATCGGTTTCACGGCGCCCCCCGACGCCGGCACCTCCGACAAGCCGCTGCGGCGGCGCGTAACCGCCTGCGTCGGGATGATGATCCGATTGTCCATCGTCCACAATGAAGGGCGCGGCACCACGTTGGTCGCGATGATCAGCGATGAGCCACCATTCACCGGGATGCGCTTGAGATCGCCATTCGAGAAGAACGCCAGCCACTTGCTATCGGGTGAGAAAAAAGGCTCTTCCGCTCTCTCGGTCCCCGGAACAGAGCGCGCGTCGACATCGGAGAGATTTCGCACATACAAACGCGAGGAGCCCTCAACCAGTCCGACATAGACGAGGCGCCTCCCGTCCGGGGAGATCGCGACCGAGTTTGGCTCGATGCGCTCGTCACCCGCTGGGGTAACCGCAAAGCTCACCGGCTCGGCGCCGCTTCCCGAGGCGCGGCGGCGAGCTTCGTTCGCACCAAACCCGATCGCCGCGATGGCGATGATCGATGCGGCTGCCGCCACGATCCACGGCAGGAGGTTGCCTCGCCACGAGTGAGCGGGGTGCGAACCCGCCGCCCGAGCCGCGGCGCTCGCCGCGGTTCTGCTCGCCGTGATCGGCTTTTGTCCCTGCAGCACCTCGGCGAATTCCTTCGCCGTATCGAACCTGTCGGCCGGGACCTTCTCCAACGCCTGCGCGACAGCGAGATCGACGTGCTCAGGGACCGACGCTCTCGACAGCCTCAGACTCTTCGGCGTGTCGGTGATGACCCGGGCGATGATCGCCTGCACCGTCGCGCCCGTGTGTGGCGGCTCGCCGCTCAACATTTCGTAGATCACCGCACCCAGACTGTAGATGTCGGTGCGACCGTCGACTCCGCGCTCACCGGTCGCCTGCTCCGGACTCATGTACTGCGGAGTTCCGAGCGAGAGACCGGTCTGCGTCACTCGCTCTCCGCCCGCGTTGGAGACAGCGAGCGCGATTCCGAAGTCTGCGACCAGCGGTTGGCCTTCGCTGAGTAGAATGTTCTCCGGCTTGAGATCACGATGGATCACGCCGTGGCGGTGAGCATAGTCGAGCGCGCTCGCCACCGCCGCACCGATGTGCACCGCTTCACGTACAGAGAGCTGTTTGTCCCTGTCGAGTCGGGCGCGAAGACTCTCGCCTTCCACGAACGGCATGACGTACCACAATTGTCCGTCACTCTCGCCGGAATCGAAAAGGGGGAGGAGATTCGGATGCTGGAGCTTGGCGGTGACGCGAATCTCGCTGAGGAATCGCTCCGGCCCAAGCACCGCTCCCAGCTCGGGCTTGAGGAGCTTGAGCGCGACGTCCCTGTCGTGGCGGAGGTCACGCGCCAGATAGACAGTCGCCATCCCGCCCATCCCGATCTCGCGAATGATCGAGTAGCGTTGGGCGAGAGCCGTACGGAGCTTCTCGAGTGAGGTCACTATCCCCTTTGGCCTTAGGGTCGATCAGCTGGGCTTTGGGCGTTTAATGTACGGGTCGGGTCTCTGGTGGCCAACACTTGTTTCGCGAGTCGGTGCGCAGGAGCTGAGCTGCAAAACTGAAGACTACCGGCTAGGGGCCGTG
>JANMTG010000255.1:0-17144 GCA_031390205.1 Gemmatimonadota bacterium
CCGAGATCCGCGCCCAGCCGGGGCCGCCCGGCCGGACCCTGCGATAGAATCGCTCCAGGACGGCATCCGGCTCCGGTTTGGTGAGAAAGGTCACTGATAACCAGACGACTGTACTCACCGCTACGGTAACGAGCATGACCCAGGCGTCGGCCCGAAGATCACCGGCAGGGAACCTCCCCTTTATGAGGGCAATCGCGGTAACCGATACAATCAGGGACGCAATCATCGAGCTGATCTCACTCCAGGCGTTGATGCGCCACCAATACCAGCGGAGGATGAGCACGAGCCCAGTGCCCGAGCCGAGCGCCAGGAGGAACTTCCACGCAGCCGCGATCGTGTCCAGCTGCATCGTCACGAAGATGGACGCAAAGAAAAGAAACACCGTTGCCCAGCGCCCGATCGCGACATAATGCTTTTCCGTGGCCGTGCGATTGATGAACCGCTTGTAGAAATCGTTCACCAGGTACGATGCGCCCCAATTGAGCTGGGTGCCGACAGTCGACATGTACGCGGCGGCAAACCCCGCCATCATGAAACCTCGCCATGGCGTGGGCAGCAGATCCACGAATGCCTGCACATAGGCGGCTTCCCGATCTCCGGTGGGGCCGATACCGCGCGGATAGAGCAACAGCGTGCAGAGCCCGGTGACGATCCAGGGCCACGGCCTGATCGCGTAATGAGCGACGTTGAAGAAGAGAGTGGCAAGCACTCCATCCCGCTCGGTTCTGGCGGAGAATATCCGCTGCGCGATGTAGCCGCCGCCGCCGGGCTCGGCACCCGGGTACCAGGCGGCCCACCACTGCACCGAGAGGAACACCGCCAGAGCGAGCAGCGGCATCCAGACGTATGCCTCGATCCCGGTCGGAGTGATGCTGACCGGAAGCACGGAAAGCGCAGCGTCGGCGCTTCCAAAATGTGCCGCGAGTCCCTCCTTCAGCTTGTCCATTCCGCCCACCGCACGGACCGAATAGACCGCGAGAATGATCACCGCCGTCATCTTGATCACGAACTGTACGAGGTCGGTCCAGAGGACGGCCCACATCCCGGCCCCGGCGGAGTAGGCTACCGTAATGACGAAGCAGATTCCGACGGCGATGATCTCGCCGGAGACGTCCATCCCCAGAACATTGACGTCGCGAAGTCCCAGGGAAATGGTGAGGATCTTGATCATCGCCAGCGTGACCCACCCGAGGATCATGAGGTTGATGGGCAGGGCGAGGTAAAGCGCGCGAAAGCCGCGCAGCGCGGCGGCCGGCTTACCGCTATAACGTATTTCCGCGAACTCGACGTCGGTCATCACGTTGGCACGCCGCCAGAGTCGGGCGAAAAAGAACACCGTCAGCATCCCGCTCATCACAAAGCACCACCATATCCAGTTGCCCGCGACGCCATTAGCGGCGACGAGTCCCGTGACGACGAGTGGTGTGTCGGCCGCGAAAGTAGTCGCGACCATCGATGCTCCGGCCAGCCACCAGGTGACTTTGCGACCCGAGAGGAAGTACTCGTTGAGGCTCTCCCCACCGCGTTTGGTGAAGTAGAGGCCGATGCCTATGGAGAGGGCGAAGTAGGCAGCGACAATGGCCCAGTCGATCGCGGTCAGCATCATGTGAGCGGGGATTGACGGTGGTCAGGCAGGACGCTTGCTATGTACACCTCTGGTCGCGCATTCGGGAACGCAGCACGCTATGATGCGGTACAACCGACGACAACTTACCGGACAATTCCAGATGATGCGATACTCCCCTCTGCTTGCAGTGCCGTACCTCCTACTGGCGGGATGTGTCGTCACGAACAAGCCGATAGATCCGACCTCCGAGCTCGCCGAGGCGAAAGTAAAGCCGGGCATCTCGGTTTTGCTCAGCGACAGTATACATCTCATTCGCGGAAAGCGAATCGGGCTCATCACCAACCAGAGCGGCATAGACGAGAACAACGTCTCGGATATCGACCTGCTCAGGGGCAAGAAAGCGCGTGAGGCGGGGGTGCGTCTGGTGCAGCTTTTCTCGCCCGAGCATGGGCTGCGTGGTACCGAGGACAGGCAGAACGTCGCGCACGAGGTTGATCGGAAGAGCGGGCTGCCGGTGTACTCGCTTTATGGGTCGCAGACGTCGGCCCCGCCCGACAGCCTGCTCGTCGGTCTCGATGCAATCATCTTCGACCTGCAGGACATCGGCACGAGGACGTGGACCTACGTGGGATCGATGGTCTACGCAATGCGCTCGGCGGCACGGCTCCAGAAGCAGATCATCGTTCTCGATCGCCCCAATCCGATAACGGGATACATCATCGAAGGCCCGGTTCTGGACAGCGCGCTTGCCAACCCCGAATCTCCGGCCCCAGGAAGACCGGGCCAGGCATTCGCGCTCTATCCCATGCCGCTCCGGCACGGGATGACGATCGGTGAGCTCGCCCGCTACTTCAACGACGAGTTGAAGATACGCGCCGATCTCCGCGTGGTGCCGATGCAGCGCTGGAGGCGTGATATCTGGTTCGACCTCACCGGTCTTCCCTGGGTCAAGCCTTCACCAAACATGCCTGATCTGAAAAGCGCCATGCTCTATCCTGGCCTCGTCGCTTTCGAGTCCACGAACCTGTCGGTGGGGCGGGGAACCCCGCACGCGTTCCAGCGTGTCGGCGCGCCCTGGCTCAACGCGGCGGCAACCGTCGCGATTCTCAGGGAGCGCGAGATTCCGGGCGTGCGATTCCATGTCGAATCGTTCACCCCGCTCAACCCCACCGACCAGAAATACGGCGGGCAGACGATTCCAGGTATCGGTATCACCGTCGTCAACAGAAGCGCGTTGCAGTCGGCCAGAGTTGGCGCCACTCTTCTCTGGGCGATCAGAAAGACCGCAGGCGACAGGCTCACGATTCAGAACCGCGGGTTCGACCTGCGATTCGGGTCGCCGTCGGTCCGGGAGGCGCTGCTGAGAGGCGATGACCCCGACGTGTTGATAGACCGCGAGTACAGGGCCGCGTATGCCTTTCGGGACAAGACACGCCAGTACCTGATCTATCGATAGGGATGCCTCGCATGTCTCTTGCAACGCTCACCCTTTCTCGTTCTACGGCAATCCTTGGAGGAAAGGCAATGCGAATTCTCATGGTCTCCCTGTCCATGCTCGCGCTGGCAGCGTGCGGCGGTCGACAGGTCGAAGTACGGACCGGCCCGCAGCCGAGCGCCGATGTGGCGCTACACCTGACGAACAACCTGAGTCAGGCGGTCAATGTCTACGTCGTGAGCGGCAGCAGCGACATCTTCGTCAAGCAGGTCGGCTCCAACAGTGTCGAGCACATTCCGGTGGCCGGGGTCGCGGCCGGGTCAACCGTGAACCTGCGGGCGGTAACGGTCGATGGGACCCGCACCTACACCAGGAACAGCGTCATGCTTACCTCGATGTACGAGTGGCGCCTGCCCTGACACATGTGTCTCGGCTTCCGAGCCACTACCCCGCGCCGCTGGCAATAGCCTATTCGGGCAGGAAGGCTTAACTTTACGGGTTGTCGTGTGTTGCGCGACAACCCGTTTCGCTTTTCCATCAGTCAGAGGAGCAGATACCCCGGCTGACTCCAGCTCACGCCGGCCCAGCTGAATGCCCAATCCCAGCGATTTCTTCAAGGCAGGAGCCCTGCGCGCCATCGACCCGGTGGTGGGCTTCCTGACGAGGCATCACGTAAGTCCCAACACAATTACCACCGTTGGGACAGTCCTCACCGTTATAGCGGGCATTGTCTACGGGACCGGCCATATCATGACAGCGGGGTGGCTGATGGGGGCGACCGCGTTCTTCGATGTTCTGGATGGAGAGGTCGCGCGGCGCAGCGGGCGATCTACGGTGTTCGGCGCGTTCTACGACTCGACACTGGACCGGGTCGCCGATGGAGCCCTGCTCGGTGGTCTGCTCGTGTTCTATGCCACCAACGCAGCGCACAAGAACATCTACATGGTGGTCGTCTGTCTCGTCTGCATCGTCGGGACGTTCCTGATTTCCTACACCCGCGCGCGTGCCGAGGCGCTCGGCATCGACGCGAAGGTGGGCCTGATGCAGCGTCCGGAGCGCATCATATTACTTTCCGCACCACAAGCCCTGTTCGGACTGTTCTGGAACGGCTGGGTGCTGATGGCGATCATCGTGCTGCTCACGGTGACTGCCTGGATCACCGCGATCCAGCGGATTGCGTTTGTCTACCGGGCTACGCTCGAACCAGACTCCAAGCCTCTCCGCATGGTCAGCGATCCGCCGTCGCCACCCAAAGCCGCGCCAATCGCAGCCACGCGCCGGGCACAATCTTAATCACAGACGGAGACATAATTGGGCAGATCGTCCTTTGACGCCCCTAAGTCCATAGCATCCGCCAGGGGCCGACTCGGCATTCTGACACCTGGCCTCGGTGCCGTGGCGACGACCTTCATGGCAGGCGTCGAGAGCATTCGCCGGGGACATTCCAAGCCCATCGGGTCGCTGACGCAGATGGCGACCATCCGCCTGGGGAAGAGAACCGAGAACCGCTCGCCGCTGATAAGGGATTTCGTTCCGCTGGCGTCGCTCGACGATATCGTGTTCGGGGCCTGGGATCCGATTCCTGACGACGCTCTCACTGCCGCCAAGAAGGCTGGAGTGCTCGAGGAGAAGGACCTCGAGCGCGTCGCTGGTTTTCTCCAGGGCATCAAGCCCATGCCGGCCGTGTTCGACAACAAGTTCGTCACCCGCATCCACGGCACGAACGTCAAGAAGGGAAAGACGAAGCGGGATCTGGCCGAGCAGCTCAGGCAGGACATCCGTGACTTCAAGGCTCGCAACAAGTGCGACCGGATCGTCATGGTGTGGTGCGCGTCTACGGAGATTTTCATCAAGGCGGGCCCGCAGCACGCCACCGTCGAGCAGTTCGAGAAGGCGATGGAAAAGAACGACGATGCCATCGCGCCGTCGATGCTCTACGCGTACGCCGCGATCATGGAAGGTGTTCCGTTCTGCAACGGCGCGCCGAACCTGTGCGTGGACACTCCGGCGCTCCTCAGGCTCGCGCAGGACCGCGGCGTCCCGATTTCCGGCAAGGACTTCAAGACCGGCCAGACGTGGATGAAGACGGTGATCGCGCCCGGCCTCAAGGCGCGCATGCTCGGACTCGCCGGCTGGTACTCGACCAACATCCTCGGCAACCGGGACGGAGAGGTGCTCGACGACCCGGCATCGTTCAAGACGAAGGAAGAGTCGAAGCTCAGCGTGCTGCACACGATTCTCCAGCCCGAGCTCTATCCCGATTTGTACAAGGATTTCTGCCACGTCGTCCGCATCAACTATTATCCCCCGCGCGGCGACAACAAGGAAGGCTGGGACAACATCGACATCGTGGGATGGATGAACTATCCGATGCAGATCAAGATCAACTTCCTGTGCCGTGACTCGATCCTCGCCGCGCCGATCGTGCTCGACCTCGCGCTGTTTTCCGATTTCGCGCAACGGGCGGGCATGAAAGGGATCCAGGAATGGCTTTCTTTCTACTACAAGAGCCCGATGGCGGCGCCTGGTCTGCAGCCGGAGCACGATCTGTTCATCCAGCAGACGAAGCTCAAGAACACTCTCCGCCACCTCATGGGAGAGGACCAGATCACTCACCTCGGCCTGGAGTACTACGCGTGATGCTACGTCGACTGGCCTTTCCGGCGGTGGTAGCGGCTGCTCTGGTCGCCTGCGGCCCGAACCCGAAAGCAAGGGAGCTCAGGCTGTGGTCGGACAGCTATGCCTTCAGAGTGACGATGGATCCGACGCCGCCGCGCGCGCTCGAGCCGATCCCGTACCGGATCGTCGTGCAGGACAAGAAGACGGGCCAGCCCATTGAGGGGGGCGAGGGAAGAATCTTCGCCAGCAGCAAGGACGGCGCGAACACAGACGACGGCCTGAAGAAGGAGAAGGAGCTCGGCACCTATTCCGGCCGGATTTTTTTCGCCACCAGCGGCGACTGGGCAGCCGCGATTCAATTTCGTCGGGAAAAGGGTCCACAACTGCGCCTGGAGCGCGTGGACTGGACGCAGTCAGTGCAGCCGACGAGCGAGCCCGGCAACTGAGCGATGCGCCATTTTTTCAGAACTCAGCTTGTTACCACCGAGGTCCTGCGGATCGCCGATGTTTTTTTTCCGGAGATTGACCTCGAGCGCACGGGCCACACGGCGCGGTCGCGCACGTTCGCGGGCCCGCTCGGAACGCTCTCCCTCAGCGTGAAAAAAGAGGGTGGCCACTACACCTTCACGGAGATCTCGACCGATCAAACGGGTGAGAGCAGGCTCGACCGCAACGCAAAGCGATTTTTCGTCGAGCTACACCGGGCCGGCGACCCGACCCACCGCATAGAAGCGGCCTACTAGGTGGCACGCTCCGGCGGCGCCACCCCGAGTGCGGCAAAAGCGCGGGGGGAGGGCGGCTCCGCCCGCGCTGCGAGCCTCTCGCGGGAACAGCAACTCGAGCTCTACTACTACATGCGCCTTACCCGCGCGCTCGAGGAGCGGCTGGTAAATCTTTACCGCCAGACCAAGGTCGTCGGCGGCCTCTTCCGCTCCCTCGGCCAGGAAGCCGACGCGGTCGGCAGCGCCTACGCGCTCGATCGGTCAAAGGGGGATATTCTCTCGCCGCTGATCCGGAATCTCGGGTCGATGCTGGTTCAGGGCGCGAGGCCGGACGAGATCATCAGGCAATACATGGCGAAGGGCGATTCCCCGACCCGCGGCCGCGAGCTGAACATCCACTACGGCGATCTCGTCAGGGGCTTCATCGGCCAGATCTCGCACCTGGGTGACATGGTGCCGGTGATGGCGGGTGTAACCCTGTCGTTCAAGCTGCGGAAGCAGGACAGGGTCGGCCTCGTGTACGTCGGCGATGGCGCCACCTCCACCGGAGCGTTCCACGAGGGAATCAACTTCGCGGCGGTGCAGCGGTGCCCCCTGGTGGTGGTGGTGGAGAACAACGGATACGCGTACTCGACTCCGATCAGAATGCAGACGGCGGCGAAGCAGCTGGTTGACAAGGCGATCGGTTACGGAATCGCGGGCGAGCAGGCGGATGGCAACGATGTCATCGCGACCTACGAGGTGACGAAGCGCGCGGTGGACCGTGCCCGGGCCGGGGGCGGAGTGACGCTCGTGGAGCTCATGACCTATCGCCGGAAAGGCCACGCCGAGCACGACAATCAGTCCTATGTGCCGACGGGCGAGATCGATAGGTGGGCGAGCGAAAACGACCCAATCGATCGTTACCAGAATCGCTTGCTCGCCGATGGGTTTGAGCAGGGTGAGCTGGCCGCCATCGACAAGCGTGTTGTGAACGAAGTAGACCGCGCCACCGACGCCGCCGAGGCGTCGCCGATGCCTGAACCCACCGACGCGCTGGTAGGCGTTTACGCGGATCCGCCTGCGGAGCGCCCGCTGTGGTTCCGGGAAGGAGTCAAGTCCGCGGTCGGAGTACACGAGCGGCCGTCGAGCTGGGGAACGCACGATGTCTGAGATCACCTATCTCGAGGCGATTCGCGAAGCACTGTTCGAGGAAATGGAGCGCGACGAGAACGTCTTCTGTCTCGGCGAAGACATCGGCGCCTATGGCGGCGCCTTCAAGGTCACCGACGGATTGATGGCGAAGTACGGCGAGCAGCGCGTGATCGACACGCCGATCTCGGAAGCGGCGATTATCGGCGCCGCCGCCGGCGCGGCGCACATGGGCATGCGACCGGTGTGCGAGATGCAATTCATAGATTTCATCTCGACCGGGTACGACATGTTGACGAACTACGTCGCTACGGCGCGCTACCGCGCGATGCTCCCGTGCCCCATGGTCGTGCGTGGTCCGAGCGGCGGTTACGTCCGCGGCGGGCCGTTTCATTCGCAGAATCCGGAAGCGGCCTTTCTTCATACTCCCGGCCTCAAGATCGTATATCCCGCGACCGCCATAGACGCTAAGGGGTTGATGAAGTCGGCGATCCGGGACGAGGACTGCGTGCTCTACTTCGAGCACAAGTATCTCTACCGCCGGATCAAGGAAGCGATGCCTGAGGGAGACCATCTGACTCCGATTGGCAAGGCAAGGATGGCGAGAGAAGGAAGAGACATCTCGATCATCACCTACGCAGCTACGGTGTGGAAGGCGCTGGAAGCAGCCGAGCAAATCGAAAAGGAGGACGGCCTTTCAGTGGAAGTCATCGATTTGCGGACACTGCTCCCGATGGACGACGAGGCGATAACCGCAACTGTGAAGAAGACGAATCGGGTGTTGATCGTGCACGAAGACACCCGCACCGGCGGAGTGGCGGGAGAGATCACGGCGCGCATCAACGAGAACGCATTCGAGTGGCTGGATGCGCCGGTGCTGAGAGTTACGGCAGCCGACGTTCCACTTCCGTACTCTCCGCCACTCGAAGACTATGTGTTGCCTCAGACTGCGGACATCGTGCTCGCGCTGCGCAGGATCGCCGCGTACTGATGGGGGCGTCGGGGCAAGACGGTGACGGGCCCGCCGCCCGCAAATTCGGGGTCGGATGCGTCACCGCCGTAGCTGGACTCTTCAGCGGTGGGATGGTCGGTGTGTTCGTGGGAAAAATCGTGGGACTTGCGCAGCGCTGCGTACCACCGGAGGGGCTTCCGGCCTGCAACTGGTGGTTGTATGCTGGTATCGGAGGCATACTTGGCGCGACAACTCTGCCGGTGCTGGCGCTAGGGCGCCTGGGTCAGGGCCGGTCGGACCAATAAGCGAACGAGGGAGAGTCGGTGGCACGTGTAGACATCATCATGCCGCAGATGGGCGAGTCGATTGCCGAAGGCACGTTGTCCAGGTGGCTGAAGAAGGTCGGCGACGAGATCAAGCGCGACGAGCCGATCTTCGAGATTTCGACCGACAAGGTTGACGCCGAGATTCCGGCGCCGGCAGCGGGAGTGCTCGCCGAGATACTGGTGAAAGAAGGCGAGACGGTTGCTGTGCAGACGGTGGTAGCGCGACTGGAAACCGAAAAGGGCGCGACAATCGGTGCACCCGCGCCGGTTCCCGCCAAGACGGATGCCGCCCCGGCCGCCCCCCAGCGGGAAGCTGCCGCGGGGCCGGCGCTCACGCGTCAGCAGCCCGCCGCGCCCGTCATCGCGGCATCGCACTCCGGAAACGGCAGCTCGTTCGAGGAGCGGGTCCGCACCAAATCGTCGCCGTTGGTGCGGAAAATCGCCGCGGAGCACGGCCTCAACATCGCTTCGCTCCATGGCTCGGGAGTCGCCGGGCGCGTGACCAAGCGTGACATCCTGGGCTTCATCGAATCCGGAGAGGGTGTTCCCACCGCGCCAACGATTCGCGGCGGAAGTGGAGCTCAAGATCACGGACTGCCGACACCGCAGCCGTGGGCGGGAGACGTCGTTGAGCCGATGTCGAAGATGCGAGCTCTAATAAGCAATCACATGGTCGCTTCGCGCCAAACGTCAGCCCACGTCACTTCATTTTTCGAGGTCGACTTCACCCGCGTCGCGCGAATTCGCGCCAGGAAGCGCGCTGAATTCGAAGCGGGCACCGGACAGAAACTCACCTACATGCCGTTCATCATCAAAGCGGTGACCGAAGGGCTCCGCGCGTTCCCGATTTTGAATTCGTCCGTCGCGGGCACGAGCGTTATCTACCGAAAGCAGATCAACATCGGCATCGCGGTCGCTCTCGACTGGGGTCTCATCGTCCCGGTCATCAGGCGCGCCGATGACCTGTCGCTATCCGGTATCACTCGCGCCCTCAACGACCTCGCCGCTCGCGCCCGCGCCAAAAAGCTTTCTCCCGAGGAAGTACAGGAAGGCACTTTTACCATCACAAACCCGGGCGTGTTCGGCTCGCTGATGGGTACTCCGATCATCAATCAGCCCCAAGTCGCGATCATGGGGGTGGGGGCAATCGAGAAACGACCGAAGATAATGACCGGGCCTGACGGAGAAGACACGATTTCGATCCGGACCTGTGCTTATTTTTCCTTATCCTTCGACCACCGGGTCATCGACGGCGCGGTGGCGGACCAGTTCCTCGCCTTCGTAAAGAAAACAATCGAAACCTTCCCGGAGGCCGGTCTCTAAGATGCCACGCACCCTCACGATCCAGCGCACGACAGTTCCCTCGGCCGAGCGGGCAAACTACCGGGAGAGGCTCCGCGCCCTCCGCTCGCACTACACGGCCGCGAGCTGTCGGTTCTGGGTGTTCGAGGAGAGCTCGCTCCCCGGCGCGTTCATCGAGTTCACTGAAGCCGACGACGAGCAGACACTTACCGTCGCCCACGCCAACGCGCCGCACAGGATTCTCGACCCGTCGCGGCTTTATCAGGAGGTCGACCTCTGACATGCCCGCGCGCTCTCTCGAAGTTTCCGGGCAGAAGTGGGATGTGTATCCGTCGGGTTACATCACCTCATACACCCAGGACGAATACGGTCTGCTGTTTTCGCGCGAGGCGGGCGACACACGGGAAGTGCGCGTAACACGCTATTCCCCGCAGGGGACGCGCTCGCGCGAGCGAGCCTTTCTCGAGCTCACCGACGAGCAGCTGCGCGAGCTGTTCGAGCAATCCCAGCCCAGCTTCACGTCGCCTGAAGCCGGCTACGCCCGGTGACCGAAGCGGCGGGCGCGTCGGCGTTCGTCGACCTGCATGCGCACTCCACCGCTTCCGACGGGATACTTCCGCCTGAGCGCGTAGTAGAAGCAGCCGCGCGGTGCGGCCTCAGCGCCATCGCCCTTACGGATCACGACACGATCGGCGGACTCGCGGCCGCGCTCGAAGCCGGTGAGCGCCTGGGCATCCGCGTAATCGCGGCAGTCGAGCTGAGCGCATTCCAGGGCGACCACGAAGTTCACCTTCTCGCTCTGCACCTGTCACGGCTCGAGGCGCTGGAAAAGCGACTGAGCGAGCTGCGCGCTCTGCGGTATTCGCGAGGACAGAAGATTGTCGAGAAGCTGAATACCCTGGGAATACCGATCACGTTCGAGGAAGTCCTCCAGCAGTCGGCCGGCGGCGCCGTTGGACGCCCGCATGTCGCTCGGGCAATGATGGCGCGCGGAGTCGTCCACGACTTTCGCGACGCGTTCTCGCGGTACCTCGGCGCATCGGGTGCCGCCTTCGTTCCGAAAGACAGCCTATCCCTCGATGCCGCGATTTCGATCGCGCACGAAGCGGGGGGGCTGGCAATCTGGGCACATCCCGGCGATGCCGGCCGCCGGGAGAGGCTTGAGGCGCTTATCGCGGCCGGCCTCGATGGTGTCGAGATCCGGCACCCCGGCCACTCGCGGGAGGACACAAAGCGTCTCGAGGCGCTCTGTGATTTCTTCGATCTGGTTCCGAGCGGCGGGTCCGACTGGCACGGCGGAGAGGACGGGCCCCGCCGGCTTGGGGCGATGGACGTCCCCCTGGAATGGCTCAAGCGGCAGGACGACAGGATCGCATCCGTCGCGACGGGCGCGGAGGCAAGCGGATGGAGATAGAGGGCCGCGTCGCCCTCGTCACCGGCGCGGGTACTCGGGTCGGCCGGGCCATCGCCTTCGGGCTCGGCAAAGCCGGGATGCGAGTCGCCGTTCACTACGCGCGCTCGGAACGGGGAGCGCGTGAAGTCGCCGAGGAAATCATCGCGGCCGGCGGCGATGCGCACACACTCCCCGGCGATCTGACCGACCCCGCGACCCCGCCGCGACTCGTCGAGCACACCGCCAAGCTATTTGGACGACTCGATGTCCTCGTGAACTCCGCCGCCGTCATGCTCCGCACTCCGGTTGGAGAGGTGCTGGTGGAGGACTGGGACGCGATGTTCGCGCTCAATCTCCGCGCGCCGTTCTTTCTTTGTCAGGCCGCGGCACGCATGATGGGCGAGCGTGGAGGGGTGATCGTCAACATTGCCGATCTGGCCGCGTTCGAGACATGGAGGGGCTACATCCCTCACGCGATCACCAAGGCGGGAATTGTGCAGATGACGCGCGGTCTCGCCCACGCCCTGGCGCCAAAAATTCGCGTCAACGCCGTCGCTCCCGGGCCGGTTTTGCTCCCTGAAGGATGGACGCAGGAACAGGCCGACAAGCTGATCTCGACGACGCCCCTTGGCCGGCTCGGGAGTCCGGAAGACGTCGCGCAGGCGGTGATGTACCTGATCTGCGCGGAGTACGTGACGGGCGAGACGATCATCGTCGATGGGGGCCGTCACGTTCGGACCTGAAGCGGCGGCCGCCCCGGAGCGAGGGCGGGGCCGGTTATATTCTCTCTAGGTGAGATCTGTGGCGACTGTGCGCGACTACGATGTAGTCATCGTCGGGGCGGGGCCAGCGGGGATGACCGCGGCGCTCTACGCCGGCCGCGCGCTGCTGCGCACCGCCATCCTCGAGCGCGGCTTCCCCGGCGGTGAGCTGCTCAATACGGAGTATCTCGACGATGTCATCGGCTTTCCGAAGATTCTCGGACACGAGCTCGCCGAGAAATTCGCCTCACATGCGAAGCAGTTCGGCGCGGAGTTCTTCGAGACCACCAGCGTCACCGCTGTGAGGCAGATGCCCGACGGCTACTTCCACACCGAGACGGACAGCGGCGGGATATTTCGCTCTCCCGCCGCCATCGTCACGGCCGGCGGCACTCCGATCAAGCTGGGAATCCCGGGCGAGCTGGAGTACGCGGGGAAGGGCGTTTCATACTGCGCGATCTGCGACGCGGCTTTCTTCAAGCAACAGGTGGTCGCGGTCGTGGGGGGCGGCGACGCGGCCGTCGAGGAGGCAGATTTCCTGACGCGGTACGCGAGCAAGGTGTACCTCATTCACCGTCGCCACGAATTCCGCGCGTCCAGGATTTTGCAGCAGCACGTGTTCGACAACCCCAAGATCGAAATCATCTGGGATACGGTCGCGGAGGAAGTGATCGGTGACGCTCAAACCGGGATGACCGGACTCAGGCTTCACAACCTCGTCACCCAGAAGCGCGACCTTCTCGCGGTAACCGGATTGTTTGTCTTCATCGGCTTCCGTCCCAACACGGGTGTCATAGCGGGCCACTTCGATCACGACGTGATGGGTTACGTGGTCACCGACGCCGCAATGATGACTTCGATACCGGGCCTGTTCGTGGCGGGAGACCTGAGGTCGCAGCTCACGCGACAGGTGACGACGGCATCCGGAGACGCAACCACGGCTGCCATCGCCGCAGATAAGTACATCACCCGTTTCCGGGAAGCGGAGCGGAATGGGAGTGGCAACGCCACCCAGCAGGCCGTGGCTAGCTCGCACGTCAGCGCCGGGGGCTACACGTGAACGTCGAAACGTTCACGGTCGGCGCTTTTCAGGAGAACTGCTACCTGATCGTCGACGATCGCTCGCGAAAGGCTGTGATCGTCGATCCGGGCGGTGAAGGCGAGCGGCTCGTCGAAGCCATCGAGAAGTCCGGCGCCGAGCTCGAAGCCATCTGGATCACCCACGCCCATGTGGATCACGTCGGCGCGATAGCATCGATCAAGCGGAGGTGGGATGTTCCCGTTTACCTCCACCCCGCCGACCGCCGGCTGTACGAGGCGGCGTCGCGCCAGGCGGAGGTATACGGCGTTCCATTCGAGGAGCCACCGCCCCCCGATCGCGAATTCGCCGATGGGCAGCGCCTCGAGCTGGGGGACGCCGAGTTCACCGTAATGCACGCGCCGGGGCATGCGCCCGGCCACGTCGTGATACACGGACAGGGGATGGCGTTGGTCGGTGACTGTCTGTTCGCCGGCTCGATCGGGAGAACCGATCTCCCGTTCTCCAATCCTCCCCACCTTGCGGAATCGCTGAAGAAAATCGCCGATCTCCCGCCCGAGACCGTCGTGTACCCTGGTCACGGCATGGAGACGACGATCGCGGAGGAACGCCTGTCGAACCCCTTTCTCAATGGCACCGCCCGCATCGTGGGACGATGACGATCGTAAATCACCCGGAACGAAGATGACCGCGAAGACCCGCACCGCTCCCGCGGCCAGGCGACCCGGCGCCACGCGTACGGAAAAAGATCCGCTCGGAGCGATGGAGGTTCCCATCGGCGCCTTGTACGGAGTGCAGACGTTGCGTGCCGTCCAGAACTATCCGATCAGCGGAATTCTGCCGCTGCCCGCGTTCGTGGATGCGACCGTCCGCATCAAGCGGGCGGCGGCACTGACACACAAGGAGACGGGGAGACTCGAGGCGCGCCTCGCCGACGCGATCGTCAAGGCCGCCGACGAAGTATTGTCCGGCGAGCACCGCGAGCACTTCGTGGTTGACGTGTACCAGGCCGGGGCGGGCACGTCACACAACATGAACTGCAACGAGGTCCTCGCCAACCGGGCCAACGAGATACTGGGCGAAAAGCGGGGGACGTACACGCCTGTGCACCCCAACGATCACGTCAACATGGCGCAGTCCACCAACGACGTGATTCCGACCGCGATCCGGCTGGCGTGTCTCACCGAGCTCGCCGGATTGGAGAAGTCGTTCGGGGATCTGGTCGACGCCTTCCAGGGGAAAGCGACGGAGTTCGACGCGGTCCTCAAATCCGGTCGCACCCACCTGCAGGACGCGATGCCAATCCGCCTGGGGCAGGAGCTCGGGGGTTACGCCGGATCGCTTCGCCGCGGGCTCAAGCGCGTCGTGGAGTCCGCTGATTATCTTCGCGACCTCGGCATCGGTGGCAGCGCTGTTGGCACCGGAGTGAACGTCGAGCCGGCGTATCCGGCACTCATGGTGAAGCACCTGCGCGAATCAGCGAACGTTGACCTCCGCGAGGGGGAGGATCGCGTGCAGCTGATGCAGAGCATGGGGGACGTCGCTGGTTTCAGCTCGCAGCTCAGGGTGCTCGCCCTCGACCTCAGCAAGATCGCGAGCGATCTACGCCTGTTGGCGAGCGGCCCGCGGACCGGATTCGACGAGATACGTCTCCCCGCGGTTCAGCCCGGCTCGTCGATCATGCCTGGCAAGGTGAATCCATCGATTCCGGAGATGGTCAACCAGGTTTGTTTCCAGGTCGTCGGCAACGACGCGTGCGTGAGTATCGCCGCCGAGCACGGGCAGCTCGAGCTGAACGTCATGATGCCCGTGATCGCCTACAACGTGCTGCTGGCGATGCAGATTCTCGGCAACGCGGCACAGGTGCTGTCGGAAAAAACGGTCAAGGGCATCGAGGCCAATCGGGAGCAGTGCGAGTACTGGCTGGAGCGCTCCGCCGCCCTGGCTACAGCTCTCGCGCCGCAGATCGGCTATGCCCGCGCGGCGGAGATCAGCAAGCAGTCGGTAAAGGAGAACGTCCTGATAAGGGATCTCGTCAAGCGCGAGCAAGTTCTGCCCGACGCCCAGATCGACGAAGTCCTCGACATGCGGAAGATGACGGAGATCGGCGTTCCGGGTGGCGCCCACGGCGGAGCTTCGGCGGGGTAAAAGCTGAACTATGTGCCGGTTTTTCGCTCACCTATGTGCCCGGTCTGTACCCCGTAGCCCTCAGCCGCCTCGCCGATAGCCCCAGGCAGGTAGTCTTCAGTTGCAGTTTGGTGCAGTTTGGGCCCCTTGTATCATCCGTCTCGAATCCCTATCCTGAATCCATGCGGATAACCACCTGGGCCGAGTATGGAGTGATTTGCGCTCTCCATCTGGCGAAGCGGACCGAGCTGGGGCCGGTGAACGGTCGCGAGATCGCGCGTCTAGAGCGGTTGCCGGGCGACTATGTCGAGCAGATTCTGCTTCGCTTGCGACGGGCTGGCGTGATTGCGAGCACGCGGGGTGCGCGGGGCGGTTACGTGCTCGCCAGGCCGCCTGCCCAGATATCCATTCGGGACGTGATCCACGCCTCGGAGCTGGAGACGTTCGACCTGCACTGCGTGAGTCACCCGGTCGAAGAAGAGCGCTGCTCGGCGTCGCACAACTGCAGCATCCGGCCGGTCTGGGTGATGCTGCAAACCAGAATCGACGATGTGCTGCAGTCAGTAACGCTCGCCGACCTGCTGCACGACGAACCGACGGTGCGCGAGAGAGTGGGATTGCCGGTCTCCGATCCTGCGCGCGGGAAGACGGGGCTTCCGATTCTCGAGACAGTTTGAGAGAGGGAACCGGATGCAAGAGCGGCGCGTCGAAGGACGCGCCGTTTATGTTGAGCAACTGCAACTGAGAAAAGCCTGGCAGTTCTCAGTGCCGTTTCCCTCTCACATACCGTCCCAAATCCGTCCAGTGCCGAAGGGGGGACTCGAACCCCCACGGGCTTGCACCCACTGGCTCCTGAAGCCAGCGCGTCTACCAGTTCCACCACTCCGGCGTCCTGCTCTCCGAAGATAGAAACCGCGAGGAGTGAAGTCAACGCAAGCGCGCCGCGCCCTTTCTCGGAATTGTTGTTGCGTCTAACTTGAGCACGAAGTCAAATGGCAGAGACAGTCGAGAAAGAGAAAAGGGAGTCCATAGCGCGGAACAAACGCGCCAGGCACGACTACCATATCCTCGACACCTGGGAAGCTGGCGTCGTACTGACCGGCAGCGAGGTAAAATCGCTTCGGGATGGAAAGGCCAACATCACCGATTCCTACGCGATCGTTCAGGACGGTGAGGTTTTTCTGCTCAATCTCCACATATCCCCGTACGAGAAAGCGAGCCACTTCAATCACGAGCCGACCCGCACGCGGAAGCTCCTGCTCCACCGGAAGGAGATACGCAAGATGATCGGAGCCGTGGAGCGGCAGGGCCTCACGCTCATTCCGCTCGAGCTGTACTTCAAGCGGGGCAGGGCGAAAGTCGCGCTCGCGCTCGGCAAGGGCAAAAAGCTCTACGACAAGCGCGCCGATGAGAAGCGGCGCGACGACGAGCGTGACATGCAGCGCGCGGTTCGGACGCGATGATTGCACTCCTTCTGTTTCTCCAGACCGCGGCCGCCCAGTCTGCGCTGGTTGTCCGGGACGGGCCGGCTCAGGTGATGGTTCCCGTCACGGCGAGCGGGGGAGAGCGGACGGTACGCGCCGATGCGCTCATGAGCGCGATGGGAGGCGCCCTGGTGCACGGCCCCAGCCAGCGGTTCACGCTGGTGCTGTCACGAGGCCGCCTCGAGCTGGTCGATGGTGTCCCATTCGCCCGCCTCGACACTCTCATGATTCCCCTCTCGCGGCCGCCGCTCGTGCGGGGTGGATTTCTATACCTGCCGTATCAGCT
>JANMTG010000262.1:0-2631 GCA_031390205.1 Gemmatimonadota bacterium
GCGAGATCCCGAGCACATGCCGGAGCCATCCTGGCGCTCGAGAGGACGCATTCCGCCATCCGCGAGTCGATTCGTCCCCCAGTAACACCGCGCCGATTGTCATTTGTGAGTTACTTGACGATCAGGGCGGTGACCATTCCAAACATCCCGTGCTCGGACTCCGCATGCGGCAGAATGTGGCAGTGCAAAGCCCATGTCCCTGGATTGTTGCAGTTGACGATCACGTCCCACCTCTCTCCGGGAGCCACGTTGAGCGTGTCACACTTCCACGGAGCAGGCTGTGCCCAACCGTCCTTCGCGATGACGGTCATGTGCATTCCGTGCAGATGCATCGGGTGGATCATCATCCCTTCGTTCATGAACCGAATGCGGACCTTCTGTCCCAGCTTGGCGACGATCGGCTCCGTCGCCGGGAATCCCTTTCCGTTCAGGGTGTAGCCGTGCATTCCGTCATTGACGATCATCACGTAATCCACATCCGACCGCTCGATGGCGCTGGGGCTCTTCGGCTCGACGACGAAGGCGCCAAGGAGTCCCAGTCCTACCTGCTTGGCCGCATTGTGATGTGAGTGGTACATGTGCGACCCGCTGTTCGGCACCGTAAACTCGTAGGTGTAGGATTGACCTGGCTTGATCGGCGGCTGAGTGATGAAAGGCACGCCATCCTGGTCATTGGGCACTTCGAGTCCATGAAAGTGAATGGCGGTGGATTCGCTGAGCTCGTTCCTGAGGACGACGCGAACGCGATCGCCCTCACGCACCCGGATCTGCGGACCGGGAACCTGACCGTTGTACGCCCAGGCCTCGACCGTCTGCCCGGGCGCGGTTTCCCAGCGGATCTGCTTCGCGGTCAAGTCGAAGATCTTTATTCCCTTTTCGATGCGCGGCTGGAAGAGCTGATTCCCTTTGCCGGCGGTCTTCGCTGGGAAAGCCTTTACTCCCGCCTCGTGCATCTTGTCCATCGCATCGCCTGCGGCGGCAGCGGAAACAGGCGCGGGGTTTGGCGCCATCGTGCCGCCACTATGGTCTGCCGCGGCCGCTTTGGTACCCTGAGCGTCGGAGTCGTCAATCGCGCAGGCGAGAGTTCCACCCGCGAGGGCGGTAAGGGTAGTGTTGCGGAGAAAATCCCGCCGCGATCCCTTCTTGCTCAGCAATGGTGCAGGCATCTTTATCCAGTTGGCTTCCCTCACTGACTCCCTCCGTGACTGGTCAATCCTCTGTGTGCAGAGGAACGTACCAGTAGCGGACCGCCGACTCTGTCGTGGGATGGAGGATTAATCAGAGGAAACCGGCCCCAATCAGGTAAGGGAAAGCCCTACATGCATGGCTGATGAGATAACCAACGAGGTACTCGCCGAAATCGTCGGGATCGCCGCCGATGCCATCATCTGCATGGATGCCTCGCAGCGGGTCACGTTCTTCAACGATGGCGCGGAAAAGATCTTTGGCTGGACCGCGGAGGAGATAATCGGCCAGCGCGTCGAAGTCCTTCTGCCTGAGCGCTATCGTGCCGGGCACGAGGACCACGTCGCTGCTTTCGGCAGATCCGAGGTGAGAGCTCGCCGAATGGGCGAACGAAGGGAGATCTCCGGTCTGCGAAAGAGCGGTGAGGAGTTTCCCGCGGAAGCGGCAATTTCACAGGTCCATCAGGCCGATGTTACCATTTACGCCGTCGTACTGCGCGACGTAACGGTCAGAAAGCTCTATCAGGAGCGTCAGAGCTTTCTCGCTGAAGCGGGCGAGAAGCTTGCTTCGGCGTTTGGATCCGAGACCAGCCTCGGCTACATAACTCGACTTGCGGTAGCCCGCCTTGCTGACGGGTGCATTCTCGAGAAGCGGGGCGGCAACGGATTCGTTGCCGGTTCGGTCGCTCATCTGCGGAGAGAAGTCGAGACTCTCTTATGGGCCATTCCCAGGGCGGGCGTCAGATTCCCGGGTGCTAATCACCCGCTGTCGATAATCGTTAAGACGAGAGCGCCGGTGGTGGTGCAGGAAGACGCAATGCGGAAGATCTTCGCTGAGTCGACGCACGCGACGTATCGCGAGGCGTTGATTGCGATGAAGCCAAAGGCCGCGCTTTACCTTCCTCTCATTGCACGCGGCGAGCTCGTTGGCGCGTTGTCGCTCTTCCGCGAGAACAGGGGATTCGACCCGGGCGAAGTCTCATTCGCCGAAGACCTCGCGCGGTTGACCGCTCTGGCGATGGATAACGCGCGGCTGCACGACGAAGTGCGGAGCAGTTTGCGGGCGCGAAACGAGATGATCGGGATCGTGTCTCATGACCTGAGAAACCCGGTCGCGGCCGTAAAAATGCTGAGCGGCGCGGTCCTCAGGTCGGATGATCGGAATACCGCGGCAACTTCGGACCGCATCGCCTTGATGTCTCAGGCCGCGGAGCAAATGGACGCATTGATCCGTGACTTGCTGGATGTGAGTCGGCTCGATGCGGGTGGCTTGAGGGTAGACCCGGAGGCGATAGACGCCAGGGAGCTGATCATCGAATCCCTCAAAACGCTGGTGCCCCTCGCGGAGGAGCAATCCATCCATTTTGTCACCGAGCTGCCCGCGTCGCTTCCGAAGGTGCTCGCGGACAACGAGAGAATCCAGCAAGCGCTATCGAATCTGGTCGGT
>JANMTG010000283.1:0-2388 GCA_031390205.1 Gemmatimonadota bacterium
GCGTGGTGGGTCGCTCTCAACAACATCGACCCCGAGCGCGATGTGCGATTCTCGATGGGGCCGATGGACGTGCTCGATCATTCGAGCCGCGCGTTCACCTATGGGTCGAAGATGGGGATCGATGCGACGCGCAAATGGCCCGAGGAAGGCTTCACGCGAAACTGGCAGAAGCTGATGGAGATGGATGAACCGACGAATCAGCGGGTCGATGCGATGTGGTCGAAGCTCGGCCTTGGACCTGGCGTGCGCTCAGGGCAATGGCAGGCAAATGACGGCTAGCCGCGAAGGTCAGACATTCAGCGTGCAGGAGGGGCGGGCGGGCGCTTTTATCCGGCATGTGAATCTCGTAAAGCTGCCACACACTGTGTTCGCGCTTCCGTTCGCGCTGGTTGGTGTCGTGCTCGCCAGCCTGAGCGCGCCAATCACCGGCCTCGATGTGGTGTGGGTCGTGCTCGCGTTCACGGCGGCACGGTTCGCGGCGATGGGATTCAACCGCATCGTGGATCGGGAGATCGACGCGCTCAACCCGCGGACACGATCGAGAGAGATCCCGGCGGGATCCATGGGCGTCCGCGAAGCGGCCGTCGCCGTTGGGATAGCATCGGTCCTCTTCGGCATCGCCGCCTGGCAGCTGAATTTCCTCTGCCTGCTGCTCGCGCCGGTCGCGCTTGCGTGGGTGTTCTTCTACAGCTACACCAAGCGCTTCACGCGCTGGTCACATCTCGTTTTGGGTGTGGGACTCTCGATTGCGCCAGTGGGTGGGTATCTCGCGACTACGGGCGCGTGGAGCAGCCCCTGGTGGATGCTGATCGCGCTGGCTGTAGCGGTGGCGACCTGGGTCGGAGGCTTCGACATTCTGTACGCACTACAGGATGTGAGCTTCGATCGCGAGAACCGGTTGCACTCCGTCCCCGCCGCATTCGGGGAGGGAAGCGCGCTGTCGATCGCGCGGGTTTTGCACGTCGTGACGGTCGCCGGGCTCGCCGTCGCGGGTGTTGGTGCCGGCGCCGGTCTCATCTATTTCATTGGGGTAGCGGTGGCGACGGCGCTTCTTCTGTACGAGCACTCCCTGGTCAACCCGAGCGATTTCTCGCGGCTCGACGCGGCGTTCTTTACGATGAACGGCGTGATCAGCATGGTGTTCCTTGGCTTCGTCTTTACCGAGCGGCTGCTGCGATGAGCGGTATTCCGCCACTCGTAGTTGGAATCACCGGTGCTTCGGGCGCGCCCTACGCGGTCCGGCTACTTCAGCAGCTCACCGCCGCGCACCGGCCGGTGTCGCTGATCGTCTCGAAGTACGGGATGCGCTTGCTCGACACCGAAGCCGGCATTTCGTCAATGGACGCCCTCAGGGCCGCGGTCGGAAAGGACGGGTGGGATTCCTGCGTATCAACGTTTGCGAACGACGATCGTGGCGCGGCGCCAGCGTCGGGATCGGCTCTGACCTCTGGGATGATCGTTTGCCCGTGCTCTATGGGCACGCTGTCCGCGATTGCCGTCGGGGCATCACGCTCGCTGATAGAGCGCGCCGCGGATGTGACTCTTAAAGAGAGACGGAAGCTCGTGCTCGTGCCGCGCGAGACGCCGCTCAGCGCTATTCATCTCGGGAACATGCTGCGGCTGACAAGAGCGGGTGCGGTTGTAATGCCAGCCTCGCCCGGGTTTTATCACCGACCGAAGCAGGTTTCAGATCTCGTCGATTTTGTTGTCGCCAGAATGCTCGATCACCTCGGAGTCGAGCAGAGGTTAGTGAAGCGGTGGGAAGGGGAAGACCGAAAAGGCAACTGAACAAGAGTGAATATGCAGCTACTGATCATTAGGCACGGTATCGCCGAAGATGCCGAGAAGTTCGCCGCAACCGGCGAGGACGACTCGCGCCGGCCGCTCACGAAAGCTGGAAAGCGAAAGATGAAGGAAGTCGCCGCCGGTCTGCAGGAGATCGTTGAAACCCTGGACGTAATTGGTGCCAGTCCGCTGGCGCGAGCCCAACAGACGGCGGAAATCGTAGCCAAGGCCTACGATGATCTAACTGTCAGCACCGTGGAAGCGCTCTCGCCCGGAAGCGATCCCTCTGATCTGGTCGACTGGCTCAAGAAGCACGACTCGGCCGAGGTCGTCGCGGTGGTTGGACACGAGCCTCACCTCGGTATGCTGGTCACGTGGCTCATGACCGAAGCGCGGGAATCGCGAGTCGAAATGAGCAAAGGCGGCGCAGCTCTTCTCGAGTTTGATTCCCGCGTCACCGCCCGGAGCGGGACGCTGCAGTGGCTTCTCACCGGGTCGCACCTGCGTCGCATCGGCCAGTGAGTCCCGATTCGGACGCGTGTTTCATTGCGCAGATACGCGGTGCTGCTCGTCGTTTATCTACTCGGTTTGATTCCAGCGTAC
>JANMTG010000307.1:0-27984 GCA_031390205.1 Gemmatimonadota bacterium
CTTCGTGCAAAATGGCCGCGTTTTATAGTCCCCGCTACATTGCGCCTCGTGCAAACATCGCAGGCAACGGTTGGAAGGGCGACGATGCTCATTGTCCTCTCCGCCCTCGGCTTTGGCTCGATCTCCGTGCTGACGCTTCTCATCACCCGCGCGGGACTTCCTCTCGTCACCGCAATGGCGTGGCGGTATATACTCGCGTCACTGCTACTCGGTGCAATCGCGCACCTCAGTCAACTGAAAGCCATCCCGCGATTCAAAATCGTCCAGCTCGTGCTCATTGGCGGGATCGGGCAGGCAATAATCACCTTTTTGAGTCTCTACGCCCTCGAATACATCCCCGTCGGACCACTCGCATTTCTTTTCTATACCTACCCTGCATGGGTGGCGCTGCTTGGAGCAGTACGCCGGACGGAGAGACTGACTCTCGTCCGCACAACGGCACTTGCGATGGCGCTGATAGGAGTGACGGTGATGGTCGGCGCGCCATCGGCGGAGAAGCTTCACCCAGTAGGAGTCGCTCTCGCACTCGGCTCCGCACTTCTGTACACCATCTATCTGCCGGCGCTCGAACACGTGCAAAGCGGAGTCCCCGCGATGCTGTCGGCCTTTCTGCTGGTAATCGGGGCGGGAATCTCTTTTATCCTGGCTGCGCTCCTTACGGGAAACCTGCACGTCCCGGCCGGTGCTTCCGTGTGGGCGAACATATTCCTGCTCTCTCTCGTCTCGACCGTGATCGCGTTTTCCGCGCTGATCAAAGGTCTGGCAGTCCTCGGTCCCGTGAGAACCGCGATCATCGCTACGGTGGAGCCGTTCTTCACCGCGATACTTGGCGCAGTAGTGCTTCGCGACCGTCTTACCTTGACCACGTTGATCGGCGGGGTACTGATCGCCGCCGCGGTGCTGCTCATTCAGTGGAGCTCGATGCGCGCCGAAGCTACCGTCTGATGGCCAGGCGTTGCCTCCGCTCCACCTCGAAGACGAGATTCTGCAGGTCGTTGGGACTCACCCCGGGTACTCGCGACGCTTGCGCGAGCGAGCGCGGCTTCAAGGCGCCGAGCTTCTGCCTGGCCTCGAGCGAGAGCGACTGCATGTCATCGTACTCCAGTTCAGTGTCGAGAGCGAAGTCGCCCATTCGCTTCATGCGATCGGCCTGAATCCTCTCCCTCTCGAAGTAGCCAGCGTACTTGATTTCGAGATCGGCCGTGACAAGCGCCGCATGGTCCAGCTCTTCCCCGACGCCGACGGCGTGAAAGAGTGCCTGGAGCGGAATCTCCTGGCGTCGAGCAACTTCGACAATTCTCACCGAATGCGAGAGCTCTGAGCTTCCCGCCGCTCTGAGGACAGGTGCCGCCTGTTCGGGTTGTACGCTGGTGACATTCGCGAGCTCGAGTGCCGAGTCCTCGTGCTGCAACCGCGTTGCGATTGCGCGTTCCTCGGCTTCCGTATACAGACCAAGTCGCAGCCCGATAGCCCCCAAACGCCTGAGAGCGTTGTCCTGGCGCACCGTGAGCCTGAACTCTGATCGGGATGTGAAAAGCCGATACGGCTCGTCCACTCCACGAGTGACGAGATCGTCGATGAGAACACCGATGTAGGACGTCTGTCTGCCCAGCACGACGGGAGGCTTTTCCTGCGTGGCAAGCGCCGCGTTCAGACCAGCCACCAGTCCCTGCCCCGCTGCTTCCTCGTAGCCGGTCGTGCCGTTGATCTGACCGGCGAAGTAGAGGCCAGGGAGTGCCTTCACCTGAAGCGAAGGGTCGAGCTGTGTCGGCGGGTAGTAGTCGTACTCGATCGCGTACCCCGCGCGATTCATCCGAACGTCTTCCAGTCCACGAATCGAGCGGAGGATCTCGAGCTGCACGGACGCCGGCAGGGAAGTCGACAGCCCGTTCACATAGAGCTCCGAGGTATCGTGTCCCTCCGGCTCGAGGAAGACCTGATGCCGCTCGGCGTCGGGAAACTTTACGATCTTGTCCTCGACCGACGGGCAATAGCGCGGCCCCCTCGAGGAGATGGCTCCGCCATACATCGCTGATCGGGCGATGTTGTCGTGAATGATCTGCTTGCCCGGAGACTCCAGATAGGTGATCCAACACGGAAGTTGCGATGGGTGTCTCGTCTCCGAACCCTGACGCCGAGGACTCGGCCAATAGTGCGACCACGAGTAGTCGAACTGCTCGATCTCGCTCGTCTGGACTTGCAGCTGCGAGTAGTTCACTGACCGGCCATCAACGCGCGGTGGAGTTCCTGTCTTGAATCGCGCGACAGTGAGTCCCACTTCCTCAAGCTGCTCGGCCAGGTGCGTAGTGGAATTCTCGCCGGCACGCCCGCCCGAAATTCTTGTCTCCGTACCGATGTGAATCCGGCCACGCAGAAATGTGCCTGTAGTGATGACGACACTCCGGGCGCCGAACCGCCTCCCTTCGAGCGTCTCGACCCCGATCACTCTCCCTTCTTCAGGCGAGAGGACGAGGCGCGCCACTGTTCCCTGGACGGTATGCAGCTTTGACTGCTGCTCGATCAGGGATCTCGCCGACCGGCGGTATAGCCCGCGGTCACACTGTGCGCGCGGAGCCCACACCGCCGGACCCTTGCTCCGGTTCAGCATTCTAAACTGAATCATTGAAAGATCAGTCGCGCGCGCCATGATTCCGCCAAGCGCATCGACCTCGCGGACGACAGTGCCCTTCGCGACTCCACCGATCGCCGGATTGCACGACATCTGTCCGATGGTCTCGAGTGCGCTGGTGACGAGACCAACGCGGGCGCCGAGTCTGGCGGCGGCGACAGCGGCCTCGGTCCCCGCGTGGCCGCCGCCGATCACCACTACGTCGAACTCGATTTCGAAGTTTTTGGAAAGCGGCATATGTTGATCGAAGCGGTTAGAGCCGCTGCTCGACGACCGCCCACTCCTCAACGAAAGCGACGCCGTTGTCAATCCGGTCGATCACGACTTCCGTTCCTGCCGGTAAGGTCCTGGTGTCGAGACCGCGAGCGGCCACCAGAACCTGCGTTCCATGGTGGTCGTACGAGATCTCGCCTGCGCTGGCGAGAGAAATCTCTCGCGTGACCACTGCCGGCTGTCCCTGTATATCCCCGCTGTCCGTAATGGTTGGGCCTGTGACGCCGCGCAACGCCCACTGGGCCAGCAACGTGATCATCCCCGCCATCACCAGGCCGCCGCCGAAAAGGGCGAGGATGACCACTGCCCACACGGGGAGCGCCGTCCGTGACGCGACGAGATATCCGGTCGCGCCAAACCCGGCTGCAAAGGCCGCCAACGCCGGCAAGTTGAAGAACGCCGACGGCTTGCGGGAGCGATTCCTCTTTCTGCGGGCCCGCTCCACACCGTGCAACATCGAAAAGACCGCGAGCACCAGCCCGCCAATGAATGCAGCGAGAAAAATGACGCGGAACGCGGTCACCATCTAATTCTGTTCGTTAAACCGAAGCACGATTTCAGGAGCCAAGGTATTTCCTGAACCAGGCAATCGTCGCCGGCCACGCCGCCTGACTGGCGGTCATGTTCGCTCCCGCCTGACCGCTTTGCTGCCTGAGGAATCCGTGACCGGCACCAGCGTAAATGTTGTAAACGTAGGTCCGGCCCAGAGCCCGTAACGCAGAATCAGCCGGCAGGATGGTCGAGTTCACGCGATTGTCCTCACCTCCGTAGAGCCCAAGGACTGGAGCGCGCACGGACTGGAGAGCCTGAGGCGCCGGGTTGGAACCGTAGTACACTACGGCCGCACCGACCGTTGGTGAGTGAGCCGCGTGGGCGAACGACACCCCTCCGCCCCAGCAAAACCCAACGATTCCATACTTCTGTTGTGCGGCCCGCAGCGACATTCCATACCGGGCCACTGCATCGATCTGCCTCTGCACGTCCGCCATGTTGAGGCTGCGCGTAGCGGCAACCGCGAGAGGGGCCACCACGCTGTCGGGACCCTCGGGAATGTTCTTCATCGTCAGGAAATCGGGCGCGATCGCGATATAACCGTCAGCCGCGAGCTGGTCGGCGACGCTACTGATCCACGGCGTGAGTCCGTAAATCTCCTGCACCACAACGACTACCGGAGCCTTCGTGCTTCGCTCGGGATACACTACCCAGGCGCGAAGACTGTCAGCGGGCCCGGTGCGGATCATTACCCACTCGCCGTGTCGCGGAGACGCGACAAGCCTCGTTGGCGCTCCCGCCGCATCAGGTGGCGTTGGATGTGCGCGGACAGCTCCGCCGGGCATCTGATTGCTAGTGCATCCGGAGAACACGATAAGAAGAACCACACCTGCTGTGAGGAAACGCATTATCGACTCCCTTGGTTGGCGACCGGCACCGATACCGCTATCCGCTGAAAGCATTCGGCGAAGAACTCGCCGACACGATACTCCGCATAATAAAATGGGCGCCACGGCAACGAGCCAGTAACGAAACCCGCGTGCCCGCCCTTTTGGACGAACTCGATGTGTAATGCCGGGTTCGTCCGTGCCACCTCCCGAACCTCGTCCAGGACCTCGGGCGGGAGCATCGGATCATCAACTGCACTTAATAGTAACGTATTGAGCCTAATTCCGGAAAGTGATGGGAGCGAGCTCGCGCGCGTGTAATAATCTTCCGCGTCACGATACCCGTGCACCGGTGCCGTGATGACGTCGTCAAAATCTTCCAGGGTGCGAAGCCCGGCAATTCGCTCCGGCTGGGCGAGATCGGGAAAGTGCACCACCTTCTCCCGCACCTTCCGCTTCAGTGACTCGAGAAAGAATCGCTGATACATCGTCGAGAATCCGCGGTTGATCCGCTGGCTCGAGCGGCCGAGGTCAAACGGAACGGAGATAGCGGCCGCCGCCGCGAGCTGCGGGGGAAGGTCATTCCCCCTCTCGCCCAGGAACTTGAGCAGTACGTTGCCACCGAGCGAAACACCCGCCAGTGCGATCGGCACATCGGAAAACTCATTGACGATCCTGTTCAGTACCAAGGCGAGATCAGAGGTCTCGCCGGAGTGATAGAAGCGCTTCGTACGGTTCATTTCCGAGCCGCACGAGCGGAAAATCAGCAGATCCGCCGCCCAGCCTCTCCGTACGGCCTCGCCCAAGAGACCCTGTGCGTAATGCGAACGAATCGTTCCTTCCAATCCGTGAAGCAGAATCAATCGTGGCGAGCCCCGGGGTCCCGGCAAGCGATGGACTTCCACAAAATCGCCGTCGGGAGTATCCCATCGCTCGAGGTTGGTAGGTGCCGGAGCCTGTCGCCGAAATAGCTTTCCCCACAGCGTCTGGAGATGTCCACCGGGAATCCACCACGCCGGCGAATAGATTATATCGCGCGCCATGGCTCACTCCACAGGCGTCCGCACCGATAGCGCATAAACTCATTCATTTCGAAAGGGCTTTACTCTGGAAGTACAGATATTTGGAATCAAGAAGTATTTCGCTTGTGTGGGCAAGCTGAGGCGGGCGATATTGCGACTCCCACACTCGTTCCGATCAAATCAGTGTACCGCTCGTGACCTATAACGTACTCGTCACCGATGAAATTGACGCCGAGGGCGTAGCCTTTCTCGTCGCGGATACGCGACTTCGTGTCGACGAGGTGCCCACCCTTCCCAAAGACGAGCTGCTAAGGCGCATCGGTGATTACGACGCAATCGTAGGCCGAAGCGCCACACGTATCTCCGCCGAGCTCCTGGAAAAGGCGACCAAGCTCAAGGTGGTTGGTCGCGCGGGCGTTGGCGTAGACAACATCGCGATGGATGTTGCGACATCTCTCGGCGTGGCGGTGATCAACGCGCCGGCCGGAAACACCATCGCCGTGGTCGAGCTCTTTTTCGGGGCGTTGATCGCTCTTCTCCGTCACATTCCGCGCGCCGACAGCACAATGCACGCGGGAAAATGGGAGAGGTCTTCCCTGGTCGGCTCGGAGCTCAAGGGACGGACGCTGGGTATCGTTGGGCTCGGACGAATCGGAGGAGAGATTGCCACACGCGCCCGGGCTTTTGGAATGGAAGTGCTGGCCTACGACCCGTACATCACGCCATCGCGGTTCGAGTCTCTGCGCGTTCAGCAGGCGAGCACTCTCGATTCTCTCCTCGAACAGTCGGCCATCCTGACGGTGCACACGCCTCTTACCGACGAAACCACCGGGATAATCGGGCGGCGCGAGCTCGCACGGCTTCCACAGCGGTCGATCGTGGTGAACATGGCGCGTGGCGGCATCGTCGACGAGAACGCTCTGCTCGAGGCTCTGCAGAGCAATCACCTGTCCGGAGCCGTCATCGATGCGTACGAGAAGGAGCCTCTCGGGCCGGAGCACCCGCTGCGCGCGCTGCCGAATGTTCTTCTTACGCCGCACATTGGGGCGTCCACCACCGAGGCTCAGCGCAACGTCGCGGTGGACGTGTGTATTGCCGTTCGTGATGCTCTCCTCAGTGGCGAACTTTCGCGCTCGATTAACGTTGCCGATGTCGGGGGCGAATGGTCGGAGATCGAGCCCGCACTGATCCTGGTACGGCGCGCGGCCGCCGTCGGCCGGGCCATACTTGCCACACAGGGCACCCGCGCCGTGCAAAGGCTCGATCTCCGCTGCGGATCGGCGCTGCTCGCGGCCCGAAGCGCGCTCCTCGCGTCAGCCGCGCGAGGGCTTCTCGAGGGAACCGTGGAACAGGAGCGGCTGAATCTCATCAACGCTCGCGCAATGGCGGAAACGCGCGGTATCGATCTCTCAACGATCGAGACAGCAGCTCCGGAGAATCCCTACGCCGTGGAGGTGAGACTGAGCGGCGGAATGCAGGAGATAGCCGTCGCCGGAGTGGCGCCACCGGCCGCGGCTCCCCGGCTTACGAGGATCGGCGCCTTCCACGTGGACGTGCAGCCAAAAGACACCTTGCTGATTCTCACCAACAACGATGTGCCCGGTGTTATCGGAAGGGTTGGCACTCTGCTGGGCGAGGCAGGAGTCAACATCGCCGAGTATCATCAGGCGCGCCTGGCCCAGGGTGGACAAGCTCTGGCGGCAGTGTCAGTGGACGGTGATGTTAGCGAGTCTATCCGCCAATCCCTGCTCGAGCTTCCTGACGTGTTGTCGGCCGCTGTCGTCTGCTTTCAGCCAGGGTGAGCACCGGAGTAAGCAGTGATCGGAGCGTCCGCGAAGCGTATGAGACAGACGCGTCAGGCCTCCACCTTCTTCCGGATATGGTTGCACGTCCCGAAACCGTTGACGACGTAATAGAGCTTGTCAAACGTGCTGCGACCGATCGGACGCCAATCACCTGCGCTGGAGCTCAGACGAGCACGACCGCCGCTTCCATCACCGACAAGGGCCTGCTGCTCTCCCTCCGGGGCCTGAATTGGATCGGCGAGGTCGATCCCGCAACGAAGTCCATCAGAGTGGGCCCCGGCGCGCTGGTCGGCGAAATAAAACGAACGACGGCAACCGCGGGACTCCTCTTCGCTCCCGACCCTACCAGCGAAGAGGAATCAACGATCGGCGGAGCCATCGCCTGCAACGCGTCAGGCGCGCGGACGTACAAATACGGCGCAACGCGCAAACATATCCGGTCACTCCGGGTGGTCCTGGCGAGCGGGGACACCGTCGAATTCCGGCGCACCGAGCTGGAGAAAAACACGGTCGGCTACGCCTTCGCCCACGATCCTATTGACTGGTTCATCGGCAGCGAGGGAACCCTGGGAATCATCGTCGACGCCGAGCTCTCACTGTTGCCGCTGCCTACACGCGTGGTCGGCCTTGCGGTTCCCTTCCGCAGCGAAGCCGACGCTCTTCGGTTCGTAGTTGTGGCAAGAGAGTCATCCCGCGTCGTGCCGCGATGCATTGAGTTCTTCGACTCCCCGGCGCTCGATATCGCGCGGTTGTCGGACCAGGCCTCGAGATGGCCGGATGGCTCCAGTGCAATGGTTTATGTCGAAGAGGAAATATCGGGCGACCTGGAAGAAGCCTTCGGGAGATGGAGCGAGCTGATCGAGGAAGTCTCGACGGCGATGGAGCCGCTCGTGTTCGATGGCGAAGCGCGCTTACGGGAGGCGAGGCGCATCCGCCACAGCGTGCCGGCGACGATGAACGAGCGAGGGGGGAAGCACCGCGCAGCCGGTGGGAGAAAGATCTCCACGGACTGGGCGGTTCCGTACCGGAAGCTCGGCGATGCCATCGCTACGGCGCGCGCGCTAGCCGCGGATCGCGGCCTCGAACAACCGGTTATCTACGGTCACGCCGGAAACGGTCATCCTCACCAGAATTTTCTGGCTCGCGACTCCAGCGAGCTCACTACCACAGAAGGAGTGATCGAGGAGACTCTGCGGATGGTGCTGGCTCTGGGCGGCACGGTGGCAGCGGAGCACGGCATTGGAAAGATCAAGCGCAGGTGGCTCCCTCTGCAGATGAACCCACTCCAGATCTCCATGATGACGGCCGTGAAGCGGGAGCTGGATCCCCTCGGTATCCTCGCGCCCGGCAACATACTGTGAAGCGGTTCAACTCCGTGGTGCTGGATGTGGATTCGACTCTGACGGGAGTCGAAGGCATCGACTGGCTCGCATCTCTGCGCGGCCCCGTCGCGGAGGCACGGAGCGCCGAGCTTACGAACAAAGCAATGCAGGGACTGATTCCTATCGAGGCGATCTACGGTGAGCGGCTGAATTCGGTGAGACCGACCCGCGCTGAAATCGAAGAATTGGCGGGAGTGTATGTTGAGCGGATAGCGCCGATGGCCCGGGAAACTCTGGCGCGACTACGTGAGGAGGGAGTAAACCTGACGATTGCCAGTGGAGGGTTCGAGCAGGCGATACTGCCCCTCGCTTCCGAGCTCGGCGTAGGGGCCGATCACGTGCATGCGGTGCGGCTCTATTTCGACGATCGGGGTGACTACGCCGGGTTCGACGAGAGCTCGCTGCTTACGCGCCAGTATGGGAAGCGCGAAACCATAGCAGGCCTGGGGCTCCCACGCCCTGTTCTGGCAGTGGGCGATGGGATCACTGATTACGAGATTGCCGTGGTGGTGGATGCATTCGCCGCGTTCACGGGTTTCATCCGGCGGGAATCGGTGACAGCCGCGGCGGACTATGTGCTGGAGAGCTTTGACCAACTGCGGGAGCTCGTGATCGCATGACGAAGCCTTTCGGGACTTTCTTTCTGCCCGGGCCCACGGAGGTTCGCGCCGAGATCATGGCGGCGATGGCGCAACCGATGATCTCGCACCGCGGATCGGAATTCGAGCAGTTGTTCGAACGACTTCAGCAGGGCCTGCGGGCGATTTTCAGGACAAGCCGGCCTGTTCTCATCAACAGCTGTTCGGCCACCGGGATGATGGAGGCGGGCATTCGCGCGATTCCGGCGGGAAGAATCCTTTGTCTGGTGAACGGCGCGTTTTCGGAGCGCTTCGCGCACATCGCCACGATGTGCGGCCGTGACGTCGACAGATACGAGGTCGCATGGGGTCAGGTCCATGCGGTTCCGCAGCTCGAGGAACGGTTGGCGATCCGGAAATACGTTGCCATCACCGTGGTTCATTCGGAGACATCCACCGGCGCGCTCAACGATGTTCGAGCGATCTCCGACGCATCTCACCGCCACGGAGCATTCTGTCTCGTCGACAGCGTCAGCGGCGCCGCAGGCGCCGAACTTTGCTTCGACGAATGGAAGCTGGATTACGCTCTCACTGGATCTCAAAAAGCATTCGCGCTGCCACCAGGGCTGGCTTTCACCGTAGCTTCGGCGGAGATCATCGATCGGGCAGCGAGCACGCAGGGCCGCGGCGTCTATTTCGATCTCGTGGAGCTGGATGCATACGCGAGGAGAAATCAGACTCCGAGCACACCCGCGCTTTCGCTCCTCTACGCACTCGAGGCGCAGCTAAGGTCCATTGAAGCCGAAGGAATCGAGAGCCGATGGGCGCGTCACAAGGCAATGGCGACGCGCGCGCAGCAATGGATAACCGAGGTGGGCGCTGAAACCGGAAAGAAGCTGGTGAACATTGCTCCGCTCGGGTCCCAGTCACCGACAGTTTCGACGATCAGGCTTCCAGGCGATCTACCGGCCGAGGGCTTCACCCAGAGCGTCAGGGAGCGCGGAATAGTCGTCGGCAACGGTTACGGGAAGCTCAAGAGCTCCACTTTCAGAATCGGACACATGGGCGATCACACCGTCGAGTCCCTCGAGCGGTGCCTCTCCGCCTGCGCGGGTGCTCTCAACTCTTGACCCAGATATCGCTATCAAACGTCGGTGTAGAGTTTGGCGCGACGAGAATCTTCGAGAAAATCACCTTCACCATTGGCGAAGGTGACCGTTGGGCAATCCTTGGTCGCAACGGAAGCGGAAAGACCACGCTCTTTCGCCTGATCACGGGGACTCAACAGCCGACGGAAGGGACGATCACCCGCCATCCGGGCCTGAAGATGGCGCTCCTCGAGCAGCACCGCGATTTCGGGGAGGCACAAACGGTGTGGGAGGCAGGCGCGGGCGAGTACGCGGCGCTTCTCGCTCTCGAGCACTCACTCGCGGAGCAAGGGACCGAGCTCGCCGCGGTGGGCGAAGGCGCCACACCGCAGATGCTCGCGCGCTATGATCGTGATCTCGAGCGCTTCGACCGGGAAGGCGGTTACACCTTTGCTCCTCGCGTGGATGCCGTGCTACAGGGTCTGGGCTTCGACGCGGAGAGGGCGCGAACGCGGCCGTTGTCGCAACTGAGTGGCGGAGAGCGCGGCAGGCTTGGCCTGGCGAGGCAGCTGGTGAGCGCGGCGGATGTCCTGCTCCTGGACGAGCCGACGAATCACCTCGATCTAGAGACTTCGCAGTGGCTCGAGGACTACCTGAAGAACACCCGGAAAACGATTCTGCTGATCAGCCACGACCGCGCGTTCCTGTCCAACGTTGTGGACCACGTGCTTCATCTGGAAGGAGAAAGCGCGGTGCCTTACACCGGAAGCTACGAGTCCTTCGTTCTTCAGCGGGAAGAGCGCCGCCTGAGTCAGCAGCGCGCGTTCGAGAAACAGCGCAAGGTGGTTGCCGATGAAGAGGATTACATCCGCCGGAACATCGCTGGGCAGAACACGAAACAGGCGAAGGGACGCCGCAAACGCCTCAGTCGTCTTCCCCGCCTCACCGGACCTACGGCCGAGGAAGGCGGCGCAATGGGGCTGCGCCTTGAGCTGTCGGAGAGAGGCGGAAATCAGGTCGCTATCGCGCGCGACGTCACCATAGCCGTCGGCGAGCGAACGCTCATCAGGAGCTTTACCGGCACAATCCAGCGTGGAGAGGTGGTCGGCTTCGTCGGACCGAACGGGAGTGGGAAATCCACTTTCCTCCGCGCGTTGGTCGGAGACCGGGAGGTTACGGAGGGCGAGCTCCGCCTGGGTGGATCGGTTCGACCGAGCTATTACCGCCAGGACATGGCGCAGGTGCCCGTCGACAAGACGTTGTTCGAGGTAATCAGTGAGCTACGCCCCCAGTGGGAACGGCGGATGGTACAGGGACACCTCGCCCGCTTCGGGTTTTCCGGCGATGAGGCACAGCGGTACGCGGACACGTTGTCAGGTGGCGAGAGGGCCAGAGTTGCGCTGGCGATGATGGTGCTCACCCGCGCGAATTTCCTGCTCCTCGACGAGCCTACGAACCATCTCGACATCGAATCCGTGGAAGCACTGGAGGACGCGCTCTCCTCCTACGAGGGAACAATCCTGCTCGTCAGTCACGACCGCGCCATGCTGGAGGCACTCACCTCTCGCGTCTGGGTGTTGCACGAGCAGCACATCACCGATTTTCCAGGGTCGTTCGGAGAGTGGGAAGAGCAGAGCCGCGAGCGCGCGCACGCCGCGGCGATTGCCGCAGCGGAAAAGGAATCCTTGCGCCGCGTGCAGGAGCGAAAAGTGACGCGCAGGCGCGATGTGGAGGGAGATCACACACGCGCGACTATTCGCGCCGCGCGCCGGAAGGTCGAAGACCTCGAGAAGGAGATATCGGCGCTGGAGAGCAGAATCGCCGAGCTCACCATTCTGCTCGAGGATCCGGAGCTGTACACGACGCGCGAAGGCATGCAGAAGTCGCTCGTAGCCGGCAACGAGCTGGATCCGTTGCGACGGAAGCTCGACAACATCCTCGAACGGTGGACTGCGGCAACCGAGAAGCTAGAGCAGCTCGCCGCGGTGTGAGCATTTCCCCCGGCACGCGTTCTCTTTGTTGTTACGGATCTTTGCGCGGTCAGTCGGGGGATGTCGACTCCGGCGGCTACGCTCGCTCGGGCGGAGCCCAGCCCCACACAGCCCGGCATCGTCGTGCACCCCTGCGGGAGCGTGCGCGCGCGAGTGTTTCGCTTAGGTCTGGCGGACGGTCCCCACCCTCGGTAGGCAAAAGAGCGAACCTAGAACCGCGCCTCGATGTAGAGGTGGGCACGTACGGACTTCTCAGGATGTATCCGTGAAGAACCTCTAAAACTCCCCGATAAATCCAATCTCTACATCGAGATGGTGCCCATGCCGCTTCTCGACCTTCTCCTGCGCAATGGCGATCAGCTGACGCACATCTTTCGCGGTCGCCTTTCCCAGATTGACCATGATGTTGGCGTGAATGTGGGAGATCTGAGCGTCACCCTGCCTGAAGCCCTTGAGCCCGACCTCGTCAATCAGACGACCAGCTCCCACGCCCTCGATCTTCTTGAAGATGGAGCCCGCGCTCGGATGGTACTCGAGCCATGGATGCTTACCTCCGCGCCAGCTCAGATTTTCCTGCATGATGCGATGCATCACCGCCTTGTCGGCGCGCTCCAGCTGGAAGGTCACCGCCAGCGCGATGTCACGGCGCTTGTGAAGAGTGCTCGTGTCGTAGCCGAATTGCATGTATTCCCTGTCGACCGTGCGACGGTCGCCTTCTTCCGTCAGCAACTCGGCGGACTCGAAGACCTCAGCGATGAACATGGTACGCTCGCGCTCCGGCGCTGGGGAGAGGAAGTGCAGATTCTGCCACACCGCGCCGCCGACTGTGCTCGGAATTCCGACATAGTGCTCGATGCCAGACCATTCCCGCTCGACAGCCTGAGGTATCAGTTTCGCCATCACCGCGCCGCTCTCCACCCACAGCTTGCCGGCGTCGGAAAATCGGAGATGATGCGAGGTATTTCGTATGACCAGACCGCGGAACCCCTTGTCGCCGACCAGGATGTTGGCGCCGAGCCCGAGCACGAAGTACTCGACCCCAAGATCGCGGGCGGCGGTCACCGCCCCTGCCAGATCGTCGGTCGATGTGGCATCGTAGAAGAGATCGGCGGGACCACCAATCCTGAAAGTGGTGTATTGTCCAAGCGGCTCATCGCGCTTGAGCCTCCCGCTGTCGAGTCTATCAATCAATTGTCCGTAGGTTTTCGAGCGGGCACTCCCAGAATCTGACATGTCCGAAAGAAAGGGTATCCTCCGTTACCGCGCCACTCTCGCGCTCCTGATTTCTCTCATCTCCTCCACAACCGCGTGGGGGCAGAGAGCAGAGCTCGAAAAGATCATCCAGCGCAAAGTCCTGTCGAACGGTCTCGAAGTGATCGTGGTCGAGAATCATGGTGTGCCGCTCGCGACGGTCGAAGTGAACGTTAGGAACGGTTCGTTCACGCAGCCGCCCGAGTACGAAGGACTGGCGCACATGTACGAGCACATGATTTTCCGGGCGAACTCCAGGTATCCCGAGCCCAGTCAGTTCCTCGACCGCATGTCCGATCTCGGCGCGGTGTTCAACGGCACAACCCAGGAGGAGCGGGTCAACTATTACCTGACAGTTCCCGCCGATAAGGCAGGCGACGCGATCGCGCTGCTGGCGGCTGCGCTGCGCGAGCCGCTGTTCCGGCAGGACGAACTCGAGCGAGAGCGTCAGGTTGTGATCGGAGAGTACAATCGCAACGAGTCCAGCCCGTTCTTCGGACTCACCCAGGAGATGGACCGCCGGCTCTATCCCGGCAATCTGAGTCGGAAGAACACAATCGGGAGCCGGCAGATCATTCTCACCACGACCCCCGAGAAAATGCGGACGATACAGCGTAAGTATTACGTCCCCAACAACTCGGTGCTGATCGTCGCGGGCGATGTTAATCCGGCGTCGGTATTCGCACTGGCAGAGCGCGAGCTCGGCAGCTGGGCGCGCGGCGCGGATCCGTTCGTGGCCGATCCAATTCCGCCCATACCGGCGCTCACGAAGAGTGAAGGCGTCATCGTGGAATCCCCGGTCGGTGCGGTGACTTTCCTCATCCAGTGGCAGGGGCCGAGCGTGGGCAAGGATCCGAAGGCAACCTACGCGGCCGACGTGTTCTCGGATGTGCTGAACGATCCCCGCTCCCAGTTTCAGCAGAAACTGGTCGACAGCGGACTCTGGCAAGGCGTGACTGTCAACTATTACACGCTCAATCACACGGGCCCGATCACGATCAGCGGACAGACATCGCCCGAGCAGCTCCGTGAGGCGCTAACGGCACTCTATGCCGAGATCGCCAAGTTTAATTCTCCCGGCTATTTCAGTTCCGAGGAACTGGAAGCCGTCAAAGCGCATCGCGCCGTGACTTCTGCCTTCGACCGCGAACGCTCATCTGGCTTCGCACACACGCTCGGTTTCTGGTGGAGCGTCGCCAGTCTCGAGTACTACATGGGATATGTCGATTACATGGCACAACAGACGCTGGAAGATCTTCGCTCCTATGCGAACCGGTACATCCTCGGAAAACCTCACATCGCGGGCGTATTGATCGCCCCCGAAGCGCGCCAGGCATTGAAGCTCGCTCCCGAAGAGCTCCTCGGTGGAGGGAAGCGCTAAATGCTCCTCACCATTGCGCTGGCATTGTCGGCATTGTCGGCGGCCGCGGCGCCCCTCACTACGAGCTTCGATGTCTCCGGAGTGCGGGTGATCCTGCGCCAGAACGCCGCCAACAACGTCGTCGCAGCGAATTTGTACCTGCTGGGCGGCGCCAGGCAGGTGACCGAGGCGAACGCCGGAATCGAGCCGATACTGCTCGATGTATCCGAGCGCGGGACGCAGCACTATCCCAGGAATGCGTTGCGTCGCGCGATGTCGAGACTGGGAAGCGAGATCGTCATCCGTGCTGCCGCGGACTGGACAATGTTCGGGCTGAGATCGAGTACCGAAGTCTTCGATTCCACTTGGGCGATTTTCGCCGACCGCGTAATGCGCCCTTCCTTGGGAAGTGCGGATGTGAATCTGGTGAAGGCTCAGTACCTGTCGGGAATCCGGCAACGCCGCGACGATCCCGACGAGCTGGCCAGTCTTCTCGCCGACAGCATCACGCTCGCGGGACACCCGTACTCGGTCTCTGTCGTGGGCAACGAAAAGTCGATCCAGGCTCTCGACTCGGCTGCCCTCCGGGAGTATCACCGGAAAGAGTTCGTCACCTCGCGGATGCTGCTGGTGGTCGTTGGTAACGTGGATCGCGCACACATCGAGCGGCTGGTCAATCAGTCGCTCGGGAAGCTCCCGGCTGGCAGCTACAAGTGGACTCTGCCACCGCGTGTTCCGGAGCGCGAGACAGCGTTCGTAATCGAGCGTCGCCAGCTTCCAACCAACTACATCATCGGCTACTACAGCGGGCCGCTGGCTACCGGCGAGGATTATCGGGCGCTTCGCGTCGCCACATCCGTATTGACCGGCCGCATGTTCGCCGAGATACGGACGCGTCAAAACCTCACCTATGATGTCCACGCGCCGTTCGTCGACCGAGCCGCGACAGTAGGGGGCCTCTACGTCTCGACGGTTTCGCCGGACACCACGCTCAAGCTGATGCGGGCCGCGATCAACGATCTTCAACAGGGGATGCTTGAGCCCGTTGGACTTAGGCAGATGGAGCAGCAATTCATCACCGAGTATTTTCTCGACAACGAAACGAATGCGGCGCAGGCGGACTTCCTCGCCAGGGCGCAGCTGTATGAAGGCGACTATCGCGCGGCAGACAGATTCGTGAGTGATCTGAGAAACATCACGCCGGAAGCAGTTCAGCGCGTCGCGCGGCGATACATGAAAGGCTTCCGGTTCGCGTACGTTGGCGATCCCTCAAAGCTGAGTCCTCGCACGCTCTCGCTGTTCTGACGAACGGAGCAAAGCGCGCCGGCGGATACAGCTACTCGGCGAACTCCTCGGCGACAATCTGCGGGTCCATGCCGCCGGCGTAGAGCGCCGCGCCGATTATCGCGGCGGATACACCGCGATCGGCAATCGCGCGGAGGTCGTTGATGCTCGAGAACGGTCCCGCCGCCAGCACCGGAAAGTCCGCGGACTCAGCGGCATCTTCCATGAGAGACAGATGCGATCCGCCTGCCACATCCTCGTCAGGCGAGGCGGTCACGATCAGCCCCGCCAGCGGAAGCCGGTTGAGCTCGTCGATCAGATCGAGCACCAGCATCGGCCGCGCCCGTGCCCACCCCTGAGCCAGAACTTTCCGATCGCGCACGTCAGCCGCCACGATGATTGATCCGGGAAACAGCCCGCTCATCTCGGCGAGCCAATCGGGATCTTCCAGGGCGCGACTGCCGATCACTACCCGTTCGGCGCCTTCATTCAGCAACTCCTGAATGACCTCGCGGGTTTTTACGCCTCCGCCGACCTGCATTTCTGCCTCGGTTCGGCTAAGGATCGTCCGGATGAGCTCCGCGTTGGTTCCCCGACCGCTGATGGCATCGAGATCGATGACATGCAGGTGATGAAATCCGTACTGCCGCCAGGCCAGCTCGACCCCGATTACGTCGGGAATCCGGATGACTTCCCGGTCGTAGGACCCGGCGGCAAGCTGCACGCACGCGCCATCCCGAAGATCGAGAGCGGGGATGGCGATCATGGGCGCGGATAGAGGTCTTCGGCACGAATCATGAGAGTCGGAAAGCGTTGCAACGATTGCGGTTTGACGACTTTGTGAATAAATTCACAATGTTGGGTATTCGCGAATTAAACATTGTCGATGTAATAACGGTACGGCTTCGGAGGCCTCCTGAATATGCGGTTCTACGGATTGGCAGTAGCGGTTGGGGTTGTTGCACTGAGTGCTTGCGCCGGTGGCGATAAGCGGCCGGGGGATACGACCGCGGTTGGTATTGATACGTCTGCTGTGGCCGCGAGCAGCGGCACGACGACTCCGGCGGCAACGTCGGGAGCTATGGCGCCGATTACCGGCACCACCCATGAAGTGAAGATGATTGGTGATGTTGCGACGGGCTCGTACCGATTCGAGCCGGCCAACATCACGGTGAAGCAGGGGGATGGGATCAAGTGGATCATGGTTTCGGGCGGCCCGCACAACGTTGCGTTCGATGTCGCCACCGTTCCTGCGGACGTCAAGGCACAGCTCGACGCCAATATGGGCACGGACAAGATGGGCGAGCTGTCGAGCAGCATGAAGATGAACCCGAACGAAACCATCACGGTTTCGTTCGCGAACATTAAAGCGGGGAAATACCCGTACATCTGTGTTCCGCATCTCGCGATGAACATGAGGGGCGTCGTCACGGTTCAGTAGCACGACCCGGGCGTGGAGAAGACAAACGGCGGGAGCAAAGGCTCCCGCCGTTTGTCGTATCTGTCCCCCTCACCGTATCTTTTGAGTCATGACCGTTCGCAGTATGACACGTATGGGCGGGGGATCGGCTTACCTCTGGATGGCGGCGAGGGCCAGAAACTCGCTGCGCAGAGTCACCGTTTTCGGGATCGTGGGCGGTCTGGTGTTCATAGCTGCGCTGATCGCGTTTGTTCTCGTTCCGCGCAACGCATCGAGAAAAGCACAGGCTGTCGCCGCCGGAATTGAACCACGGACGGATACCACTCCAGTAGCCGCGACAAAGAACCGGCGTCTCGCCGAGGTCACCGCCGCGGATTCGGTACTGGCAGTGGTGCGGAGGGCCGCGATCCCCGCCCCTCCAATCGTCATCGATACGTTTCCACCGGCGGTGAAAGCGCAGAGAGAGTCGTTGAACGTCGAGCTGTCCACGCTCAACAGACTGATCGGGCGGGCTGAGAATGCGCCGCTTCCCACCTCATACCGCGCGCTCGCGGCGTCTCCGGCGGTAGCGGCGGATCCGCGCGTCCGCCTGCTCCTTGATTCTCTGGCCTCGATCGAGCGGGAGAGAAACGCATACGGCGCCGTGGGAGCAGTAGATCCCGTTTATCTCGCGCTCACATCCAGGGCGACGGCGATAGGGCGGGCGATTCAGGGGATTGCCAATGCCAAGCGCGGCGAAGTAAGAGGACAGCTCGCGCTGATCCGGCCTGTCACCCGGCCCGTGCCGAAGCCGGAGGTAACGGTCGACACCGCGAGATTTATCAGGCAGCGCGCAACGGCGGCGCAGGCTTACACCGCCGCTTCGCGCCAGCTCGACACGATTCGGCAAAGAAACGCGGGCATCGACCGTCAGACGGCACAAGCGCGTGAGCTCGCGAACGTGGGCGCGCCTCCATGGGCAATGCTGGCGGCCGCGCTGGTGCTGGCCCTCGCGCTCGGATTTGCCGCGTCTTTCGGTATCGAGCTCAAGCGCCCGCACATCGCGGATTCGAGAGAGGCCGAACAGGTGAGCGGTGCGCGGGTCCTCACCATCGTACGTCCTCCGGAAATCGTGGTGGAGCGTAGCCGCCGGCAGGTGGACGTTGAGGCTCCGCCGCTCATCGACGTCGTCTCCGAGAGCTATCGTACTCTCTACCTTCACATTGCTGCCGTTGACGCAAGTGTCCCGATCGTCACCATAACGGGTGACGATCCAGCCATCGTCGCGACTGTCGCCGCCAACCTGGCTGCATCGGCGGCCTATGAAGCGCGGAGTACTCTGCTCGTCGATGTCGATCCGACCACTTGCAGCGTCGCGAGCGTGCTGCGCATCCGACCCGATCCCGGATTATCGGGAATAGTTACAGGCGCGGCAACGTGGCCCGAGGCCATGATTGCGACTACGATCGGCCGCGATCGCCCTCTCGACGTGCTGCCCAGCGGCACCCGGCGTGTCGGATTGCCAGAGCCGCACGTGGTGGATGAAGTGCGGAGCGAGCTGGCGCGAATGCAGCGCCGTTACGACTTCATCATCCTCGCCGCGCCGACCAGCTACGTTCAGCGAAGCGCATCGAGCATCATCCCCGCTCCGGATGTAATTCTTTGCGCGCGATTAGCTCATACAACCATAGGCGCGCTCAAGACCGCGGCGGACAGCCTTCGCGGAGCCGACATGCGGATTCACGGACTCGTATTATGGGATGCGGAGATGCCGCAACTGGAAACGCGTGAAGAGATGATCAGCTCCGCCGCGGGACAAACGGGAAGCTACCAGCCCGAGCTCGCTCCCGCGCGATAGCTCCGTCAATGGCCGAGACCATTCCGGACCTGAGGGGAATCCCCAAAACGCGTGCATACGCGGAGCTGTGGGCACATGGTGAGGCGATTCTGGATGGTATCGGAGACGAGATTGCTGGAATGGCGACGATCGCTTCGCTAGTCCATCACGCATTCGGGCATCTGTGGACGGGCTTTTACCGTGTCGTCGAGCCCGGCGCGCTGCTCAGGGTGGGTCCGTACCAGGGAAGCCTTGGCTGTATCGAGATCGTGTTCGGCCGCGGCGTTTGCGGCACCGCCGCCGCCGAGCGGCGCAGCATAATCGTCCCGGACGTGGAGAAATTTTCCGGCCACATTACGTGCGATTCGAGAGCGCGATCGGAGATAGTCGTTCCAGTCACGGGACCGCTGGGCGACCTGCTCGCGGTTCTCGACGTCGACTCCGAACAGGTCGATTCATTCGATCAGGAAGACCAGCGCGGGCTCGAGCGGCTGGTATCCTGGTTCGCAACCGCAAGACAATGACAGTCAGCGGCTACTCCGACGTCATCAATCACGCGCTGGCATTTGCCGCGAAGCATCACGACCGCCAAGTGCGGAAAGGAACGAAGCTTCCCTACCTCACTCACCCCGCGAACGTAGCGGTGATCCTTACACGTTACGGCCAGAGCGACAACACCGTCGTCGCCGGGATTCTGCACGACGTGATCGAGGATTGCGTACGCGATGGCTACACTCGCGACATGCTGGAGCAGCGGATCGGCGACAAGTTCGGTCCGCGCGTTCTGGAAACAGTGCTGGCCGTTACCTACCGGCGGCACGACGACGACGGAGTAGAGCTGTCGGGCGACGACCGCAAGGATGATTACCTGGAGCGACTATCGAGAGCCGGCGAAGAAGCAAAGTGGGTCTGCGCGGCGGACAAGGTTCACAACGCTTCGAGCATCCTCGCCGACCTGAGGCGAACGGTCGATCCCGATACGGTCTGGAACCGGTTCAGTGGTGGCAGGGCGAACGTAATCCGCTGGTATCGCGCGGTCTATGAACGCCTTCGAGAGGTTGGCTTCAGCGCTGCCATCATGACCGAGCTCGACAGGGTTTCAGGCGACCTCGAGCGGATGCAGTAGCGCGCGAACAAATGGAAATCACCGCTTTTTTGTTGAACCGGGATTTCTCGGGATGTTAGGAGCTCTGAGGCCTGCTGAAGACTACCTGCCGGGCCGCTATCGGCCTTAAGGCTGACGGCTGCGGGCTTCTCTGGGGGCCCCGTCCTCTTACTACTGTGTCAGGGTCTGGCGTATGACATTGCTACCCGAAAAATCTCACCCGTAGCGAGGGTATTGGATCCGCGCACGAATACATAGGAAAACCCGTAGCCCGCTGCTGAAAACGCTCACCGCCCCCGGCAGGTAGTCTTCGGTAAGAGTAGATCGGACGCTCATGTGCCTTCGCTCCCGGTCTCGCGTTAGGAAGCGATTGCCGGAGCATCGGTGCCGTAGGTTCGCTCCACATAATCCTCGAGAATCTTCAGGAACTCCGGGACGATGGTGTCACCCCTGAGCGTGACGAGAAGCTTTCCGTCGACGTAGACCGGAGCTTTCGGATCCTCGAAAGTCCCCGGGAGCGAAATCCCGATATTAGCGTGCTTCGATTCTCCGGGACCATTTACCACGCACCCCATCACTGCGACCTTGAGCTCGATGACGCCCGGGTACCTGTCGCGCCACACCGGCATCTGCGCGCCCAGATACGTCTGGATATCCTCGGCCATGTGCTGGAAGAAGGTAGAGGTCGTCCGGCCACAGCCGGGACAGGCGGTCACCTGCGGAGTGAAGCTCTGTAGCTCGAGGGACTGAAGAATCTGTTGGGCGACCTGCACCTCTTCGGTTCTGTCGCCGCCAGGCCTGGGCGTGAGCGAGACCCTGATCGTGTCACCGATGCCTTCCGTGAGAAGGATGGAAAGCGCGGCGGTACTGGCGATTATGCCCTTAGAGCCGAGCCCGGCTTCGGTGAGCCCGAGGTGAAGCGGGTAGTCGCAGCGAGCGGCGAGCTGCCTGTAGACGTCGACGAGATCCTGAACGCCCGAGACCTTGGCCGAGATGATGATCCGGTCGTGGCCCAGTCCCATCTCTTCAGCGATGGTCGCCGATCGAAGCGCGCTCTGGATCATCGCCTCGACATAGACCTCCTTGGCGGTGCGCTGGTTTGCGTCGAACGCGTTTTGGTCCATCAGCGACGTCAGGAGATCCTGGTCGAGCGAGCCCCAGTTGACCCCGATCCGGACGGGCCTGCGGTTGTCGAGGGCAATCTGAATGATCGTCCTGAAGTTCTCGTCGCGGCGTTTGCCACCGACATTTCCCGGATTGATGCGATACTTGGCCAAAGCGCGGGCGGTGCCCGGGTACTTCGTCAGCAACAGGTGGCCGTTGTAGTGAAAATCGCCGATGAGTGGAACCTGGACACCCATGTCAGCGAGACGCGCGGCGATTTCGGGAACAGCGCGTGCTGCCTCGTCGTTATTGACCGTGACCCGCACCAGCCGGCTCCCCGCCCGCGCGAGCTCGGCTACCTGGAGCGCCGTGCCGGGCGCGTCGGCGGTGTCCGTGTTGGTCATCGACTGCACCACTATCGGATGCGTCGATCCTACGGGGACGCCACCGATTTCAGCGGATACGGTCTGTCTGCGGATTATGGTGGGCAACTATGCTTGCGGCTGGTGATTTTGAAAGCTAATTCCTTGGCCTGGGCAGTGCATGTAAATGGCGCGCGCTTCCCTTCCCGGTCCCACCCTGGAGATCAGATGGCTGATACACCTGAGAGAGTTGAGACGCTGCCCCCGCCCCCGGGCGTGCCGGCACCGGCAAAAAGGAAATCGCGCCGGAAGTGGTTGTTACTGCCGCTGTCGATCGTGCTGACCCCGATTCTGATATTCGCGCTTTGGTCCTGGGTGACCCTGGGGTATGTGTATTCTTCAGGGGACCGCGCCGGTTACGTGCAGAAGCTTTCCAAGAAAGGATGGCTTTGCAAAACCTGGGAAGGGGAACTGGCGCAGGTGAACCTTCCGGGGTCGATTTCGCCCCAGATCTTCAACTTTACAGTTCGGAGCGACTCGGTTGCGGGGCTGCTGGAGAAGGATCTCGGTAAGCGAGTGTCGATCACCTACGAGCAGCACCGGGGGGTTCCGACCAGCTGTTTTGGGGAAACCGAGTATTTCGTTACGAACGTCCGTACCGTAACGCCCTGAATCTTCTATTGTCCACCCAGCCGGACCTTGCTATTTTCTCATCCAAGTGGAGCTGGGCGGGCACGGGCGGACGCAAGGAAGTCCGTGTTTTCCCTCTCAAAACCAGAGCGGGGTTGGACAAGACCCGCGTACAGATTGTCGAGGGTCGGGCGTAGTTTCCGCTCCCGAGACACAAATTTTCCAGGAGCAGGGAATGCGTACGACCGGCAAAGTGAAGTGGTTCAACGATGCGAAGGGCTTTGGCTTCATCACACCTGACAACGGGCAGAAGGATTGCTTCGTTCACTACAGCGCAATCTCCGGCTCGGGCTTCAAGTCCCTTGCCGAAGGCGACGCGGTAGAGTTCGACATCGTCGAAGGTCAGAAGGGTCCGGCAGCCGAGAACGTGACGAAGGCGCCTTAACGCCACGTCGGCTTCACTGGTGTAATCTGGCGGGGCGTCTCTAGTCGAGGCGCCCCGTTTTGCTGGAGGGTGACCGGGGCGGGCGCCCTCTTCTAGGTACGGGGATGATCTCGACGGCCTGGGCGATACGTGTCTCGAGATCGGCGCGGATCCTGGCCAAATCCAGATCGATGCCAATGCCGGCGGGAGTGCGGTGATGACCGCCTGTTTCGGCAAGAGTAGCAGCGAGCCGGAGGGCACTTGCGGCCGGGATGTTGAGGTCTTTGATGAGGGTGAGACCCAAGGCTAGCTGCAGGAGCCCTTCGAAGCTCACTTTTCGAGAGACTCCCTGGCGTTTCTGGACGACACCGGCGACTTTGTTGTGGGAGAATATGTTGTCGACCCACTTGGTGGTGGTTACTAGCGCAAGTGCAACGGTTCCAACAGTATAGGCCCGAGCCATTAAACTATCCTACATTAATAGGATAATTAAGTAAAGGTCTCATCGCTCTCTTGATACGACATCCAGTACATTTCCCCGTCCCACTTCCTCCAGCACCCACGATGAAACCAACCACCGCTCTATTCCCTGCCCTCCTCTTCGCCGCCGCTTCAGTGGTACTGGTGCCACCGACCTTGGCCCAGAAAAGCTACGCAGTGGGAATCGCGGGCGGTGCCGCGATTCCCACGGGAAAATTCGGCGACACCCAATCTACAGGATATGCCGTCACCGGCTTTATTGCCCTTGGAGTCCCCGATCTTCCCATCGGGGTTCGATTTGATGGTATCTATAACAAGTTTTCGGGCCGAACCGTCTCCCCGGTGGGGGGCGGCGCGAGTGTCGTCAGTCCCGACGTGCGAATTATGGGAATTCTGGGAAATCTCATCTACACTTTCCCCGGCACCACAGCAAAGCCCTACCTGATCGCGGGTGGAGGGTTCTACAATAGCAAAGCCAACATATCCGGAGCGAAAGCAGAGAATGATTTTGGCTTCAGTGCCGGATTCGGCGCGACCTTTGGCCTGGGCCCTCTGGCAGCATTGATCGAGGCCAGGTACCACGGCATCTCACGCAACGAAGCTGAGGGGGGCAACATCCAGTTCGTGCCCATCACACTCGGCTTCATGTTCTGAACGGCGACGGCTCCGTGGACTGTCGAAATCCGACTCTTAACCGAGAGAAGCCCGCGGTCGTTAGATAAGAATCAAATCGCCCGCAGGACCAGCTCGTTTCCTCGTGCCGCGTCAATGGCTGGCCGTAGGGCCTCGCGCGCCGAGCGGAGCTGAGCCGCTACGGCGGTGGGACCCGTTCCGCCGGGCAGATCGCGCCGGGCTACCGAGTGCGCGGGCTCGAGCCAGTCGAGCACGTCGTCGCCGAACAGTGGGTGCGCGGTGGAAAACGACGTCTTGGGCAGCGTGTCCAGCTCACAGCCCTCGCGCTCACTCTCGCGAATCAGCGCGCCGACCGCAGCATGCGCCTCGCGAAAGCTGGCTCCCTTCTCCACCAGGTAATCGGCGAGGTCGGTCGCCATCATCGCGCTCGAGATCGCGCTCCTCATCCGCTTCGCGTTGAAACGGATCTCCTGGAGCGCTCCAGCGACAGCGGGAAGCACCAGAAGAATGGTATCGACAGCGTCGAAAAGCACGCGCTTGTCGTCCTGCAGATCCTTGTTGTATCCGCTCGGCAATCCCTTGAGCGTGCAAAGCAAGGTCGTAAGATCCCCGATTGCGCGCGCGCCCGACCCGCGCGCGAGCTCGAGCGGATCGGGATTCCGCTTCTGCGGCATCATGCTCGAACCTGTGGTGAACGCCTCACCGAACTGGACGAAGCCGAATTCGCTCGATCCGTAAATGATCAGGTCCTCGGCCAGCCTCGAGAGATGCGTGCCAATTATCGCCACAGCAAACAGGAGCTCCGCCACGAAATCCCTGTCACCGACGGCGTCAATGCTGTTCTTTGACACCGAGGTGAAACCCAGACTTCCCTGCAACAGCACGCGGGAAACGGGAAACGCACAGCCGGCGACTGCGCCCGAACCCAAAGGCAGCACGGCCGCCGCGCGAGAGGCGGAAGCAATGCGAGCCCGGTCGCGCTCGAGAGGCCAGAAGTGCGAGAGCATCCAGTGGGCCGCCGACACCGGCTGGGCGCGCTGGAGATGGGTATACGCCGGCATCAGCGTGTCTTCGAGAGCGGCGGCGTGATCCAGCATCACCTGCTCCAGAGAGCGCGCCGCCCCATCGAGCCTGGTGCACGCGTCCATCGACCACAGCCGCGTGGCGGTGGCTACCTGATCGTTCCGGCTTCGTCCCGTGTGGAGCTTGGACGCCAGATCCCCGACCTCGTCGTGCAGCATGCGATCGATCATCGTGTGCACGTCTTCGTCGGAGGGAAGGGGATCGGCACCACCCGCGAGCTTCTCACCAACTGCGGCAAGGCCGCGCTCGATCCGCTTGCTCTCCTCCAGGGTCAGAACCCCGGCTCCCCACAAGGCGACGACCCAGGCCTGTGATAGATTGATATCGAACGGCCAAAGGCGGTAGTCGGTGCCGATCGAGCGGTTTACGGCCTCGAGGGCAGCCGCAGTGGGAACCGAAAACCGGCCACCCCAGAGCTTGTGAGAAGTGTGGTCCGACAAGCGAAGGCTGCTTAAGCGATCGCCAGCGTCGCCGGCGCTTCGGTTCTTGCCGGCCGGGAGTCGGCGCTGTTGCGTGCCGCCAGCTCCTGATCACGGATCGCCCGGACACGGGCCGAGAGTCCGTACAGGCGGATGAACCCGGCAGCGTCGCTCTGCTGGTAGACGTCGTCTTCGCCAAAGGTGACGAAGCGCTCGTCATACAGCGCGAACTCGCTTTCGCGTCCGATCACCGACGCTGTGCCCTTGTAGAGGCGCAGCGTAACCGACCCTGTAACCCGCTCCTGGGTGACGCTGACGAACGAATCGTAGGCCTCGCGCTCTGTGGTCCACCACCGCCCCTCATAGACAAGATCCGCGTAACGTGGCGCGATGAGATCCTTGGCGGCCAGAGTGCGCCGATCGAGCACGAGCTGCTCGAGTTCGCTATGCGCGGAGTAGAGCAGGGTACCGCCCGGAGTCTCGTAGACGCCACGGGATTTCATTCCGACGAGGCGGTCTTCGACGAGATCGATGCGGCCCACTCCGTGGTGGCCACCGATCTTGTTGAGAGCGACGACGAGGTCGACGGCGGGAAGCTCCTGGCCGTTCACGGCCACGGGGGTTCCGGACTGGAAGGAGATTGTGACTTCTTCCGGCTCGTCCGGCGCGTTCTCCGGCGCCGTGGTCAGCATGAAGAGGTCGGCGGGGGGCGCTACCGCGGGTTGCTCGAGGACGCCACCCTCGTGCGAGATATGCCAGACGTTGCGGTCGCGGGAATAGATCTTGTCTCTGGTGGCGGTGATCGGGATGCCGTGAGCTTCCGCGTAGGCGATTGCGTCCTCACGGCTACGAATATCCCACTCCCGCCACGGGGCGATCACCGGCAGATCGGGCGCGAACGCCGCGTAGGTCAGCTCGAAACGGACCTGATCGTTGCCCTTACCCGTGCAGCCATGCGCCAAAGCGTCGGCGCCGACACGTCGCGCGACCTCCACCTGACGGCGGGCAATGAGCGGTCTGCCCATCGAGGTGCCGAGGAGATATTTCCGGCCATAGATGGCTCCGGCGCGGAGCGTAGGCCAGACGAAATCCTCGACGAACTCCTGACGGAGATCCTCGACGTAGCATTCGTCGGCGCCCGAGGCGATCGCCTTGGCGCGCACTCCCTCCAGCTCTTCACCCTGCCCGATGTCGGCGGCAACGCAGATGATGCGCGCGCCGTACCGCTCTTTCAGCCAGGGAACGATGATCGATGTGTCGAGACCGCCCGAATAGGCGAGGGCAATGGTTCTAATCACGTTCACCTCAATAACTATTCATGAGTAATGAATATTTAATCGAAACGGGCCGATTCGTCAACAGGTCAGGGCTCGCCGGCGAGGGACCGGAGGCGTCTCAGGACGCGCTCCCGGGCCGCCACCGAGCGGCAGATGATCAGTATCGTATCGTCGCCTCCGACGGTTCCCAGAATATCCGACCAGCCTTCCCCATCGAGCGCCGACGCGACCGGCTGCGCCCCTCCCGGCACGGTGCGTAGGACCAGCATCTCGCTCACCCCATCGATGCGCAGAAAAAGCTGGGGGAGGAGAGTGTCGAGGGCGGCCCTGCTCTCCTCGATGCTGCCGTCGGTAACGGTATATCTCGCCCCCTCGGCTGTCGGAACCCGTGCCAGGCGCAGCTCCCTGAGGTCTCGCGAGAGGGTAGCCTGGGTGACGTCCCAACCCCGCTGGAGCAGGAGCTTCCGCAGGTCCTCCTGACTGCTCACGACGCGGGAGTCGATGACCTCGAGAATGGTGTCGTGGCGTTCGCGTTTGTTGGCCATGTCGAACACGGAGTTTAGCACCTGCGCCCAGATTCCGCGAGCGGATCATTGACGCAACCAGCGTGTAATGTTATGCATTCATTATGCATAAAGTTCCGGTCGGAGTGCTCGGCGCCAGTGGCTACGCGGGACGGGAGCTGTGCGAGTTGATCGCACGGCACCCGTCGCTCGAGCTGGCGTTCGCCGGCGCTCAGGAGCAGCGCGGTCAGCGGGCGCGCATTGGAGGCTCCGATATCACCTACGTCGCTACCGAAGATGCTCCGCTGGGGAAAGCGGAGATCGTCTTTACCGCACTGCCGCACGGGGCCGCGGCGACCTGGGTGCGGAACTCTCGCGCAACGGGAGCGAGAGTGGTGGACCTTTCCTCCGACTTCCGGCCCGGCACGAGCGCGACGACCACCGCCCCCTACGGTCTTACCGAGCTCATGCGCGACAAGCTTCCGGGATCGGACATCGTCGCCAATCCCGGGTGCTACCCGACGGCAATCCTCCTTGCCATCGCCCCGCTACTCAGCGAGGGGTGGATCGTGCCCGGCGCCACCATCAATGTCTCCGCGGCCAGCGGCGTTACCGGCGCCGGCTATACAGCCCGGCCCGAGCTGCTCTTCTCCGAAGTGGCAGAAGATTTCCGTGCGTACTCGGTG
>JANMTG010000312.1:0-2631 GCA_031390205.1 Gemmatimonadota bacterium
GTGATCGCGGGCGTTCACCATTTTTCCCGTCAGCTCCATCCCGAGGCTGCGATAGACGCTCGCCATCGCCAGCGCCGCGTCCTCGATGGACTTCACCAGAACCCCACGCTGCTGGGCCCACTTTTCGATCGACTCGTCGAACAGGTGTCGGGGAAGCCCGTACACCTCGCCGATGTAGCCGCACCTCGAGAACGCCTCGGCGTACAGGTTATACGAGGTGAGGTTGTCGCTCCCCGGCACGGTGACGCCGGACAGGTCCCGTTCCTCACGTGTCATCCTGTGGAGTGATTCGATCGAGCTCATCACCGCGAGATAAGGGACGAGCTCGTCATCAGCGTTCACCAGGAGCTCGGCCCACGGCCGGTCGACCGGCATCGCCTCGACCGCTTTGCCGTAGCGCGACAACCGGCCGTTCTCGATGATGCCGCGCCGCTCGAGCAGAGTCACTGCTTTCCGGTAGGCCACCCGGTCGAGCGCCACCGGCAGCTCGAGCTCGTCGGCTTGGACGCCCAGGTCGGCGCAGGTCATTGCCACACGCTCCGAGTCCCCCGCGAGCTGGAATTCCGGGGCGGTCGGGCGCAGCGCTGAGAACTGGATGTCGCGGTCGGAGAGAATGAAGACTCTCCCTCCCGCCACTCGCCCGTGCACGCGTCCCGCCATCTGCAAAATCTCATTGGCGCCCAGGTGGAGCTTGGTGAGAACGTTCTTGCCTCGCTCGATGATGTTGCTGAAGCGGGTGTCGTCGATCACGACGGTGTCGAGGCCCTGGACATTGAGCGCGCTCTGGCCGGCGGCGGTCATGGCGAGGAAATAGGGCTTCTTTTCTTCGCCTTCGAGAAACGGCCTGATGACCCTGATCGGCTCGCCGCCATGATAGAACGCGGTGTTGATGCGCGGGAACCGCTCCCGAACGAGCTCGGCCGCCTGCTCCACGCCCTTTCTGGTGGGTACGAACATCCCGACCCCGCGCCTCTCCTTCACCACCTGCTGGAGGAACCTGTCGTCGAGGAAGCCGAGTGGATCCTTGCGGACGATCTTTACATCGGCGGCTTTGGCGGGATCGAACGCCGAGCTCTCCAGCACGGCCGCGGCGTTGAGATAACGCGCGTAGAAAGTCGGATCGACGGTGGCCGACAGCCAGATGAACCTGCAGCCAACGCGCTTGCCGAGTGCGAGACAGAGCTCGAGCTCCGCCGATGTCTGGTGGATCTCGTCAACGACGAGGGTGTCGGTGAGGAGGATATCTCCGTCCTGGAACCAGCGGCGCGCGATTCCGGTTGTAACGACGATGACATTCCAGGTCGGCGTTTCGGGGGTGGCTTCGCGCTCGCGGTTGACAACTCCAACCTTGAGCGCGTCGGTTCCAAGAATGGTTTCGGCGATCGGACGAATCGAGAGGGTTTTTCCGGTGCCGGTACCGGCGACGATGCCAAATCCCTTGCCGGCGGCGGCCAACCCTCTGATCTCCTCACCGTGCTGCTTCTCCAGGACGGTCGGGATGCGGAGCCCGAGCGCGAGCTCGATGGTTTCGCAGGCCGCCCGGGTCGGGGCGATGACGATGATTCGCCCCGTGGGCGGCTCGGCGGCCACGAACGCTTCGTGGTCGGGCGGAAGATATCTGTCGATTACCGCGCGCTGCATCAAGTCATGAAGGTGCATACATCGCACCGGATGCGAAACGGCCCCGAGAGAGTGATCCCTCGGGGCCGTTTCGATCATTCGGGTTTAGTTGTTGCCTCTGCCCTTTCCCTTGCCGCCCTTGGCCGCCTGTTTGTCGGCCTTGTGCTCCTGCTTGTCGTCCTTTTTCCAATCCTTGTGCTCTTCCTTCGAGAGCGTGCTCTTCATCTCGCGGTGCTCTGCCTTGTGTGCCTTCTTCCACGCCTTGTCGCTGTCGCGGGCGGTCCGGGTGCTGAAGATTGTGAAGGTGCCGTCAGCATTACGACGCGCGCGCTGGATCACGAGATTGCCGTTCGCGTCGCGGGTGCGGCGGACGTAGATCGAGTTGTTGTCCCGACCGCGGCCGACCTGGTACCAGCCCCCGTCTTCGCGGTGGTTCACGTCGTCGCAGACACGATCGTTCGTTCTGCCGAACAGGATATCGCCGACGCTGTTGGTCGAGCGGCTATAATCGCAGTTCCTGCGGTTGCGATCGCTGTCGCGATTGTCGCCGCTGCGGATGGTGCGGGTGCTGATGATCGTCATCGTTCCGTTGGAATTTCGACGGGCACGCTGGATCACGATGTTGCCGTTCCCGTCACGCGTGCGGCGCTCGTAGATCGAATTGCCGTTGGCGTCGCGACCCACGGAATACCATGAGCCTGAGGTATTGCTACGATCGTCGTTGCGCGTACTGGCCGGATTGCGGACCGTCATCTGCGCATCGAGCGGCGTTGTCGCGCCGATACCGGCAAGCGCGAGACCAATGAGTAAAACCTTCATCTTGATATCCTCCTCGTTATGAGATCGACCAGCCCGTTTGGACTGCCTGAGCTCTTGTTGGACTTCCCCTTTTTCGCCTTTCCCGGATCGTCGCCAAACAGCACCTTGCCGTTGGCGGGTCGGTTGCGGACGGCCGACGGACAATTCGTCGGAGCGGGCTGCTGACCCGGAGGCACACCCTTGATCCAGATA
>JANMTG010000352.1:0-35252 GCA_031390205.1 Gemmatimonadota bacterium
TGCACATGGACTACAAGTCAATGCCATCTGTGGTTTACACCTGGCCAGAGATCGCGACGGTGGGCCTGGCCGAGCACGAGGTGAAGGCGAGCGGACGAAAGTACAAGACGGGAAAGTTTCCGTTCTCCGCCAACGGTCGCGCGCGCACCGCGGGTGACACGACCGGGTTCATCAAGTTCATCGCCGACGCCGAGACCGACGAGATCCTGGGCGCGCACATGATCGGGCCGAACGTGTCGGAGCTGATCCAGGAAGCTGTCCTCGCATTCGAGTACCGCGGGTCGTCGGAGGACATCGGCATTACCGTGCACTCGCACCCGACGCTGAGCGAGGCGGTGAAGGAGGCTGCGCTCGGGGTCCTCGGGCGATCCATACACATATGAGTGCGCAGTGAACCGGACCATCAGGCCGCTCGTCGCGAGTGACCGGGATGGCGTCATCCGCATCCTCGAGAACGCCGGAAATTTCACGATCGCGGAAGTCGAGACAGCGCTCGAGCTCATCGACGAATGGATCCAGCTCGGAGAAGAGAGCGGGTATCTGACCTACATACTCGAGTCATCCGGCGACGACGCCATTGGAGTGCTCGGCTACATCTGCTTCGGTCATACGCCGCTCACCGAGTCCACCTACGATCTCTACTGGATCGCGGTCGACAAGTCGAAGCACAGGGGCGGCGTCGGCAAGCGGCTGCTGCGATTCGCTGAGGAGGAGGTCGCGCGTCGCGGTGGGAAGCTGCTGCTGATCGAGACATCGTCGCAGGAGACTTACGGAGGGACAATCCAGTTCTATGAGAGAACCGGATATGAAATGGTCGGCCGGGTAGACGAGTACTACAAGCCCGGTGACCACAAGCTGATTTTCGCGAAGCGGCTGGGGCAGAGCGCGAATGCCGAAACGGTGGTGGCGCAGCCGACAAGCATCGCATCGTCGAACGGCGGCAACTCTTAACATCGCTCGCAGGCATGCGTCTACCGCATAGAAACAGGAGCGATATGAACATACGATCAAGAAAGCTGCTTCCAGTCGTGGCTGCACTGTGGTGCGCCATGCCGGCGGGGCTCGCCGCTCAGGTGGCGAAGACTCCGACACCGGCCGGTGCGGTCATCCCGAGCGCTGTTGTACGTGAGCTTCCCGCCGATCAACAGATAATCCACGCACTCAGCAGACTTACCTTTGGACCGAAACCGGGAGATGTGCTCAGGGTTCGCGCGATCGGTCTCGACAAGTGGATCGATCAGCAGCTCTCGCCCGAGCGGATCGACGATTCGGCGATGGACGTATTTGTCGCCCGGTATCCCACCATCAACCGGGATCAGAACGAACTGCTCCGTCAATACGCGGACCAGCAGCGCGAGCGCCGCGAGGTCAGGCGCGACAGAACCGACAGCTCACGCGCGCTCAGTACGGCCGACAGCATGGCGATGCGCCGGGAAATGCAGCAGCGCTTCAACCTCACGCGCCAGGTGGTGACACAGCTACAGTCGTCCCGCGTCGCGCGCGCCGTCGCGAGCGAGCGGCAGCTCCAGGAAGTGATGACGGATTTCTGGCACAACCACTTCAGCGTCTTCGCCCAGAAGGGTCCGCCCGAAGCGTACTATCTCACCGACTTCGACAGGAGCGTCATCCGCCCGCGCGCGCTCGGAAAGTTCCGCGATCTTCTCGGCGCCGTGGCGCAGAGTCCGGCGATGCTCTTCTATCTCGACAACGCGCGGAGCATGGCCGATAGGCTCAACGAGAACTACGGCCGCGAGCTGCTCGAGCTCCACACATTGGGCGCCGACGGTGGATACACCCAGAAGGACGTGATCAACGTGGCGCGTGCTTTCACTGGCTGGACCATCAGGCCCCCGCAGCAGGGCGGCGGTTTCATCTTTCGGCCCCGGGTTCACGACGCTGGTGAGAAGATCGTCCTCGGTCACAAGCTCCCCGCGGGCCGCGGCATGCAGGATGGCGAGGACGTGCTCGACATCCTTGCTCGCAGCCCGGTTACCGCGCGCTTCATCGCCACCAAGATCGCCCGGCGTTTCGTGAGCGACACGCCTCCCAAGGCTTTGGTCGACCGCGCCACACAGGTTTTTCTCAGGACGGACGGTGACATCCGTGAGGTCGTGCGCTCAATCATCACGTCGCCCGAGTTCTTCTCGCAGCGCGCGTTTCGCAGCAAGGTGAAGTCGCCGTTCGAGGTAGTGGTGAGCGCGACGCGCGCGCTCAACGCGCAACCGGACAGCACTCCGCGCACTGCGCGGGTCATCGCCTACCTTGGCCAGCCGATTTTTGGACACCAGGCCCCCAACGGCTGGCCGGAGACGGGTGAGTCGTGGATGAACACCGGTGCGATCCTCAATCGCATCAACTTCGGAATGGCGGCGGGAGCGGGACGGCTTCCTGGCATCACGATCAAAGCGCTACCAGCACTCGACACCGTTCGATCGGCGTCCCGCGAGAAGCAGGTAGATGCCGTCGTGGCCGCGATTCTCAATGGTATGGTTTCTCCGGATACGCGCGCGGTACTGATGTCCGGTGAGCATCCGTTGCTGGCGAAACACGTCGCGACAGCGGGAGTTCCTGACGTTACACAAGCGCCAGAGCCGTCAATGTCGCAGCTGGATTCCAGATCGGAAGACGCAATGGACGGCAGCGCAGAACGCAGAAACACCACTCGACCCAATCAGAACGCCGGCGGCAGACGCGCCGCAATGCAGGGGCGAGCGATCGGAAACCTTCCCCCGCTCACGGGACTCCCGCAAATCCTCGGGCTCGCGCTCGGCTCACCAGAATTCCAGCGGCGTTAGGAGGACACCTCATATGGAACGCAGAGCATTCGTGAAGTCGGGCGCGCTGGCGCTGGTGACCATGGGATTGAGCCCGAGCTTCCTCCGCCGCACGACATTCGGCATGGAGCTGTCGAAGGCGCCGAACGGCAAGGTTCTCATCTGTCTGTTCCAGCGCGGAGCAGCCGATGCCCTCAACATGATCGTTCCGCACGGCGAGAGAGCGTATTACGCGATGCGACCTTCGATCGCGATCCCACAGCCATCGCGCTCCGTCACGGGTGCGGCGATCGATCTCGATGGATTCTTCGGCCTTCACCCTTCGCTTGCGCCGCTCAAGCCGCTTTACGATCGCGGGCTTCTCGCGCCGGTTCACGCGGTAGGAAGTCCAAGTACGACGCGCTCGCACTTCGACGCGCAGGACTACATGGAGACCGGCACGCCCGACGTGAAGGGAACGACGGACGGCTGGCTCAATCGCTATCTCGCCGTGAAGGGAACGTGCGACGAGTGCAATCTCGCGAAGACGCCGTTCCGCGCGGTGTCGCTTACACCGCAGACGCCGCGTGTGCTGGAAGGCCCGTCGCCCACTGTGGCGATGAACAACATCGACGAGTTCAGCGTACGCGCGACGGGGAGTTCGGCCGAGCGGCTGGAAGCGCTGTACAGAACGGGATCGGCGGATCTGGTGCACGGCACCGGCGCCGAGATGTTCGACGCGGTGAAAATGCTCCGCGCGGCAAATCCGCGGAAATATCTGCCGCGGAATGGCGCCGAGTATCCGCGGTCTCAGTTCGGGCAACGGCTGCTTCAGATCGCGCAGCTAGTCAAGGCGAATGTCGGACTAGAGATCGCCTTCGCCGACATCGGCGGATGGGACACGCACGTGAATCAGGGATCGTCAACGGGCCAGCTGGCACAGAGATTCGATGATTTTGCCCGCTCGATCAGCGCTCTCGTGACCGACTTGGGCGACAAGATGGACGATGTCGTGATTCTAACGATGTCGGAGTTCGGCCGGATGGCGCGCGAGAACGGCAACCGCGGCACCGATCACGGTCACGCCGGCGCGCTGTTCGTGCTCGGCGGCAACGTGAAGGGCGGCAAAGTGCACGGCAAGTGGCCGGGCCTGGAGCAGGAGCAGCTCTATGAAGGCCGCGACCTCGCGCTCACCACCGATTTCCGCTCGGTCTTCGCCGAAGTCGTGTCCGATCACCTCGGCGCTCGCACCCTCGATCGCATCTTCCCTGGCTTTGTAGCGCAACCTTCGGGGTTTCTCGGACTGGTCTGAGATCTCTCTCCCGGGGGAGAGGCTCGGTAATCCGCTACGGGGGCTAAGCGGAGATGTCGGTTCTACATTTTCATCCGAGCGAGCGACGCGAGAAGGTGACTTGGCTGAGCGGAGAGCCGCTATGCTGTTTCATCGTGCCGATAAGTATCGGAATTCTCCGGCCGTCGTTGAGTCGGAGCTCCGCTTCGCCGGCACCGACCGCGAGCCGACCCGCTATGCCTGTAGGGACGTCTGCCCATCCGGTGAACTGAGGCAGCCCCGGCTCGTCGGACCCCGGATCCGTCTCGACGAGATACACATTCAGCTTGCCCGTCGTTGTTCCGTCGGCCAAGACGAACGTACCCTCAAAAGTTCTTGCCATGCTTCGCTCCCAGCGTGCTTCCCGCTAGAACCCAGCGAGTCAAATCAGAATCGAAAGATTTTGCCCAAGGCTTTACCGACTTTTTTCCCGAAGTCGTTGCCCCAGTCGCGCTGATCCGGCCAGTCAGCGCTTTGTTGATCTTCGTAATACATGTCGGGACCGTGCTCGGGACACTCAACGTGCGGCTCCGTGCCGGGCTTGAAGTATTCCTTCTGCCTGATCGGGCACCACTCGCCGGCGAGATAACCGGTCTGCGGATCGATCACGCGCGAGGACATCCCGGGCGGCGGATTCCACGCGCTGGCATTGGCGGTCTCGCGCCATCCGTTGAGGTAAAACTCTGCCCACGCCGGCGCGGCCAATCTGCCGCCTGATGCATCGGCGCTGATTTGCGCCGGAGTATCGAATCCGAACCAGAAGCCGGCTATGACAGTCGGCGTGTAACCGATGAACCAGACGTCGGTGCCGCTGTTCGTCGTTCCGGTCTTGCCGGCAACGAGTCCCTTCACTCCGTAGTCGCGGATGGCTCTGCCCGTTCCATGGTTGACCACCGATTGAAGCATCGAGGTGAGCTGATAAGAGTCGCGCGGATCCATCACCTGAACCTTGGGCTCTATCTCCCTGCTCCACAGCACCGTTCCATCGGCCGCCTCGATGCGCTTCACCAAGCGTGGTCGAACCCGGTATCCGCCGTTCGCGAATGGCGCATACGCATTTACGAGCTCGAGCGGAGTCACCTCGCCTGAGCCAAGCGCCATTGCCGGAACGTTCGGAATCTCGCTGACGATGCCGTTTTTGTGGGCGAGGTCGGCGATGCGGGGAATTCCGACGGCCTGGCTGACGCGAACGGTTGCCGCATTGGCGGACTTGATCAGCGCGCGGCGGAACGTGATTCGGCCGGCGTAGTCGTCATTGTAATTCGCGGGCGACCACACTTCCCGGCCCCGGATCACGTCAACGGGATCGTCGTCTACCTCCGATGAAGGCGTGTATCCGGCAGCGAGTGCGGCCGCGTATACGAACGGCTTGAACGCCGAGCCGGGTTGGCGGTGCGCCGAGAGCGCCCGGTTGAATGTGCCGCGCTCGAAGTTTCTTCCTCCGCTCAGCGCGCGGATATCGCCGTCTCTCGGGTCGACCGCTACCATGGCACCTTGTACCAGCGTGCGGCGCCCCGTCTCCGACTGGATCGCTGCCGCACGGCGGCGAAGCGCGCGATCGGCGGCGAGCTGCGCGCGCTGGTCGAGAGTCGTATAGACGGTGAGGTCTATGATGTCCGACGTCCCGCCCTTGATCACCGAATCCACGAGCGCGCGCACGGCGTCGAGCGCATATGAATCGTTCTCGTTGGGTGGCCGCCACTCGTCGCGCGCAATGCGAAGCCGCTCCGCCTGGAGGCCGGCCAGCCTGTCCTTAGAGACATATCCTTCGTCCACCATCAGGCTGAGCACTAGATTGCGCCTGGCAATCGCGCGATCGGGATGGCGGCGAGGCGTGTATGCCGATGGGCCTTTCGGCAGCGCGGCCAGCATCGCGCCCTGGGTGAGGGTGAGCCGGTCGACACCGCGCCCGAACAAATCCCTGCTCGCGGCTTCGACTCCATACACGCCGTTGCCCAGGTAGATGACGTTGAAGTACAGCTCGAGGATGTCGTTCTTGCTGAGCGACCGCTCGAGCAGGCGGGAGATCCGGAGCTCGATGAGCTTCTGCCGAAGCGACCGTGCTCTGTACTTGCGCACCGCGAAGGTGTTGCGAGCCACCTGCATGGTGATGGTGCTGAACCCCTGCTTCGTTTCGCCGGCGCGCAGATTGGCGCTGAGCGCGCGAATGAAAGCACGCCAATCCAGACCATTGTGCTGGTAGAAGCGCCGGTCCTCGGTGGCGATGAATGCCTGGCGCACGAAGACGGGGACCTGTTGGAGAGCGACGTTTTGGCGGCGAACGGACTCGAGGCGCCCCATCAGGAGTCCGTTACGATCAAGTATCTTGCCACCTTCGTCCGGTCTGAATTGCTGGATCTCGCGCGGGGTTGGGCAACTGTCGAATCCACAGGTTGCCAGCCACACATCCATCACGCCGACCGCTAGAATGCTTATTGCGAGTAGGCCAGGCAGTACTGCGTCACGCCTGCTCTTGATCTTCCACATAAGTTTGGGAAAATGTATCGTTCTCTTGCCGTTCCAGTCATGCTGCTCGCGTTCGCGTGCAAAGCAGAATCGGGCGGGGACCACTCATCAGACACCACGGGGACGGCTGCGGGTCCCCTTTCCACTACGGACAGCGTAAGGGGCGGATTCGTTTCAACGGCGGAGGCGAGCCCCGCCACTTCAGGCGCCGGAAACTCCGATCGCGTTCCCAATGAACTGGGGCGCATCATGGTCGTCGAGTACCATCTAATCGGGGACCGCAACACCACCTACACGCGCGAGCGGTCCAGCTTTCGCCAGGACATCGATCTCCTCTACAGGCGCGGCTACCGGCCCGTCAGCATGGCGCAGGTTCTGGACCGGAAGATCGATCTGCCGCGCGGACTGTCTCCTGTTGTGTTCACGTTGGACGATGCATCACCCGGGCAATTCAGCTACATCGAGAAGAACGGCAAGCTGGAGATCGATCCCGGCACCGGCCTCGGAATCTGGCTCGATTTCAGGAAGACGCACCCGGACTGGGAGAACAAGGCGGTGTTCTGCCTGCTATCCGGCGCCGCGGCGGGGCACAATTTCTTTGGTGACAAGAACATCCAGAACCAGAGGACTGCGTGGCGTTTTCCGAAGGTGAAATGGCTGGCGGACAACGGCTTCGAGCTGTGCAACCACACGGTGTGGCACGCGCAGCTGAACAAGTATCCGGACGCGTTCGTACAGGAGCAGATCGCGCGGCTGGCGATGTCGGTCGATTCAGCGGCGCCAGGCTACAGGATGCGATCGCTGGCGCTGCCGCAGGGCTTGTGGCCCAAGAACCGCGCGCTGGCGAGCAAGGGATCGTGGAAGGATCCGAAGAGCGGGAGAACGATCAGCTACGATTACGGGGCCGTATTCGAGGTCACGGGCGGTCCGTCACGAAGTCCGCACGATCCCGCCTTCAATCCTCTGAGTACGCCCCGCATCCAGGTGATTGGCGACGCAATCGCGCGAACAATCGATCGTCTCGAAAAGTCCGGCAACGCGTACATCTCCGACGGTAACCCCGCAACCATCGCGCGGCCGGCCGCTGCTTCTCCCTCCGGCTCAACTGCTTCTTCCGCCATTAGGCCGTAGCGCGCAGGTCTGAGATCTCGACGGGTCAGTCTGGGGAGGGGGCCTGCTTGGCGACTACGCTCGCTCGGGCGAAGCCGGGTACAACGCTCGCGCCAGCTCCGCTGGCACTCGCCCGTCTCCTGGTCGCTCGCTGAAAGTCGCTGACGCAGGCCCCCTCCCCAGACTTCCCATCGAGATCTCTAACTGCGCGCGGTCACTTGGCGCCTGTGATGTAATTGGCGCGCGGAAGCAGTCTGCTGCGGACGGCCGCGCCGACAGGAAACAGGGGCCGTCGATGACGCGCAGGACTTTTCGAGGATCGCACGCGCGTGCCAACTGAAGTAGATCGCTGAGCCGCGCGTAAGTGCGATGCGACGCGATCAGGAGCCGTGCGAGACGTTCGTACGGGTGCGCGGGCCGTTACAGACTGTACTGGGGAGGTGAGGGTGTCCTCGCAGGCGGCGTCTCGCGTAGCAAGAGACTCGCGCGCTTTGCCCGCGCAGCGGGCAGCGAGGCTCGATGCGTGTAAGCGAGCAGCCGCCGAAGAGGACACCCTCACCTCCCACATACAGAGATGCCAGTCGAAGCGCACCCCGGACGAAACGAGATCAGAACTTCCAGCCCCTGAGCGTGCGTATGGCTTTCTCGAGCGCGGCTCGTTGATCGGGCTCTTGTGCGGTCGCGAGCAAGGACTCGTAGGTAACGATGGCGAGATCGACGGCGTCGTAATCGTGCTCAGCGCCGGCCAGACTCGCGGCATTATCTGCGAGGTTGGCTTTGGCCAATTCATCCTGCGGAAACCGCTTCGCGACCTGCTGCCAGCGCGCCACGCGCTCGCGCGGGTTGCCTTCCGCCAGCGCCCACAAGTGCCACGCGGCCCGGTTCTCCGGATCCGACGCAATCGCACGGGACGCGAGGTCACCGACCGCCTCGGGGCCAGCCCCAATCAGCCAGTAGTGGTTGGCTAACGCGACGATGGCCTTCGCATCCTCGGGGCGCTCCTTTACCGCGCGCTCGAGCTCGGGAAGTGGATCAGTCAACGACTCCGTCATCCGCGAAAGGTATCGGGACGGTATCGCTGGACAATACGCGCGCACCCCCCTACCATTCACGAGATTGCTGGACATTTGCAGCGACCGATAGTACCATTCTTGCACGAGCGCAGCCGTAGCGGCGCGCCTTTCGAACAGAGTCGGGTTCCGGTATTCGCGTGAGTTTTCCCCGCGCTCCCCGAGAGCCATTCAGGCACCACTTTTCTTCTCCAGCCACACCACAACTGCATGAGCGAACGCCGACGTCCATTTCGTCGCGGCCGCCGGCCCCGTCCGTCCGGCAATCAACCTACTTCTCCCGAATCGTACGGAGATGCCGATCCGTATCTGGAGCCAATGGATCCCTCTATTCCCGCACCCGACGCCGCGCAGATTCCTGATGCGCGCGACAACATGACCCCGCCGGCGCTGCCGTCGCCCGGCAACTCTCCCTCGTCCGACGCTTCACAGGCGCCCCCGCCTCCTGAGTCAGCTCTTCCCAATCAACAGCAGCAGTACGACCAACAGACAATGGGTCAGGGAGGGGGAGGGGGCCGAGAAGGCAATCAGCAGCGGCAGCCCGGCGGTCCTCGAGACCGCGACAACCGACACAACAGCAACAACGGCCGCCGCTCGCGCAATCAGCGCGGTCGAGGGAGACCGCAGCGGCAGAGCGCCCCACGGCCTGACCAAGGCCAGGCCCAGGGCCAGTCGCGCGCTCCACTCGCGCCCGTGATTCCCGACGGCGAGACCACTGGCTGGTTCGATCCGCAGCGCGAAGGCGGCTTCGTGCGGCGAGCGGCCAACAGCTATCTCGCCGAAGCGGGCGACGCTTACGTTCACACCCAGGTCGCTCGGCAGTTCATGCTCCGCCGAGGTGATCTAGTTCTCGCCACTACCGGCCACGATCACAGAAACCGCATCGTGGTCGTGGATATCCAGCAGATCAACGGCGCCGATCCCGACGCGGCCGCGCGCCGCCCGGACTTCGGATCGCTCACCGCGTCATACCCGGAGCGGAAGCTCAAGCTCGAGACGGGGAGGCCGGCGAAGGGCGGACCGGAGCTCACGCGGCGCGCGATCGATCTCATCGCGCCGATCGGATATGGGCAACGCGCTCTCATCGTCGCTCCGTCGCGCGCCGGAAAGACGATGCTCCTCCAGGCGATCGTCGAGGGCGTGGCGATCAATCATCCGCAGGCGGTGCTGCTCATCCTCCTCGTAGACGAGCGTCCCGAGGAAGTGAGCGAGATGATCACCTGGGGCTACGGCGAGGTCGTCGCATCGAGCTTCGACATGCCCGCTGTCAGACATACCGATGTCACCGAGATGGTGCTCGAAAGAGCGCGCAGACTCGTCGAGCTTGGGAAGGATGTGGTGATAGTTCTCGACTCGATCACACGCATGGCCCGCGCCTACAACACCGTGGAGCGCGGCACCGGCCGGACCCTGAGCGGCGGACTCGACTCATCGGCGATGGCGAAACCCAAGGCCTTCTTCGGTTCCGCGCGCTCTGTCGCCCCGGAACATGGTGGCGGCTCCATCACGATAATCGCTACCGCGCTCGTAGAGACGGGCTCACGCATGGACGACGTGATCTTCGAGGAGTTCAAGGGCACCGGAAATTGCGAGATCAAGCTCGATCGGTCGCTCTCCGAGAAGCGCATTTTCCCCGCGATCGATGTCGCCACCAGCGGCACCCGTCGCGAGGACAAGCTGTTCCGCCCCGACCAGATCGAGCACGTCTACACGCTTCGCCGCGGCTTGCAGCAAATGCCGTCGAGCTCCGCCATGGAGTGGCTTATCAAGCGCATCGCGGCGACACCGAACAACGACGCGCTGCTGGAAGGCCTGTAAGACCTAGTCGCCGGTGACACGCTTCTCTCTGGTCCTCGCTGGCGCGCTCCTCCTGGCCCCGGGAACACTTCCTTCCCAGGAGACGGAGGCGCCGAGCAACCCCGAGGTCGTCAACCTCACGCTCAAGGGCGTGAACGTGGTGAAGGAGGCGGACCTCCGGCAGAGCATCCACACGACGGCATCGCACTGCAACAGCTTCATCCTCAAGCCGTTCTGCTGGATCAGCAAGGCGAAGTACTTCTACACGAAAAAATATCTCGACCGCCAGGAGCTCCAGCGCGATCCGCTCCGGATAATGGTGTTTTACTGGAAGCGCGGCTACCGGGAGGCTACGGTCGACACCGCGGTGGTGGATCGCGGACGCGACAAGGTCGGCGTCACCTTCACGATCAACGAGGGACCGCCCACAATCGTTTCCAGCGTGATCGTCAACCAGGCCACCGAGCTCCTCAGCCCAAGGGAGATCTCCAGACGGGTAGTCCTCGGTCCGAACGGCCCGCTCAACCTGATCAGGCTCGACACGTCCCGGGTCTTTCTCATCCAGAGTCTGTGGGACAAGGGGTACGCCGACGCTGAGGTCGACACCGCCATCGTTCTCGATTCGTCCTCGCGCACCGCCGTTGTGACCTTTACCCTGAATCCCCGCTATCTGACGACCATCGAGGACATTGTCGTAGATGGCAACGCGGGAGTGAGCGACAGCACGATCATGAAGTCGCTGACTCTCACGATCGGGGACATCTTCCGCCGCTCCGATCTGTTGCGCAGCCAGCGCGCGCTCTACGAGTCGAACATGTTCCGTCGTGCTGCAATAGAGTCCCGGCCTCCCCTCGACATCTCCATTCCCGACTCGGCGAAGGTCATCGTGGTGACCGTGCAGGAATCGCCTCTCCGCGAGGCGCGCTTGAGCGCGGGGTTCAGTACCATCGACTTCATCCAGCTCGAAGGGCGGTTCTCTCATTACAACTTCATGGGCGGAGCGCGACGGCTCGAGGTACAGGGCGCGGTTGGAAACCTGCTCGCGAGCTCCCTCAACGGCCGGGGCATCTTCCGCAACGTCTCGGAAGTCCGGACGAGCGATCGCGCCCGTTATTTCGCGCCGACCTACAACGCCAGCATCGACCTGCGGCAGCCGTGGTTCTGGTCGCCGCACAACGAGCTCGCGCTGAGTCTCTTCACTCATCGCCGGAGCGCTCCCGGCATCTACGTCGATCGCGGCTACGGCACCAGCTTCACATTTACGCGCGAGGTGACGGAGAGAGCGCCGGCCAGCGCGAACTATCGCTTCGAGATCAGCAAGGTGGACGCGGGCGACGTGTACTTCTGCCTCAACTACGGTGTTTGCGACCAGCCGACTCTCCAGGCGCTGCGCGGCAACCAGCAACTCTCTCCATTCTCGGTGACAGCGGGAATCGATCGGACCAATAATCCCTTCACGCCGAACCGGGGATTCCGCGGGAATGCCGGCATCGAGCACGCGTCCGCCTTCACGCTCTCCGACTTCCGCTACAACCGGGCGACCGTTGATGCAGCCGGATTCTATCAGGTGAAAAAGCGCGGAGTGATCGGGGCCCATGTACAAGCAGGCTGGGTCGGGTCGCTCGGCAGCACGGAGCAGGCTGTCGGAGTGGGAGCTGGGATCGACGGCGGAATTCTCCACCCGAGAAAGCGATTCTACGCCGGAGGCTCTCACTCGGTGCGCGGATTCGGGGAGAACCAGCTCGGACCGCGCGTCCTCACCGTGTCAATCGACGTTCTTCAGCGGAACGACACGACGAATCTGCTCTGCACGAGCGGAGCTGACGTGACCGCCTGCGACCCGAATGCCGGGACTCTCGCTGACAGAGACTTCGATCCCCGCCCGCTCGGCGGCAACTTCATGCTGGAGGGCAGCGTTGAGGCACGCTTCCCGGTATGGAGAGAGCTGATTGGCGCGGTCTTCGTGGACGCGGGAATGGTCCAGCAAAGGCGGCAGGCCGACCTCCCCACTCGCAGAGCGGCAATTACCCCGGGCTTCGGCGCCCGCTACCGCTCGCCGGTGGGACCAATTCGTGCCGATATAGGGTTTAATCCCGGCACCACCGAGTCGTTGCCCGTCGTCACCGAAAATATTGTCAATGGCCAGAAGACGCTCGTCACCCTCCAGCAGCGCCGTGTCTACTCGCCCACCGGTGGCATCTTCAGCCGGATGGTCCTTCACCTGTCCATCGGCGAAGCCTTTTAGATGAGTAGATGGTGGGTGCGGCTTCTGGCTGTCCTCGCTGTAGTGGCTGTGCTGCTTGTCGGAGCCGCGTATCTCCTCACCAACAGCGGTTGGGGACGCGAGCAGATTCGGCGCCGTCTGGTCGCTCTCCTCCAGAATAACAGTCACGGAATCATTCATGTCGGGAAAGTCACAGGGAATCTGCTCGAGGGATTCACCGCGCACGACGTCGTGATCACCGACAGTGCGAAAGCGCCTTTCGTGAAAGCGGATGAGATCTGGGCTCGTTACAGCCTGAGCACGCTCCGCGGCAAGCGCATCGAGTTTAGCGAGGTGCGTCTCGTGCGCCCCGTCATCGTCATCGACAAGCAGCCGGGGCCGGGCGGAAAATGGAATTTCGATCGCGTCTTTCCGCGTGACACCATGACGCGGACCGGTCCGCGCAAGACCGGATGGGGAACGTGGATCCGCTTCAGCAACGCCACCATCCTCGATGGCGATCTCACGGTTCGCGCTCCCTGGGAGCCTGACGCCAATGTCAGCGGGGCCGAGCGTGAGGACGTGGTGCGGCGCGCGCTGGAACCCGGGGGAAGGCTCAAGGTGATCAGAGTCGCTGCCGGATACCAGAAGGAATCGCGGTTCTATCGCATCAACGCGCTGTTGCCCCTGGTCCGACTCGAGGATCCAGCTTACAGAAATCGTCTCGCCGACGTCGCCGCGCTCAAGATGATCGCCGAGCCGTTCCGACCTCCGGTGGCGGACGTGCGCGCGCTCACGGGCATCTTCGAGTTCACCGGTGATTCGGTGTGGTGGAGAGGAGCAAAGGCGTCGCTTCCCAACACGCGCCTGAGCGGCGACGGCCGCTACCTGATGACGAATGGCGATTTGCACCTCCGACTGCACGCTGATCCGGTGCGACCCGCAGATCTGCGGTGGGCGATTCCCAAGCTCCCGGAGGAGGGGTCAGGGAAGCTCGACTTCGAGATGCACTGGATCGAGGCCAAGAGCATCTACGAAGCGCGCAACATGGATGTGAATCTGGGCGGCTCCAAGGTGCAGGGCGGGATCGAAGTGACGGTGACGGATACGCTCGCCTATCGGGACGCGAATCTCCGCTTCAGTTCTTTCGATACCCGACTGCTGGAAAGACTCTTGCCAATCGGGCGCTTGCCGCATCACGGCTTCCTCGCCGGGCGTGCGGCTTTCGATGGAGGTCAGCATTCCTTGCGCGTCGATGCCGACGTGACTTTCGACGAGCGGATATCAGGGCGCAGCCGCGTCGCCGCCGTTGGAATTCTCGGACTGGACAACGGCGTGTTCAACGCGCGCAATCTCCGGATGCGGCTACTGCCGCTCCAGATGCAGCTCGCCAAGGCGCCTACCACGGCGTTTCCGCTTCGCGGCACTCTCACCGGTACGGCTACTCTTAACGGCTCGACCGCGTCGCAGCTGCTGGTGGTGGGAGACATCACCCATGTGGATCGCGGCGCGAGGTCGCGCGCGATTGGCCGGGCAACGATCAGGACCCGAGGGGTTCCGTGGGTGGACATCGACGCGCGCACGGAGCCGCTGGCGCTGGCCACGGTCGGCCGCTTTGTCCCGGACATCGGTCTCCGCGGGAGCGCGACCGGGCCGGTGAGGCTGCGTGGATCACTGACTAATCTCGCGGTCAATACCGAGCTCTCCTTCCCCGATGGCGGCTTCCTCGACATGCGCGGCTCGGTGGATCTGGCGAGCCGGGTGAAAGGTTACAACCTCGACATCACTGCGCGCCTGTTCAACGCCAACGCCGTCATCGCCAAAGCGCCGCCAACCTCGATTACCGCAGTGGCCAGCGCGCGGGGTCGCGGCTTCGATCCCGCCACGATGCAGGCGACTCTGGTTGCCGATGTGAGCGCGTCTTCATACGACACCGTTTCCATCGACCGCGCCAACGTCAGGGTGGCCATCGCCAACGGACTGGCGACATTCGACACGCTGGCGGTCGAGATACCGGAAGGAATCGTCCAGGCACGCGGCACTTTCGGCCTGGCGCCCGGGCGGAGCGGAGATCTTACCTATCACATTGCCATCGATTCGCTCGCGCGCGTTGCGAGTCTGATTTCGCGCGATACCACCGTCGTCCCGCCGCGCCCGGGTATTCTTGCCGGTCGCATCGCGCGTGCGCGCGCCGACTCGATCCGGATTGCCCGCGAAACTGAGGTCGAGCGGGCCGTCACCGGCCGCGCTCTGCCCCGCACGGTAGTGGATACGCCCGGGGTAGTGAGGATGAACGAGCTCTCCGGCTCCGTGCGGGCGGACGGAGTGGCGACGGGCAACATCCGGAACTTCAATGTGAAGGGAACCGCGTCAGGGGCCAACATCGTGGCGCGTGGCAACACCGTCGGATCGTTCGTGGGTGATTACACCTGGATCAACGCGCGGACTCCGATATCACAGGTCAGCATCAGCGCCCGGGCGAAAGAAGTGCGCGCGCTCGGCTTCGACCTCGACAGCGTCGGCGCCAGGCTCACCTATCAGAAGCCGAACGGAACGGCCGAGATCGTCGTCAACCAGGACGACGCGCGCACCTATGCGGCGAACGCGCAGTTCACGCTCGACAAGATCCGGAACAAGCTCACGCTCAACAATCTGCGGCTGCAATTCGATACCAGCGTGTGGGCAAGCACGCGAGTGGCTTCGCTGCACTGGGGCCCGGCCGGTGTCGAGGTGGACACTCTCGAGCTGCGCAACGGAGCGAATGGTCGCATCTACGTGAACGGCTTCGTCCCCGCGGAGGGCAGCGCCAACCTCGACGTTGCCGTGGACAATCTGAACGTCGAAGACGTCATCGGTCTCACTCAGAGCGACATAAATGCGAAGGGTCGGATCTCGTTCAACGTCCATGCGACCGGTACGCTCGCCGACCCGCGCTTCAAGGGAGCGTTCGGAGCCACCGACCTGGTCTATAATGGCACTCTGACGCCGGAAGTACACGGCAACGTGGAATACGCCAACCAGACGCTTACCGGCCGCGCCGAGGCCATGCGCGCGGGCAGGCAACCGTTCCTGATCGCCGAAGGATCCGCTCCCATCAATCTCGCGATAACCGGCGTCACCGGATCGCGTTTCCCGACCGACAGGGAAATCGCCCTCAGCATCAACGCGGACAGTCTTCCGTTCGACATGGTGCCGCAGCTGAACGAGTACGTGACGAACGTGCGCGGTCAGGCCAGCGGCAACTTCCGCGTTGCCGGCACGCTGAATCGCCCGGTGTTGTCCGGACAGTTTGCGCTCCACAACGGAGGCGCCCGCATCGTTCCCGCCGGTATCAACGTCAACGGCATCGAGGCATCGATCCGGATGCTCCGCGACACGGTGGTGATCGACTCGATTGTCGGGAACAGCAATGGGGGGCGGATAGCGCTCACGGGAGGCATTGGGGTCGGATCGCTGCGCGCGCCTTCCTTCGACCTGCACCTGGATGCGAACAACGCGATTGTGCTCAACAACCGTCGCGGCGAGCTCCGGATGAGCGCGCAGCTGGCGATGCTCGGACCCTACACTGATCCTCACGTCACGGGCAATGTGCGGGTGCGCGAAGGGTTTTTGTATATCCCGCCTTCCGACAACAAGAACCTGATCGGTACGGACGATCCCGCGCTGTTCAGCGTGATGGACACAGCGGTGATGGCCAATCGCGAGCTGTTTCCCGGCCAGAATCCACTGTTCTCCAACCTGCGAATGGATGTCAATCTCCGTGTCGACAGGGATGTATTCGTGCGCTCGCGCGAAGCCAACGTCGAGGTCTATACTGATACCGACATCGGGGTTCACGTGAATCGTGCCAAGGAGTCAATCGTGCTCGATGGGGTGATGCTGAGCGAGCGGGGCGAGTATCGCTTCCTCACTCGCCGGTTCAACATCAAGCGCGGATCGGCGACGTTCATCAATTCCGCCGACCTCAATCCGACCCTTCAGGTCACGGGCGAGTACGAGGTGCAGCAACCCAATCGGGAAGCGATCAACATCCAGATCCTGATCGGCGGTACGCTGCGCACGCCGAACATCTCCCTTACGAGCGATGCCCAGCCGCCGATTGCGCAGAGCGACCTGCTCAGTTTTCTCGCTTTCGGGCAATCGTCGTCCTCTCTCGTTCAGCTCGAGGGATCGGGCCTCACGAGCGGCACCGGCGGCGACAACGTAGTTGGAGCGGGTGCCGCGCTGGCTAGCAAGCAGCTCGCTGGCGTCGCTCTGGGTGTTGCCGCCGACCAGGTCGCGGGTGAGGCCGCTCGCTCCCTCGGAGCGGATGTGTTCACGATCACGCCCGCGGACGTGCAGACCGATGTCGGCGGCTTTCTACGCGCCACGCAGTTCGAGTTCGGTAAGTACATCAGATCCCACACCTTCATCGCCGTCAGGTCGCCGCTCGATCCCGCGGCTCTCGCCCGCCCGGGCATCCAGCTCGTGCACAGGTTCGGCGGGCTCCAGGGCTATCGCATGGAGACCGGATTACAGACCCGCTACCTGCTCCAGGAGCCGACGCTGGCCCGGGACCAAGGTGTTGCCACCACCAGTGTGCTTGGCGCGTTTCTGATCAGGGAGTGGCGGTTCTAGCCGCAGTTCGCTGATGCGCCTCGTCTGAGATCTCTGTAGGGTCGAGGCTGGGTGTCCTCTGCGGCCGCTACGCTCGCTTGGTCGGAGCCCCTAACTACGTTCCTTCGCTCCGCTCAGTCGCGGGTCTCCTCCTCGCGCTCGCTTTGAAAAGCGGCCTACGAGGACACCCAGCCTCTCCCATACAGAATCGCAACCGCGGGTGCGGAGAGCGTAGTCGCGAAGCAGCACCCCCGCCCTGACGACCGCGCGCAGAACTCCGGACCGAGATCACCGAAACTCTGGCCCGCGCGTGCGCGATTACGTAAAGTTGGACGCATGTGCGGGCGCGCCACGGTGGTCAATCCCGATGGGATCGAAGAAAAAGTCTACGGATTCACGCGCCGGTTCGTGCCGAGCGACTGGGGACCGCGCTACAACCTGAACCCGCGCGAGACAATCCCCGTTGTCTATTACGATCCGGTGCTGCGAGAGAAAGTGCTCCGGGTAATGCACTGGAACCTGATTCCCTCAAGACTCGAAAGCCGGCAGCAGGTGGACGCCTTCGATGCCCAGTACTCGTGCTTCAACGCGAGAATCGAGAGCGTCGCTACCGCGTCGACCTTCCGCGAACCCTGGCGGAACCAGCGTTGTCTCATCGTCGTAGACGGCATGATCGAATGGGTCGGTGAAAAGGGACGCAAGGTGCCCCACCTTATTCGCCGCCGAAGCATGGCTCCGTTCGCACTGGCCGGCCTGTGGAGCTACTGGAAAGGAGCGGATGAAGGCGACGAGCTGTGGTCGTGTACTGTGATCGTTTCGGGCGCGAGCAGATGGTACTCGCGCTTTCACGATCGAATGGCGCTTGTCGCATCACCGGAGATCTTCGACGAGTGGCTGGACCCAGGGCGGAAGCACGGGCAGCTGGAGCTGCTCAAGCGCTCTCCTTACCCGATGTCCAGGGAGCTCGACTACTTCCCGATTTCCCGCCGCGTCAACAACCCGCGCTACGACGCCGCCGATTGTCTGGAGCCGGCTGTAGAGTGAATGGGGCGCTAGTGCCTGGCTCCATATTCGTCCCATAGTGTCGCCACCGCTCGCATCCCGAGCCTGAACGTCTCCTCGCTCATCCACTCGTTGGGCGCGTGTGCATTCTCGCCAGGAAGACCGAACCCGAGTAGCAGCACCGGCGTGCCGAGTATGCGCTCGAAGTCGCCGACAACCGGGATCGAGCCACCTTCTCCGGTGATCACCGGCTCTTTACCGAATGCCGCGTGCAGCGCCTTCCGGGCCGCATCGAATAACGGGCCCTTTAACTCGGCACGCCATGGCCTGCCGCCATGCAGGTGTATCACCTTCACCGTCACGCCCTGCGGCGCAATCTTCTCGACGTGCGCGCGCATCACCTTCTCGATCCCGGCCGGCTCCTGGGTGGGAACGAGCCTGCAGCTCACCTTGGCCATCGCCTTGGCCGGCAGCACCGTCTTCGCTCCCTCGCCGGTGTAGCCGCTGAGCAGACCGTTCACCTCGCAGGTGGGCCGAGTCCACAAGCGCTCAAGAATCGTGAAACCCTTCTCGCCACCCAGCGCGGAAACTCCCGCCTCGTGCATCAGAACTTTTTCATCGAACGGAAGAGCGCGCATCTGCTCGCGCATTTTCCCCGGCCACTCCTCGACGTCGTCGTAAAAGCCGGGAATCGCAACGTGGCCGTTCTCGTCGTGGAGCGTCGCCAGAATGCGCGCCAGCGCCATGGCGGGATTCACCACCGCGCCACCGTAACTCCCCGAGTGCAGATCTCCGCTTGGTCCCTGTACGTGGATCTCGAAGTACGCGAGGCCGCGCAACGACGACAGAATGGAAGGTTGGCCAGGCGCGAACATCGCGGAATCGGATATGACTACCGCGTCGGCCTTGAGCATCTCCTTCTTGTCTTCCACGAACGCCGCCAGGTGCTCGCTGCCAATCTCTTCCTCTCCCTCCGCGATCACGATCACGTTCACCGGCAGCTTCTTCCGCACCGCGAGGTGGGCCTCGAGCGCCTTGACGTGCAGAAAGAGCTGGCCTTTGTCGTCCACCGAGCCCCGCGCAAAAATCTTCCCATCCCTCACGGTCGGCTCGAACGCGGGCGACGTCCACAGCTCCAGCGGCTCGGCGGGCTGGACATCGTAGTGTCCGTAGACGATGACGGTCGGCGCACCGGGAGCTTTTCTCCATTCTCCGACTACAACGGGGTGTCCTGCGGTCGGGTGAATGGTCGCTGGAACACCGATCCTGTCGAGCGCTGATTTCAGCCACTCCGCCGCGCGCTGCGTATCGCCGTTATGCTCGGACCTGGCGCTGACGCTCGGAATCCGCAGGAACTCGAACAGCTCAGCGCGAATGCGGGCGTCGTTGTCAACGAAGAACTTCTCCAGATCGGGTGCAGTCGGGTTCATCGGGTTGATACCGTGAGCATTGTCATCACCGTCGAAGATATGTAACCGGCAGGAGTATCACTGGATATTCAAGGGCGGTGCCAGCGCGGAAGGAGGCTCATCGCCCGTTAGATTACTGAGCGCCACGTTCCCGCACAACTTCCCAGTAAATCGGTCCCGCGCGCACGTTGCCCCCGAGCTTGCATGCCCAATCGCCTCGCCAACGAAACCAGTCCCTATCTCCTGCAGCACGCCGGGAATCCGGTGGACTGGTTTCCGTGGGGTCCGGAAGCCCTGGACAAGGCACAAAAGGAGGACAAGCCGATATTGCTGAGCGTCGGCTACGCCGCCTGTCACTGGTGCCACGTCATGGCCCACGAATCGTTCGAGGACGCCGAGACGGCGCGCGTGATGAACGAAGGATTCGTGAACATCAAGGTCGATCGTGAAGAGCGCCCCGACATCGACGGCATCTACATGCAGGCCGTCCAGGCGATGACCGGACACGGCGGCTGGCCGATGACGATGTTCCTCATGCCGGACGGACGCCCTTTCTACGGCGGAACGTATTTCCCCCCCGAAGACCGGCCCGGGCTGCCCTCGTTCAGGAGCATCTTGCGCTCCGTGCGCGACGGATACGCGCGCAAGCGGGACACACTTGCCACGAGCGCCGAACAGCTGCTGACGCAGATTTACCAGACGAATGTCCCCTCGGTGCGCGGCGGAGTTGCGCCCACCCTCCAGTCTCTCGAGCTCGCCTACCGGTCTTTGGCCCAGCGGTACGACATCCGTAACGGAGGGTTCGGCGGCGCGCCCAAGTTCCCGGCCACGATGGTGATGGACTTTCTTCTTCGCTACTGGAAGCGAACCGGGACCGCTTACGCGCTGGAGATGGTACTCGAATCCTTTCGCAAAATGGCTCGCGGTGGAATCTACGACCAGTTGGGCGGTGGCTTCGCGCGTTACGCGGTCGATGCCGTGTGGCTGGTTCCGCACTTTGAAAAAATGATTTATGACAATGCGCTACTAATTCGCCTTGGTGCTCACCTCTGGCAGGCCACAAAGGACGAGGAAGTGCAGCGCGTGACGATCGAAACCGTGCATTGGCTCGAGCGCGAGATGACTTCCCACTCGGGCGGATTCTACTCGTCGCTCGACGCGGACAGCGAGGGACACGAAGGCAGGTTCTACGTCTGGAGCGAGGCCGAGATCGACGGCCTGCTCGGCGACGACTCTCCGGTCTTCAAGCGGTACTACGGCGTAACGCGCGGCGGAAACTTCGAGGGGGAGAACATCCTGTTCGTCGCCGCCGATCGCTCGGCTACCGCGGCGAGGGCCGGGATAACCCGGGATGAGCTCGATTCTGCGCTCTCTCGCGCGACGAAGATTCTCTACGACGCCCGCGGCGCGCGGGTCTGGCCGGGACGCGATGAGAAAATCCTCGCTGCCTGGAACGGACTGATGCTGCGCGGCGTCGCCACGGCGGCGAGGGTGTTCCGAAACGAGCGGTTTGCGGCCCTGGCTCTGAAAAATGCGGAGTTTCTCGCGCGCGAAATGGTGAGTAGTGGACGAGTGATGCGCTCGCACAAAGAAGGCGTTACCCGGATCAACGGCTACCTGGAAGATCACGCCGCCGTCGCCCTGGGATTTCTCGCAGTCTATGAGCTTACCTTTGACCAGCGGTGGGTCGATGGCGCACGGAAGATCGCCGACGCGATGATCGAATGGTTCTGGGACGAGCACATCGGAGCGTTTTTCGATACGGCGAAAGATGCGGAGCAGCTCATCACACGCCCCCGCGACGCGACGGACAACGCGACCCCATCGGGAACGTCTCTCGCCGTCGAGCTGTTGCTCTATCTCTCCGAGCTCCAGCACGACCCCGAATACCGCCGCCGCGCGTCGTTTGTTCTGGAAACTCTTGTCGAGGCATCGGCAAAGTTTCCCAGCGCCTTCGGGCACCTGCTCGGCAGCGTGGACATGGAGCTCAATGGAGCTATCCAGGTTGCGCTCGTCGGCAGACGCGATGATCCGGCGCTCGATGATCTGGAGCGCGTGGTTGCCGAGCAGTACGTTCCATCTCTGGTGCTTGCCGGCGGCGCGGGAGAAGGCGATGGCTCGGTGAAGCTGCTCGAAGGGCGCTCGCTGCAGGGTGGGAAGCCCACCGCGTATGTCTGTCGGGGGTACACCTGCGAGGCACCCGTGACCGATCCGCGCGAGCTGGCTCGACAGCTCGAGGGCGCGGGCGGAGTTTCGAAGACCGCCCCAAGGAGCCCGTAGTGTCAGATCTGAAATCCTCCTTCACCCGCGGAATCTTCGCGGGTGTGGTTCTCGACTCGCTTCTCTTCCCTTACCCACGCCGCCTCGATGACCGGGATCCGGACGAGGCGGCCACAGTGCGTCGTCTCATCAAGAGTCTCAAGGCTCTCGAGGGCGATGTCATCGACTCGGCGAAGTTCGATGAAGAGGAGACGATTCCGGATGCGGTGATCGCGGCATTCGCCGAGCTCGGCATGCTCGGCCTCACGATTCCGAAGAAGTACGGCGGGCTGGAGCTTTCGTCGGCGGCGTACGCGCGAGTGTTCGCGGCACTCTCGTCCATCGATGCGTCGCTCGCGGTGCTCGTCGGGGTGCACTGCGGGCTCGGGTCGAAGGCGATAGTGCTCCACGGCACCGACCAGCAGAAGGAGCGGTATCTGCCGCCGCTGGCACGGGGGGAGTTTCTCGCCGCCTATGCGCTGACCGAGCCTGACATCGGCTCTGATGCGCAGAACATCAAGGCGACGGCGCGCCTGAGCAAGGATGGCTCAAAGTGGAAGCTCAATGGCCGAAAAATCTGGATTGGCAATGCGCATCGTGCGGGTGTAATTGCAACGTTCGCCCAGACCAGTCTCCAGCGCAGGGGCGAGCAGGTCCAGAGGCCGACTGCATTTCTCGTTCGGCCGGACATGCGGGGTTTCAGCGTCGTCGGCACTGTGCGAAAGCTCGGTATTCGCGGATCGACTCAGGCGGAGCTCGACTTCAAGAACCTCGAGGTCCCCGCCGACCATCTGCTGGGTGGTCTGGGGAGAGGATTCAGCGTCGCCGTGCACGTGCTCAACGCCGGGCGACTGACTCTCGCCGCCGGTTGTACCGGAGGATCGAAGCGGACGCTCGATGCGATGACGTCGTACGCCGAGAAGCGCGTGCAGTTCGGTCACCCGCTGGCGGACTTCGAGATCACGCAGCGCAAGCTCTCTCGCCTGGCGAGCGACATCTACGCCTCGGACGCGATGCTCGGCATTCTCGCGGCGCTGATTGACCGCGGCGACAACGATTACTCGCTGGAGGCCGCGTGCGCCAAGGTGTTCGCGAGCGAGATGGTGTGGCGCGCGGCGGACGACATGGTGCAGCTCGCGGGCGGACGCGGGTTCGTCAAGCCATACCCGTACGAGCGGAACCTGAGAGACGCGCGCATCAACAGGATCTTCGAGGGTGCGAATGAAGTCCTGCGACTGTTCATCGCGTTGAACGGCATCCAGGCCCCTGCCCAGGCGCTGAAGGAAATCGGCTCGGCCCTCCGGCGGCCACTCAGGAATCTGGGTCTCCTCGGCGGATACGCCACGTCACGGGTACGGCTGCGACTGGGCCAGACATCGACCCTCGATATTGCGCTGCACGCGCGTCTCGCCAGGCACAAGGAATACTTCGAGAAGCATGTCGCCGAGCTCGGACGTGTCGCCGACCGCGCGATAATTCGCCACCGGGAGAGCATCATCGACCGGCAGCTCGTGCTGGAGCGTCTGGCTGACATGGCGATCGACCTGTTTGCAACCGCGTCGGTGATCGCGCGCACTCAGAGTCTCATCGATGAGAGGGGAGCCGAGAAGTGCGAGAGCGAGATCGCGCTCTGCGATCTGTTCTGTGTGGAGGCGGGCCGGAGGTTCAGCACGAACCGTGACAACCTCGATCCCCGTGAGGAAGAGGTCGACGACACCCGCCGCGCCATCGCACGGTCGCTCCGGGATAAAGGCGGGTACTTCGTCACGGACGCGATACTCGACGAGTAGCCTGGCGACGGTAGCAGATCCCAAAAGCAACTGAACACGATCCAGTACCGCTCGCCCCGAAATTTCTTGCACGGAATTCAGTGGGAAGGCGGGTGAGGGTTCTGCGCAGGTGGCGTCTCGCGTAGCAAGAGACCCGCGGGTGCCCGCGCAGCGGGCGCGGGGCTCGCAGCGTGTAAGCGAGCAGCCGCCGAAGCAGAGCCCTCGCCCGTCTGACCCTGCGAAAATCTCAGAAAACACGCCTGCGAGGATATCAGCCAAGCCCGCCGAGCGTCGGCAGAAATTGCGGCGGGCGGCGGTGCCTGGTCGCCTGCTCATACGCGTACGCGAAACGAAACAGCGCGGGCTCGCTCCACGCGCGGCCGAAAAAGGAGATCCCTACCGGCAGCCCGTGCACATGCCCCGCCGGTACCTGTATGTTCGGATATCCCGCTACTGCCGCCGGCGTCGAGCTGGCTCCGATGTAGTGATCTCCATTGATCAGATCAGTTGGCCACGCCGGGCTCCCGGTTGGCGCGACCAGCGCGTCGAGCCTGTGCTTCTCGATCGCCGCGTCGATGCCCTGGGCCCGCGACATCCTCAGGTTTGCCGCCAGCGCGGTGCGATACTTCCGCTCGGAAAGCGGTCCCTTCTTCTGCGCCATCAGCATGATCTCCTGGCCGAAGTAGGGCATCTCCTTGTCCCGATTACGCTCGTTGAAATCGATGATGTCCTTGAGCGTGCGGACCGGAGCCCTGGGACCGAGTGAGGCAAGGTACGCATTCAGGTCGGCCTTGAACTCGTAGAGCAGCACCTCGAACTCGCTGTCGTCGAACTTGCCAGCAGTCGGTATGTTCGCCGGGTCCACGATCACCGCCCCGAGCCGCTTCAGCTCCTCGATCGCCTCGTCAACCACCTTGTCGGCGGCAGCGCTGTAGCCGAAGTATTTCTCGCGCGCGACACCAATTCTCGCGCCTCGCAACCCGTCCGCATCGAGAAACTGCGTGTAGTCAGCAAACCCTTTCGCCCGGCCGCGAGCCGTCGCGCTGTCGCGCGGATCGACGCCGACCATCGCATTGAGGAGGATCGCGGTGTCTCTCACGGTCCGCGTCATGGGACCGGCCGTGTCCTGACTGTGCGCGATCGGTATTATCCCTGACCTGCTCACGAGCCCGAGCGTCGGCTTGAGTCCAACGATCCCCACCATCGCTGAAGGACAGACGATAGAGCCGTCAGTCTCGGTTCCTACCGCCAGCGCGCACAGGTTCGCCGCCACTGCGCCGGCGGATCCGGAGCTCGATCCGCAAGGATTCCTATCCAGCACGTAGGGATTTTTTGCCTGACCCCCTCGAGCGCTCCAACCGCTCGACGAGTGCGTCGACCTGAAATTCGCCCACTCGCTCATATTGGCTTTGCCAAGCAATACGGCGCCGGCCTCCCGCAGCCGCCGGGCGATAAATGCGTCGCGGAGCGGGATCGACCCTTCGAGCGCATAGGAACCGGCGGTCGTCGTCATTCGATCCGCCGTGTCGATGTTGTCCTTGAGCAGAACGGGGATTCCGTGCAACGGACCGCGCACTCCGCCCGCCTTCCGTTCGGCATCGAGAGCTTCCGCCACGGACAGCGCATCGGGATTGATCTCGATCACGTGATGCAGTGCGGGGCCCTTTCGATCGAGCTCGCCGATACGCTCCAGATACTGCTCCACGATCGAGCGGGCGGTGAAGCGACCCCCGGCCATGGCTGATTGGAGGTCGGCTATGGTCGCTTCCTCGAGCTCGAACTTCGCGATCGAATATCTTTCGAGATTCTTGTTTGCGCTCGACCCGGGCATCCCGGGAAAAGGCGGCATTCCGCCCAGCGGACGCCCGCGCAATGCGAGCGCTCCCGCCAAAGTGCCCAGTCGGACAAAGTCCCTGCGATCCATTTTGGCTTCTCCTCGACGAGGTTCAAAGCCGCCCGGGTCCCGATTCTGGCGGCTATCTCACGTTCAGTCGAAATCCAGAGCGAGGTCCAGCGCGGGCGCTGAATGGGTGAGCGCCCCAACTGAAATCCAGTCGACGCCTGTTTCAGCGATTGACCTGACGGTGTCGAGAGTCACGCCACCCGAGGCTTCGGTAACCGCGCGACCATCGACCAGCCTCACCGCCTCGCGCAGCTCGGCCAGCCTCATGTTGTCGAGCATGATTACGTCCGCCCCCGCATCGAGCGCCGACCTCACCTGACTGAGATCGTCACACTCCACCTCGACCTTGATCCCGACCGGCGCCACCGCTCTCGCGCGCTTCACGGCGATGCCGATGTCGCCCTCCACCGCCGCCAGGTGATTGTCCTTGATCAGGACTGCGTTCGAGAGGTTCATCCGATGATTCATTCCGCCACCCGCGCGCACGGCGTACTTCTCGAGTCGCCTCCACCCCGGAGTCGTCTTCCTCGTATCGAGGATGTGCGCGCCGGTTCCCGCCACCGCCGCCACGTAGCGCGCGGTGAGTGTCGCTATTCCCGACAGCCGCTGCACGAAGTTGAGCGCTACCCGCTCCGCCGAGAGCAGCCCGCGAGCGTGACCGGAGAGAAACATTACCGATGTGGATTCCGCCACCCGGGACCCATCGTCCTGATCGATGCGTATGGTCACCGCCTTGTCGAGCTGCTCGAACGCCTCGCAGGCGAATGCCAGTCCGGCAATGACGCCGCTCTGTCGGGTGACGAGGCGGCACCGCGCCCGGCGATCCGACAGCACCGTCGCGGCGGTGGTGATGTCGTGCTTGGTGTCGTCTTCCTCGAGTGCCGCCGCAACTAGATCCGACAGCTCCTTGCGGGTGAGGTGCAGGTGCAGCCCCTCCTCCCACACGAAGCCGTGGGCCGCGAGGTCAGTACCCCGCCCTTGAGTGCGTGTCATTCGCCGGGATCGACCGATGCGCCCGGAACCGGCGACAGTGGCGTCTGGCCTCCGATCGAGACCATCCGCTCGATTGCCAGGCGGGCGCGCGACGCAATGTCCTCCGGAACTGTGATACGGTGCTCCATGCGTTGCAGGGAGCTCAGCACCTTCGGCAGTGTCGTCACCTTCATGAACGCGCACACGGCTTCCGGATTGGCGGCGTGGAACGTCTTGGTCGGGTTCTCGCGCCGCAGGCGATGCAGAATGCCAACCTCGGTCGCGACGATGAACTCGTCGTTCGCCGATATCGCCGGCCGGCGGATCATCCCCTCAGTAGAAAGTATCTGAACTCCGACCGGATCGATGTCCCCCGCCGAGACGGCTTCGACCACGCTCGTGGCGCAGCCGCACTCCGGGTGAATGAGAAACTCCGCGCCCGGATGCGCCGCGCGTTGCAGGCGGATGTCTTCCGGATCGATCCCCGCGTGCACGTGACACTCACCCATCCAGACGTGCATGTTCCCGCGGCCGGTGATTCGACGCACGTGGGCGCCGAGGAACATGTCCGGCAGAAAAAGAATCTCGCGGTCGGCGGGAATCGAATTCACTATCTCCACCGCATTTCCCGAGGTGCAGCAGTAGTCGCTCTCTGCCTTTACTTCGGCCGTCGTATTCACGTACGACACCACGACGGCGCCGGGATGCTCCGCCTTCCAGTCGCGAAGCTGCTCCGCGTCGATCATCGCAGCGAGCGAGCACCCGGCGGCAAGGTCGGGCAGGAGCACCGTTTTCCGCGGCGACAATATCACCGCGGTCTCCGCCATGAAGTGCACGCCGCAGAAGACGATCACGTCCGCCTCGGTCTTCGCTGCCTCCCGGCTCAGTCCAAGCGAATCGCCCACAAAATCAGCCACCTCCTGGACTTCAGGGCGCTCGTAGTTGTGCGCCAGGATCACGGCGTTCCGCCGGCGGGCCAGTTGTTTGATCTCCGCCGAGAGGTCGGCGTACAGATTGGCGGTGGATCTCATTCCGTCACCATTCGATGTGCCTGCCACTCCATTTCCTTTTCGCGCGGGGGAAATCGCTTCTATAATGTCCGCCCCGCGATTCCTTTCTCAACAGCGCCGCATCGGCTATCAGGCGCGAGGTCTGCACCATATTTGCCTCTTCCGTCGCGCCCGACGGCAGCCGCGATTCGATTCCCTTGAGCTTGTCGAGGCCGAGCCTGAGACCTTTGGCGGTTCGATCGATCCCGCAATGGTCCCACATCACCTGTCGGATGTCGTCGGCGGCCACCTGCGCCGCTCCGCGGTCGCGCAGCACCGGAACCTCCCACTTTTGTTTTCGCGGCGCCACTCCGATCTTTTTTGCGTCGATCATGTCGCGGGCAACTCGCTCCGCGAACACGAGTCCTTCGAGCAGGGAATTGGATGCCAGCCTGTTGGCGCCGTGAACGCCCGTCCGCGAAACTTCTCCGCACGCGTACAGCCCGGCGAGACTCGCTCTCCCGCGCAGATCGGTGACGACGCCCCCCATCATGTAGTGTGCGGCGGGAGTCACTGGAATCAGATCCTTCGACGGATCGATGCCACGCGCCTTGCACAGCGCGAAGATTCCCGGAAAATTCTTCACGAAAAGTTTGCCGAGCTTCCGTGCATCGAGCCAGACCCGGCGGCCCCCTGCTCTCTCACGAAATATCTCGCGCGCCACCACGTCGCGCGGCGCCAGCTCGGCCAGGCGATGCCTCTTCGGCATGAAGCGCGCGAGCTCTTCGTTCAGGAGTATCGCCCCCTCTCCACGCACCGCCTCCGAAATCAAAGCCAGTGGATTCTCCGGCGTGTCGAGCGCCGTCGGATGGAACTGGACGAACTCCATGTCCGCCAGCTTGGCGCCGGCGCGGTGCGCGATCGCGTATCCGTCACCGGTCGCCACCTGCGGGTTTGTAGTATAGCGATAGACCTGTCCGCACCCGCCTGTCGCGAGAACGGTCGCGTCGGCGATGATCTCGACCGGCTTCCCCGCGACCGCGGCACGAACGCCGTAGCAAATCCCGCCCTTCACGATCAGCTCGAGTATTCTCGTCTTCTCCAGCACCTCGATGCGCTCGCTCGCCTTCACGCGCTTGATCAGCGTGCGCGCCACTTCGGCGCCGGTCTGGTCGCCGTGGGCATGGACGATCCTTCGGCGTGAGTGCGCCGCTTCCCGACCGAGCTTGAATCCACCTCCCGGCTCGAGATCGAAGCGCGCCCCCGCGGCGCGCAGCTCACGTACGCGAGCGGGACCTTCATCCACCAGAACCTGGACGGCGGCGGCATCACATAGCGCGGCACCGGCGGCGAGCGTGTCCTGACGGTGCAGCTCGGTGGAATCTCCCGCCCCAAGCGCTGCGGCGATACCGCCCTGCGCGTACGCCGTCGCGCTGTCGAAGAGCGAGCGCTTCGTGAGCATCAGCACATCACCGCCCGCCGATGCGCGCCACGCGGTGTGCAGACCCGCGACGCCGCTCCCCACAACGAGAAAGCGCGTGCGTATTCGCTCGACCATGAGATGAAATCAATGCCTCACGAGGGGCGATTGAAAGGGGCTCATTCGCCTTGCAACAGTCTGGATTCTGTACGATTCTTCTCTCCGATGCGAAAGCTGATCATCGTTACTTCTCTCCTGCTGGCCGTACACATCGCTCTCCTGTTCGTGCGGCGGAGCGCCAGCGCGGAAGCCGCCAACAGCTCCGATGCGAGAATCGGCATCGTTCTGGATGTCGGTGGACGCGGCGACAAGTCCTTCAACGACGGCGCCTATGCCGGCGCGGACAGCGCGACGAAGTTGCTCGGCGCCAACATCCGCTTCATCGAGCCCGGAGAGGGCGCCGACCGAGAGGCGGGACTGAGACTGCTGGCGGCGGAGGGGATGGACCTCGTCATTGGCGTCGGCTTCATTTTCACCGACGACCTGGCGAGCCTCGCGAATGAATACCCGGAGACCTCTTTCGCGGGAATAGACTACGCCCTCGCGACGGACAAGGATGGGAATGTCATTCCGCCGCCTCCCAACGTCGCCGCGCTCAAGTTCCGTGAGGAGGAAGGGTCGTTCCTCGTTGGAGCCCTCGCCGCCCTCGTGGGCAATACCAAAAAGGTAGGCTTCGTGGGAGGAATGGACATTCCTCTCATCCACAAATTCGAAGCGGGGTACCGCGCCGGGGTAAAGCGTGTTTGCCCGGATTGCGAGGTGATCGCTCAGTACGCCGGTGTCACGCCCGACGCATTCAAGAATCCGGGTAAAGGCAAGGAGCTCGCTCTCAGTCAGTATCAGCAAGGGGTGGAGGTGATCTTCCACGCCGCCGGATCCACGGGGCAGGGTGTGTTCGAGGCAGCGCGCGCGACCAACAAGCTTGCGATCGGCGTGGACTCCGACCAGAACGACGAGGCGCCTGGTCACGTGCTGACGTCGATGGTGAAAGGAGTCAATACGGTCACGTTCGACGCGATTCAGCGCGTTCAGGCCGGGACATTCAAGGGAGGCATTTACTCCTTCGGCCTCAAGGAAGGCGGCGTCGGCTACATCTACGACGCGCGGAATCGCGCGATGATCCCTGACCCTGTGCGCGCGCGCGTGGAGCAGTTGAAAGAGGAGATCATCGCTGGACACATAAAGGTGCCCAGCACTCGATGAGCAGCCCCGCAGCGCCCGCCATTTGGATGGAGGGAATCGACAAATATTTTGGCGCGGTCCACGCCAATTGTGGCGCGTCGCTCGACGTCGCTTCCGGCGAGATCCACGCTTTGGTTGGCGAGAATGGCGCCGGTAAGTCCACTCTCATGCGCATCCTTGGCGGCCTCATGAAGCCCGATGCCGGACGCGTAGAGGTGAACGGACGCGACGTGACGGGATGGTCGACAAGCGAGGCGATTGCCTCGGGCATTGGAATAGTCCACCAGCACTTCATGCTGGTCCCGACGCTGACCGTCGCGGAAAACCTCGTGCTCGGATCCGAGCCGACGAACAACGGCATGCTGGATTACGCGCGCGCGGCGGACAGCGTGCGGTCGCTGTCGACGGAGACGGGACTCGCCGTCGATCCGGGCCGCAAGATCGCCGATCTGTCGGTTGGTGAAGCGCAAAGAGTGGAGATACTCAAGGTCCTGTTCCGCGGCGCGAAGATTCTCGTCCTCGATGAGCCGACCGCGGTTCTTTCTCCTCCGGAGGTGCGCGAGCTGTGGACGGTGCTGCGCCGCCTGCGCGACAAGGGCGACACGATCGTCCTGATCACCCACCGGCTGGACGAGGTCGTCGACCTGTCCGACACGATCACCGTCATGCGCGCCGGCGGAACCGTCGCGCGGATCAGGACGTCGGAAACGACGCCGGCGGAGATCGCGCGCGCAATGGTCGGTCGGGAAGTAGCGCTGAGTACCGGCAGGCGGGTGTCGCCTTCGAGCCCGACCGAGTCGCGTGCGAATCCTGGGCTCGAGGTTCGCGATCTTATGATCAATGGCTCCCGCGGAACCCGGGTCGTCGACGGCGTGAGCTTCACCGTAAAGCCAGGCGAGATCTTTGGCATCGCTGGAGTCGAAGGCAACGGGCAGACCGAGCTGATCGAGGGCCTCGCCGGTCTGCGCCCGATCGCCGGCGGCAGGATTCTCATCGACTCCGTAGACATTACGACGAGCCCGGTATCGGCGCGGCACGACGAGGGCCTGTCGCACATCCCGGAAGACCGTCATCGCCGGGGCCTCATTCTCGAATATTCGGTCGCCGACAATCTCATACTTGGCGTGCAGGACAGATTCACGAACAGGAGCGTCATCGATGGCGCGGCTGTTCTGACCAACGCCGCCAAGCAGATTTCTTCATTCGACATCAGGCCGCCCGATGCCGCGCTTCCCGCGCGTGCATTGTCTGGGGGTAACCAGCAGAAGGTCGTCATCGCCCGCGAGATGAGCCGCGGCTTCTCCGTTCTCCTCGCGTCTCAGCCCACTCGCGGCGTGGACGTGGGCGCGATTGAATTCATCCACCAGCAATTGCTGGAGGCGCGTGCCGCGGGAAAAGCAATTCTGCTTGTGTCCGCGGAGCTGAATGAGGTGCTCGCTCTCTCCGACCGCGTCGCGGTGATGTACCGCGGCAGGTTTCCGGTCGTGATGCCTGCCGCCCAGGCAAGTGAAGATGTGCTGGGCGAATACATGATCGGCGCCAAGAAAGGCAACGCCGCTTGATCGCTCGGTCGGCGGTGGAACAAAAACCACGCGGCGTTGCGACAGCAGCCTGGCGGGATCGCGTTGAGGAAGCGCTCATTCCTCCGCTCGTCGCACTGCTCGTCGCGCTCATCTGCGGCGACTTGCTCATTCTCAGCTATGGACAGTCGCCCGCGGAAGTTTATCGGCTGCTCCTGGAAGGCACGTGGGGCAACGCCTATGGATTCGGCCAGGTTCTCTACAAGGCGACGACCCTCACGTTTACCGGGCTCGCGGTTTCTTTCGGACTGCGGGCAGGCCTGTTCAACATCGGCGGCGAGAGCCAGCTCGCGGCCGGAGGATTCGCGGCGGCGCTGGCGGGGCTCGCGCTCCCCATCGGGACTCCGCTCGTCTTCGCGCTTCCGCTCTGCGTCATCGCCGCCGGAGCGGCAGGCGGAATGGTTGGAGCCGTGCCGGCGTATCTCAAGACAAGATTCGGCGCCCACGAGGTGATCGTCACGATCATGTTGAACTTCGTCGTGCTCGCGTTCCTCAACTGGATCGTCGCCGCGCGCCTGCACGTGCCGGAGACGCTGCACACGCCCGAGATCCACGCCGGCGCGTTGCCGCGGGTATCGCAATTGTTTCCCGCGTTTCACGGCTCCGCCGCCAACCTGGCGTTGATCATCGTGTTACTGGTTGCGACCACTGTCTGGTTCTATCTGTTCCGCACGAGCGGCGGTTATGCGCTGCGCGCGGTGGGCCTGCAACCCGAGGCCGCGGAATACGGTGGAATCAGCGTCGGACGCGTCTGGTTCAAGGCACTCACCGTGTCCGGCGTCATCGCGGGCATGGGCGGCATCAACTACGTCCTCGGCTACAAGCACTACTACGAGGATGGATTCGCGGGTGGCTCCGGCTTCCTCGGTATCGCCGTTGCGCTTGTTGGCAGAAACCATCCATTGGGCGTAGTGGTCGCCGCCTTCTTCTTCGCCACTCTGTCACAGGGCGGCCTGGCTATCCACGCGTTCGTTCCAAAGCAGATGATGGATGTGCTCCAGGGCGTGGTGATCCTCGCCGTGGCGATGTCCGTTCCTGAAGTTCGCCGCGTCCTGCGTGGCAGCCGCCGACGGAGCGCCGCGTGAACGCCGCCGACTTCCTCACACAGATGGTTCGCATAGCGATCCCGTACCTCTTCGCGGCCAGCGGAGGAGTTGTCGCCGAGCGCGCGGGTATCGTCAGTCTTACGCTCGAGGGCTTCATGCTGAGCGGCGCTTTTGGCGCGGCGCTGGGCACGCATTACTCGGGGAGTCCGCTGGTGGGAGTGCTGAGCGGCATCATGTGCGGACTCATCTTCTCCCTGATTCACGCGCTCGCCACCATTCGCTATCGCGCCGATCAGGTGGTGGTGGGCGTCGCGATCAATCTGCTGGCGATCGGAGTCACCCGCTTTTTTCTCAAGCTCGCATTCGACAGCTCCTCGAATTCGCCGAGAGTGGCGGGCTTCGGCGGCAACATCGAGGCGGCGGGCTTCGACAATCCATTGCTCTGGCTCGGGCTACTGGTTGCTCCGGTAGTTGCCTTCGTCATTTACCGCACGCCCTATGGTCTCCGCGTCCGTGCGGCGGGAGATCACCCTGATGCCGCGGAGAGCGTTGGCGTCAGCGTCAAACGCGTGCGCTATCTCGCGGTTGCGATTTCCGGAATTCTCGCCGGACTCGGCGGAGTCTATCTCGCCCTCGATCAGCACCAGTTCACCGATCAGATGACGGCAGGGCGGGGGTTCATCGCGATATCTGCGGTGATTTTCGGAAGATGGAATCCCATTCGAGCCGCGCTCGCGTGTCTGCTCTTCGCGGCGGCCGAGACGCTGCAGATCCAGCTGCAGGGGAGTCACACTATCCCGTCGCAGTTCATCGAGATGATCCCATACGTGCTCACCATCGTCGCCCTGGCGGGAGTAGTCGGACGGGCGGTGCCGCCGGCCGCGCTCGGCAAGGCGGCAGACTAGAGTGGCATCACGGGTGCGGGGGCGATTTTCAGCGATGACGAGCGGGAAGCTCTTCGTGCTCATCATCACCAGCTTCGTGGATATGGTGGGGCTGCTGATGGTGCTCCCACTGATTCCATTTTACGCCAAAGACATGGGCGGTGGCGGCCTGATCGTCGCCGTGCTCGTGTCTTCGTTCACCGCCGCACAACTGCTGAGCGCGCCGCTGTGGGGACGGTTCTCGGACAAGTACGGCCGGCGGCCGGCGTTGCTGGTCGGGCTCACGGCGGCGGCGATCGCCTACGTCGTATTCGCCTACGCCACCTCTCTGTGGATGCTGCTGCTCTCGCGTATCGTGCAGGGCGCGGGCGGAGGAACGGTCGGCGTGATCCAGGCATACGTTGCGGACGCCGTCGAGCCGGAAAACCGCGCCAAGGCACTCGGCTGGCTTTCGGCTGCTACCAACGCCGGTGTGGCAATCGGGCCGGCGCTCGGATCCGCCGCGCTGGTGATGGGAAGGCCGGGGCCGGGGCTCACCGCGGCGGCGCTCTGTCTTCTCAACATTGTTTTTGCCTGGCGATTCCTGCGCGAGTCGCGGGACATGACCGAAGTATCGGACAGGAAGCCTGGAACTTCGCGCGCCACGATCGCGCGTGTATTCAGTCACGCCAGTGAGCCGGCTCCGAAACTGATCTGGATTTACGCGATCGCGATGGGCGCGTTCTCCGGAATGATGGCGATACTGGCGCTCTTCCTCGCGGACAGGTTCGGCGTGAACGAGGACAACATCTGGATCTTTTTCAGCTACGTCGGCGTCATCTCAGTGGTGACCAGGGCGGGGATTCTCGGCTGGGCGGTGGATCGTTATGGCGAAGCGCGCCTGTCACGGATGGGGCTGATTCTGCTGACGATCGGTCTGGCAACGATCCCGTTCGCGCGTGGCTATGTGTCGCTCGCTCTGTCGGTCGCCCTGATTCCGCTCGGCACCGCTTTCACTTTTCCCTGTGTGACGTCGATGCTGTCGCGGGTGATTCCAAGCCGGGAACGCGGAATGTATATGGGCGTGCAGCAGACTTTCGGCGGGCTGGCGCGCGTGATCGTTCCCCTGTGGGCCGGCTTCGCCTACGATCATTTAGGCAAGACCGTTCCCTTTTTCACCTCGGCCGCGCTGGTAGGCGGGACGATCCTGCTCGGACGGAGCGTGGACGACGGAAGAAACGAGGCCGTACGTTCGGATCCGGCGCCATCCAAGCTGCCAACTGAACAAGTTGTGAGTTGACAGCTACCGCAAAGAAGCTCTCAGCTGCGGCCCAAACTGTCCGCGGGCGGCTTGTAGCGCTCGACGTCGGTAATCAGCCGCACCCCCCGCTGATACGTGATGTAGGCGTAGGTCCACTGCATCAGCACGCTCAGTCTGTTACGAAATCCCACCAGATACATTATGTGGACGAA
>JANMTG010000039.1:0-5733 GCA_031390205.1 Gemmatimonadota bacterium
GATCTGCGCGAACAGGTGCTCAACTTTCCGAGCCAGCCGGTGATCACGAAGGACAACGTCACGATCGACATCGACGCCGTCATCTACTATCGGGTCGCTGATCCACAGAAGGCGACGTACTCGGTCCAGAATCTCCCGTACGCTCTTGAGACGCTGACCCGGACAACGCTCCGCAACATCGTCGGCGAGATGGAGCTCGACTCGACGCTGGGCAGCCGCGACGTCATCAATCAGCGGATGCGCGAAGTGATCGAGGAAGCGTCGATCGGATGGGGAGTGGATGTAACTCGCGTCGAGCTCCAGTCAATCGAGCCTCCGCGCGACATCCAGCAGTCGATGGAGCTGCAGATGCGCGCCGAGCGGGAGCGGAGAGCAGCGGTCACGAACGCCGAAGCCGGAAAGAGAGCGGCGATTCTCGAGGCAGAAGGCGTGCGCGAATCGCAGGTGCGGCGCGCCGAGGGCGAGCGCGATGCATCGGTTCTGCGCGCCAAGGGCCTGGCCGAAGCGAGGCTGGCGATGGCGGAAGCCGAAGCGGAAGCAATCGCGAAAATCGGCAGCGCTCTCCCCGAGGGTCAGGCCGCGATGTACCTGCTCGGCATGAAGTATCTCGAGGCGCTTCCGGTTCTAGCTCAGGGCAAGGGATCCACGATCTTCCTTCCCGCCGAAGCCGCGGGTGTGATGGGCGCGATCGGTGGATTGCGCGAGCTGATCAACCGGACGGCTCACCCAGCGGAAGGCGCGAGCACACCGCCGTCGTTGTTCAATCCGGGCAAGAAGCAGGACTGACCTTGGCAGTGATAACGCAGGCCCGCGCCGAGCGGATCGCGCGCGGGCACCCATGTTCGAAGTGCGGTGAGTACAGCTTCAAGAAGCTGAAGGTGAAGCGCGCCAGTCAGGCTCACCAGAAAGCTCTGGGTGAGGTCTGGCACCTGACAAAAATCTGCGGCGTGTGCGGAACGCCGGATGAGATCGGGCTCGATGCGGAAGGGGAGATAGTCTACGGCGGGTAGAACTACGAACTGAAGACTACCCGCTGCGCGCTGTTGGCGGAACAGTTTTTTGCTGCGGGCGTGCAAAACGACCGACGCCCGCAGCCGAAAGCGGACCCGCCAAAAGCCCGCAGCGGGTAGTCTTCAGTTGCCGTTCTTAGAACAAAAAAGAGAGCCCCGCCATCACGACGGGGCTCTCCCCTTACGGGCCTGGAGGCGCGCGCGCCCAGTAGGTTAGTTACTTCTTTTTCGGAGCGTTGACGTCGATAGTCGGAACCGTGACCGCTACCGTGTCCTTGCCGACGTCGATCGACGGCGTGTTGATCGTATCGGTCACCGTTCCGACGACCGGCTTCTCAACCTGGTACTCTCCCTCGCCCGTCTTCTTGCAGGCCGAGATCGACACTACGGCCATCACGGCCGCCACTGCTAGTAATTTGCGCACGAGACGCCCCCCTCAAAAAGTGTGTTTGCCGTAGGCCGGCCATCCCCAGAACTCAATCCTCAAACGCCTCGCGCTGGCGTTTCCGCACGCGTCGAAGCTCATGCACCTGCGCTACCTCGCCCCCCAAAAGAAATATCAAAGCGGCGTAGTACACCCAGACGACCAATAATACCAATGCAGCGACCGTGCCGCTATAAAAGGATCCGGGGTTAAACGACCGGGCATAGGCTCCAAAGGCACGTTTGGCCACCTCAAGCATGACGGTCGTGAAAATCGACGCGATGAAGGCCGTTTTCCAGCGAATCTTCCGATTGGGAAGAAACTTGTAGAGGGAGAAGAACATCGCCGCGATGAACACAAAAGCGAGCAGCTGGCCGACGTTGTACTCGAGGTTGCCCATTATATCCTGGCGCAGCCCGAGCTCGGTGAGGACCGTCACCCCGCGCGAGGTGGCAATAGCCAGGTAAGCGCTGAGGAACACGTAGGCGACGAGCAACAGGCTCGACACCATGGTGATTTCTATGTCGAAGATCTTTCCCGCGATAATCCCGCGGTCGGAGTCGATGTCGAAGATCTGACACAGGACCGTGCGCAGCGAGCCGAAGAGCCGCGTCGAGAACCAGATAAAGCCGATGGCGCTCCAGAGTCCGAGCGAGCTGCTCCTCTTGATGACTTCGTTCAGAATTCGCGCGGCGGGCCCGTCGTCTCCACCCGGTTGGGCGGGAAGAAACTTGTTGACGATGTCCATCACCTCGGCTGACGAGGTGTCGGGCGCGTGATTCAGGAGGTAGACGAGGCCGGTTGCCAGGAGCAGAAAAAAGGGGACGACCGCGAGCAGGATGTTGAAGGCGATCCCACCCGCCATGAACAAAACGTTGTCTTCCCCGCTGTTGTCCCAGACGCGCTTCGCGTAATCGCGAAACAGCCAGCCGAGCCGGGCTGGGAGCCCGCGCTCAGCCACTAGGCGTCTTTGTACGCCGCTTTTCTTTCGGCGATGCGGTCCTCGAGCTCTCCGCGCGTGTCACGCGCGGCGGCACGTCCGGCCTGGAACGCGTCGGACACCTTTCGCTTCTTCGCTTCCACCGCATCCAAGGTCGCGTCGATGGTGTCCCCAACGCGATCACGCACGTCGTGGAACTTCTCCGCCACCACCCCGCTCATGTCCTCGACCAGATCCTGGGCGGCGTCCTGCGCCCGGCGCGCGCGGCGCGCAATGCTCTGGCGAGTCTCGGCGCCACTTTGCGGCGCGAGCAAAAGCGCGATCCCCGCCCCCAGCGCGAGACCGAGGATCAATGATCCAACTCCCGCCTCCTGCCGCTCGACGACCACGTACGGCTCCCTGTAAGGCTCATCGTCGTACCATTCGTAATCGTCCATCTATTCCTCCGGCTGGTTGGTGGGGCGCGGCTCGCTCTACCGCTTCTTTGCTTTCGACTTTGCCGGCGGAGAAGCCGTCCGTGATGGCGCCTTCGCCGGTGCCCCGTTTCCGTTGAGCAGTGATGCAAGCTCCGCGCGCACGTCCGCCGGCGTCATGCCGACGATGGTCGCCGTCCGGGTGTAGTCGCCATTGGTGGAGGCGAAAGCACGGAGCACCAGCTGCCGCCGCATGTCCGCCAGGGTAGCCCCGGGCTGGAGGGTGATGGTCGCCGACGTCTCGCTGCCCCGCCGCAGATGGCGCGGCATGATGTCCGCCGCCTTGATCTTCTGCCCGTGACCCATGATCACCGCCCGCTCGACCGCGTTCTTCAGCTCGCGGACATTGCCCGGCCAGTTGTACGACATGATCCAGTCCCAGGCAGCATCATCGAAGCCCGTGAGGGTCTTTCCATTCTGTTGTCCGAAGCGACCGAGAAACTCGTTGGCGAGGAGCTTGATGTCACCCATCCGCTCGCGCAGCGGCGGAAGGAACAGCTCCACCACCGCGAGGCGGTAATAGAGGTCCTCCCTCAACTCATTCTCCGAAAGAGCCTTCTGCAGGTCGCGGTTGGTCGCCGCCAGAATGCGAATATCGACAGTAATCTCCTTCTTGCCGCCGAGTCTCCGAATAGTCCTGGTCTCGATCGCGCGCAACAGCTTCACCTGGACGTCGCTCGGCATTTCCGCGACTTCGTCGAGGAAGATGGTTCCTCCATCCGCCATCTCGAACGCGCCCGGCTTCTCATTGGTGGAGCCGGTGAACGCGCCTTTCTCGTGGCCGAACAACTCGTTCTCGAGAATGTCCTTGGGAAGGGCGGCGCAGTTGAGGGCGAAGAACGGGCCTTTCGCCCGCTCGCTCTTGGTGTGGATTGCCCGCGCGACCAGCTCCTTGCCCGTGCCCGATTCACCTAGAATCAGCACGCTCGCCGACGAAGGGGCGACGGCCTCGATGATCTGATAGACCGAGCGCATCTCCTCCGACTGCCCGGTGAGCTCCCCGTAACGTGTGAGCCCCTCCAGCTTCGACGACAGCTCGCGATTTTTCTGCTGGACGGTGAACTTCTCGAGAGCTTTCGGAATCAGCGCCTTGAGACGATTCAGCTTGTCGGCCGTGAGCGGCTTCTCGACGTAGTCGTACGCGCCCTCGCGCATCGCCTGTACGGCGGAGTCGACGGTCGCTTGCCCGGTGACGATGATGCACTCGGTGGGTATCGCGCGAAGCTGGAGCTCCTTGAGGAGCGCGAGGCCGTCCATCTTCGGCATCTTGAGATCGGCGAGCACCACCCCATAGCTCGCCGCTCCAAGCTGGTCGAGTGCCTTCTGACCGTCCACCGCCACCGCTACCTCGTAGCCTTCGTCGCGGAGTATCGCGCTCAGCCCTTCCGTGATGGAGCGGTCGTCATCCGCTATCAGGATTTTGGCGCGCGTTTTCTCAGTTTTGGGAATGGCTTCTGTCCTCGGGCAAGACCCGTAATATAACCGACTGGCCCCTCGGCTCTACGCTCACGCCGATCTCCTCGGCGAGGCGTCCTATGTCGGACACAAAATCGGGGGCTCTATCCCCATAAATCATTACCTCTATTTCACTTGCATCGCCATAGCCGGACCCGGACCCGGACCGGAGGGATCCCGCCGCGGCCGCCGCCAGTACGGCGTCGATTAGCGCCAGGGCCCCGTTGGTGAGCGCGCTCGCCTTGGCCACGTCGGTGGCGGCGCGCTGGGCGAATGAACCGACCTCGCCCGAGGCGCCGTCACGTCCGTTGCGGCTCCTGACGACTTCAACGTTTACCAGCACTCCATTCAGGGCGTTCCGTATCTCATGGCCCGACCGCCGGATGATCTCCCGAACGACGGACAGTGCATCCGCCTCGGGCCGAGCGGGAGTGTCAGTCACTCAAGTCGGCGTCGTCGGGGGCGGCCTCGACAGCCACCAGGTCGGCGTGAGGCACGGGCTTGTGCAGCTCGACAGGCCTGACGAACCGTCTCACCGTCTCCGCGGTGTTCACCACCGCCAACTGGGTGAAGAGGAAGCTGAACTTTTCCTCATATGCGGCTGACAGTTTCTCCTTCACCTCACGGGGTAGGTCCCAGAACCGCTTCTTGAATGGCCCGAGCGCCTTCTTCCGGGTCTTGTAGAAGAACTGCTCGTCGGTGTCCGAGGGCTTGCGCTCGTCCTTCGCGTTCGCGCGCAGCCACTCGTAGATCTCGTTCCGCAGCTCGGCGGAGATGTTGTCGTACAGCATCGTCTGAAAGTTCGTGGCGAGATGGATCTCGGCCGTCTCGGTGCGCGGAAAGTTGTTGAACGCGGTGTCGGGCAGGGTCGATGCACCGTGCTGGACCGCGCCGGACAGGTCGTACTCCGCTTTCGCGACCTTCGACAGAGTGGCGAGGGTGTCGAAATCGATCTTCACGTCGGCGATGCTGCCGTCCGCCAACACTACGCCGCCGTGCGTGGTCCCGGACTGAACGCTGATCTTGGAAAGACCCACCGTGCCGGGCGCCCTCTTCTCCAGCGTGGCGTTGAAGCCATCCATGTACGCTCTCAGCTCCTCAACCGTTGAGTTCTCCGTCCCGACTTCCCCAATCTCACCGCCAATAGAGATCGTGACGCCCTCGGGCTCCAGCTCGCGGACCGCAAGCGCGAGATCGACCGCCTGTTCGTAGTTGGTCCGCTGCTGCTCCTCAAGGTTCGGCTTCGAGAGGTCCACGAGCGTGGACGTATCCACGTCGATGTTGTAAAACCCGGCGGCGATCGCCTCGCGCACGAGCTGCTTCACGCCGTTCACTTCGGTGACGGGATCCACGGCGAACTTCTTCGAGTTCACCTGGAAATGGTCTCCCTGAATGAACAGCGGCCCGCGAAAGCCTTCGCGCAGCGCGGCG
>JANMTG010000045.1:0-7291 GCA_031390205.1 Gemmatimonadota bacterium
CGTATGCCGGAACAGCGCGCGCTCCACCGCAACATTCTTGCGCTCGGCGTACCTGAGCAGGCGTTCGGCAGACTTTGGACCGCGCGAATCACATGCGGCGAGAAACGCGCTCGAGACGAGCCCGCCACCGAGGGCGAGAAATTCGCGCCGGTCGATGCTCATATCACCTCCGTCGGCGGCTCAGTCACCGGCTTGCGCCGCGGCAACAGATTGTAGAACGGTCGCGCGTTCCGCGCTTCGGGTGAGAGGCTGTCGTCGTACTTGCCGGTGATCATCGAGCGGATGGAGTATGGGTCAACGGCGAACACCATGAACACGTGGATGACGCTCAGAATCACGATCGCGACCGTGGCGATGAAGTGCCAGTATCGCGCCCAGACGTAGCCGCCGAGCAGGTTGGTGAGCGGCGCGAGCTGAACGGGCTTCCAGATCGCGAGGCCGGTCAGTACCAGCAGCCCGCCCACTACCGGCATCAGAAAATAGGAGGCCTTCTGCAGCGCGTTGTGCTTTCCCTGCCGCGGATGGTCCTTCCGCTTGAAGGCGTAGAATTTCACCATCTGCACGCTGTCGCGGATGTCCCCCCGCCGCGGCACCAGATCGCGCCATTCTCCGTGCAGATAAACGAAGGTCAGGTAGACGAGCCCGTTTACCACGAGCACCCACATCATCGCGAAGTGCCAGTTCCTGGCGCCCGCCAGCCAGCCGCCGAACGTCAGCCACGCCGGGAATGGCTGGCCCTCCCATGGATAGCAGCAGAACAGCTCGCCTTTACGCGCGAACGCCGGATAGGCGTTGAAGATGCGGAGGCCGGAGCCGACCATGATCACGATGGCGACCACGTTGACCCAGTGCGTGAGACGGACGATCCAATGGTGGCGTTTCCGTTCCATCCCGGAAAATAGCTCGCGTTACGCCCGGGGGTGAGCCTTCTGATAGACCTGCTTCAGCCGCTCGACGCTGGTATGCGTGTAGATCTGGGTCGTCGAGATAGACGCGTGCCCGAGGAGCTCCTGGACAGCGCGGAGATCCGCACCCGCATCGAGCAGGTGCGTCGCAAAGGTGTGTCGAAGGGAGTGCGTCGACAGCCCGGCACTCTCATCGAATTTCTCGAGAAACCCCTTCACCGCGTTCTGGATCGCGCGCACGGAGATACGCTTCCCCCGGTTGCTGAGAAAAAACGCGGTGCGGTCGCCAGCCTGCCCCGTCCCGCGCAACAGCTCGTCCCGCTTCGATTCGTAGTTCCTGAGCGCGAGCTGCGCGTGATCGCCGATGGGTATGATGCGCTCTTTCCTTCCCTTTCCTCGCACTTTCACCTGCTGCGACAGCAGGTCGAGATCCATCCTGTTGATTCCCCGCAGCTCCGATAGTCTCATTCCCGTCGAGTAGAACAGCTCGAGCATCGACGCGTTGCGCACGTCGGAGAACTTTCCCTCCTGGGCCTTGAGGCCGGCGGACTGAAACAGCTGCTCGATCTGCGCGCGGTCGAGATACCCGGGCAGATATTTGTCCTGCTTGGGGGAGCTCACACCGCGCGCCGGATTCGCTTCGACCTGCTCGTTGCGGTGGAGATACTTGTAGAAGCTTCTCACCGCCGAGAGGCTGCGCGCGATCGATCGCTTGTTCAGTTTCTTGCGCGTGAGGTGGGCGAGAAAGCCACGGATGGCGAGCCTGTCCAGTCCCTGCCACGACCACGCACCCACCCCGTAATACTTCCCCAGGAACGTCACGAATTCATCGAGGTCGCGCCGGTACGCGGTCAGTGTGTGTGGTGATACGTCGCGCTCTTTCTCGAGGTGCGTGAGAAAGTCGGCGACTTCTGGCGAATCACTCATGCGCCAGCACGAGCTGACCGGCAAGACCATTCGCCTCCATCCACGCCTTCATATCCGCGAGCGCCCTCTCGGCCGTCAGCTCTCTCTTCCGCTTCTTGTCTCGAACGCGCTCGGGGAGATCATCCACCAGCCCGAAATTGGCGTTCATGGGCTGAAAATGTTTCGGGTCGGCCTCGCGCATGTAGCGATAGAGCGCGCCCAGCATCGTCGTCGGAGGGGGAATCACGGGTTCTTCGCCCGACAGTATTCGTGCAAGATTGATCCCCGCCAGCAATCCTGTCGCCGAGCTTTCGGTATAGCCCTCGACGCCGGTGATCTGTCCCGCGAATAGAACCGTCGCGTCGTCACGCGCCGCGAGATGCGGGCTGAGCGCGGCGGGTGAGTTGAGATACGAATTACGATGGATAGATCCGTAGCGGAGGAACTCCGCATTCTCGAGTCCCGGGATCATGCGCAGCACCCGCTGCTGCTCGGGAATCCTGAGTCTCGTCTGGAATCCAACGACGTTCCACATTCGTCCGGCGCGGTCTTCCTGCCGGAGCTGGACGATTGCGTGGGCATCGCGACCAGTGCGCGGATCGCGCAGGCCCACCGGCTTGAGCGGCCCGAAGCGCAGGGTGTCGCGCCCGCGCTTGGCCATTACCTCGACCGGCATGCAGCCCTCGAAGTACGGAACCTCGTCGAACTCGTGGCCGTGGTACTGGTCGGCGCTGATCAAGGCATCGAGAAAGGCGTCGTACTGATCCCGCGTCATCGGGCAGTTGAGGTACGCGCCATCCTCGTCCGCTCCCTCCATCGTCTCCTTGCCGTAGCGCGAGCCGCGAAAAACTTTTTCCTCGTCGATGGATTCCCGAGCGATGATGGGAGCAATCGCGTCGTAGAACGCGAGCGCGTTTACTCCTAGGCGCGCCCGGATCGCATCGGCGAGGGCGTCGGAGGTGAGCGGCCCCGTCGCCACCACGCAGGGACCGGCGATCGACGTCACTTCCCCTCGCACCACACTGATCCTGGATTCGCTTTCGATCCGCTCGGTGACAGCACCCGAAAAAGCATCGCGATCCACCGCCAGCGCGCTGCCCGCGGCTACGCGCGCGCCGTCTGCCGCCTCCAATATCAGCGAGCCGAGTAACCGCATCTCGGCCTTGAGCAGTCCGTGCGCGTTGGTGAGCTCCGTGCTCTTGAAAGTGTTCGAACAAACGAGCTCGGCAAGCCGATCTGTCTTGTGCGCGGGAGTGGCGCGCACCGGCCGCATCTCGTGAAGTGTGACTTCGTATCCGCGACTCGCCAGCTGCCAGGCGGCCTCTGATCCGGCGAGGCCGCCGCCTACGATCGTTACCGTCGACGCGGAGCTCACACCGCCACGGCTTCAGCCGGCGCCGAAACCACATCCCACTCGTTCGCGCACTTGATGCACCGCCGGTACTCGCCGCGCGTCTTCGTGAACTTGGACTCCGCGCCGACGTACCCGCACTCGGGGCAGATCTCGATTACCGGCTTGTCCCACACCACGAAATCGCACTTGGGATAATTGGAACACCCGTAGAACGCCTTGCCGCGCTTCTTGGAGCGGCGCACGGCGATGTCACCGCCATCCTTGGGACACTTGACGCCGGTAGGCATCGAGCGTGTGCCGCGGCATTTCGGAAACTTGCTGCAGCCGAGAAACTCTCCCGAGCGCCCATGACGGATTACCATCGGCGCGCCGCACTCGTGACAGATCTCGTCGGTCGGCTGCGCGGGCTTGCGGTCGCCGCGCAACGGACGCGTGTATTTGCAGTCCTTCGGATGGTTCTCACAGGCGAGAAACGGCCCGAAGAATCCTCCGCGCGCCACCAGCTTGCCACCGCAGTCCGGACATCTCTCGGTCGCGAGGCCCGACAGGTCGTGCGCCTCGCCGATCAGCGCCACGATATCGGCGCCCTTTACCGATTCAGCGAACGGGCCGTAGAAATCCTTAAGCATTGTGCGCCAGTTCACATCGCCGTCCTCGATCTTGTCGAGGTCGGTTTCCATGTGTGATGTGAACTGGACGTTGAACACATCGGGAAAGCTCTTCACCATCACGCGCTCCACCTGCTCGCCGAGCTCGGTGGGAAAAAAGCGCCGCTGCTCGAGATGGGCGTAGCGGCGGTCCACGAGAGTGGTGACGATCGACGCATAGGTGGAAGGGCGCCCGATTCCCAGCCGCTCGAGCTCCTTCACCAGGCTTGCTTCCGAGTAACGCGGCGGCGGCTCGGTGAAGTGCTGCGAAGGCGTGATGGACTTCACCGGAATGTCTTCCCCCTTCTCCACCACTGGCAGGCCCTGCTCTTCCTCGAGCGCCTTACCTTCCTCGGCCTCGCGCGATTCCTTGTACAGCCGCTGGTACCCGTCGAACTTGACGACGCTGCCCGTGGCGCGGAACAGGAAGCGACCGAGGTCGAAGTCCACCGTCGTCGTGTCGAAGATCGCGGGCGTCATCTGCGATGCCATGAACCGCTGCCAGATGAGCTCGTACAGGCGGTACTGGTCTTCCTTCAGATACTTTCTGATGTGCTCGGGGCGGCGGGTCGGATCCGTCGGCCTGACGCACTCGTGCGCGTCCTGGGTGTTCCTGGCTTTGCCATCGACATACAGTCTCGGCGCATCCGGCAAATACGCATCGCCGTACATCAGCCTGATGTAGTCACGCGCCTGGTCGGCTGCCGACGGCGCCACGCGCGTCGAATCGGTGCGCATGTAGGTGATGAGCCCGACCGCGCCCTCGTCTCCGATATCGATGCCCTCGTAAAGATCCTGGGCGAGCCGCATCGTGCGCTTCGAGCCGAAGCTCAGTTTTTTGGCCGCGTCCTGCTGCAACGTGCTGGTCGTAAACGGAGGAGCGGGATTCTTGCGCCGCTCGCGCCGCTTGACCTCCGTGACCAGAAAGCTCTTGCGGGACTTGAGCGCGAAGAGAATCTCGGCCGCCTCAGCCTCGTTATGAATTACGGGCTTCTTGCCGTCGAGAAGGTGCAGCTTGGCGGTGAACTGCTGCTGATTCTTCTCCATCAGTGCTTCGACCGTCCAGTACTCCACCGGCTTGAACGCGCGGATCTCGCGTTCTCTTTCGACGAGCAGCCTCAGCGCGACAGTCTGTACGCGTCCCGCTGAAATCCCCTTCTTCACCGTTTTCCAGAGCACCGGGCTCGCCTTGTAGCCGACGAGGCGGTCGAGTACCCGGCGCGCCTGCTGCGCGTCCACCTTGCGCTCGTCGATGCTTCCGGCATTGGCGATCGCGAGCTGCACGGCTTCGCGGGTGATCTCGTGAAAGAGAACGCGTCTCACCGGCGCGCCGTTCTTGCTCTTGATCTGCTGCGCGACGTGCCAGGCGATCGCCTCGCCTTCGCGGTCGGGGTCGGTGGCCAGAAATATCTGCCGTGAATCTCGTGCCGCTTTTTTCAGCTCCGCGACGGTCTTCTCCTTTCCGGGAATCGTCACGTACTCCGGCTCGAAGCCGTTCTCGATGTCTATCCCCATCTTCTTTTGGGGGAGATCGCGGACGTGACCGATGGTGGCGCGCACCCTGTACGCGCGTCCAAGGTACTTCCCGATGGTTTTAGCTTTCGCCGGGGACTCGACGATGACGAGCGACGTCGTGCCCGGCTCCGACGGCAGATCTTCCTCGGTCGCCTTCGCCGTTTTTCTGGCCCAGGTCGCCTTCGCCGCCGTTTTCCTTGCTGGAGTTTTCTTTCCAGTCGTTTTGGCTTTCGCCATTGCTAGTGCACCGTTGTGTGGTCGCCCTTGCCCGACGAATCTTCGAGACCCGTCCCCTCCAGCAATCCGCGCAGGTCGTCGAGCGCGATCCTGCCCTCGAACTGGAGAAGGGCTCGCTCGATGATGTGCTCCAGCTCCAGGCCGTTTATCGCGCCTGAGCCCGTGAGTGAAAGCAAGTGTCCCCACGCCTCGGGGGCGAAGCGGCCCCGCTCGTGGGGCCCCATCACCCGGAAGGTGGTCTGTTGCGGCAAGCGTTCGTCCATTGATTATCCCGATTAGCCGGAGGCAAGGCCGAGCTCGACCACCTTGGCTATAAGTTGCTGTCGTGAAAGCCTTTCCGTATCCAGCACGGCGTCGGCGGTCTCGTAGGCTGCCCGTCTCTTCTCGTATAGCTCCCGGAGCCCTACCAGCGGGTCGCGGCCAGCCAGGAGGGGCCTCGTCTCGACCCTCCTCAGCCTCCTGGCCACCGCCTCGGGTGCCGCTCTAAGGTATATGATACGTCCCGCCGAACGCAAAAGTTCGACGGAAGCAGCTTGGGTGATCCACCCGCCACCGGGTGACAGCACCATGCCGCCTGTGTTGCTTAGCTCCAGCGTGAGTGCGGCTTCCAGTGACCGAAAGTGTTCCTCTCCCCGCTCCTGAAAGATCTCCCGTACCGGTACTCCCTCCCGCCGCTCTATCTCCGCATCGAAATCGAGGAACGGCCTTGCCAGCGTCTTTGCGACCGCGCGTCCGATGGTGGTCTTTCCGACGCCCGGAAGTCCGACCAGAACCAGATGCGGGGGAACCGCGCTAACGTCCTGTCCGGGCACCGAGTGATGCGATGTAGTTGTCGAAGTTCCGGCGCGTCTCGCCGAGCGAATCGCCGCCGAACTTCTCAAGCAGCGCGTCGGCGACGACGAATGCTGTCATGGCTTCGGCGATCACTCCCATCGCCGGAACAGCGGTGACATCACTTCTTTCCGCCTGAGCGGAGGCGGGCTGGCGCGACTGCATGTCTATGGTAGCGAGAGGGCGCATCAGAGTGCTGATCGGCTTCATCGCTACCCTCAGCACGAGCTGCTCGCCCGTGGATATTCCGCCTTCCATGCCCCCCGCGCGGTTGCTGCGGCGGCGCACGCGGCCGGATCGCAGGTGGGTGTCGTCCGCATCGATCTCGTCGTGCACCTCGGAGCCTTTCAGCCGTGCGCATTCCGTTCCGAGGCCGATCTCCACGGCCTTGACGGCAGGGATCGACATGAGGGCGGCGGCGAGCCGCCCGTCGAGCTTCCTGTCCCACGACACGTGCGAGCCGAGCCCCACCGGCACGCCATCGCAAATGACTTCGGCGATTCCACCCAGCGTATTCCCGTCCGACTTGGCCGCGTCGATGCGTTCGATCATCGCCTTCTCCGCCTCCGGATCGAGGGTGCGGAGTGGCGAAGCATCCGCCGCCATGTTGAGATCGGAGGGCATCTTCGGCGGCCGGCGGGCATCGACGCCTCCCAGGTGAACGACGTGGCTGCCCAGCGTGATCCCAAACTCGCTCAGAAGCCTCCTGCAGACCGCCCCGGCGGCGACACGCGCGGTCGTCTCTCGCGCAGAGGCCCTCTCCAGTATGTCACGCGCGTCGTCCCGGTCGTATTTGAGCATACCGGCCAGATCCGCGTGGCCAGGCCTCGGGCGGGTCACCGAACGCTTGCGCGCGGGATCGCCCTCTCTCGGCGCGGGGTCCATAATCTTCTGCC
>JANMTG010000075.1:0-3245 GCA_031390205.1 Gemmatimonadota bacterium
CGCGCGGCTGAGCTGCTGGCCGTCGGTGGTCTGACAGACGTCGGCGGGGCAGAGGTTGAAGGAATCGTCGGCCGGATAGACGTTGATCGCATAGAGAAATTTGCCGCCGAGGGTTTCGACTCGGGTGATGTGACCACCGCGGTAAGGGACCATTTCCTGGACAAGCGCCGTGTGGTCGATACCCAGACTTATCGAGCCGGCTGCTGCCGCTCGCTCGATCTCGTCGCGGGAGCCAAAACGCGTGATGCCGGCGCCGCTGCCACCGATGTTGGCCTTCACCAGGACCGGATAGCGAAGTCCATCGGCCGCCTCGGCGGCCAGGGCGGCACTGTTGATGACCCGCGCACGCGGATAGGGGAGACCAAGCTCCTCGAGGATGTCGAGCTGGAACGCCTTGGAGATCTCGATCGAATAGACCTTCGACCCGTTTACCACCTCCACGCCGCGGCGCTCGAGGTGACGGAGCCAGTCGAGAGTGTAGAACGTCGACTCCGCTTCACTGCGCAGATACGCGGATGGGCTGGCGCGGTTGAACACGAGGGAGTAGGAAATATCGCTCTCACGCGGATCGTACACGTGCGCGTTCGCATCGACCCGTACGTAAGGAATGCCTCGTCGGTCGAGCTCCGCGAAAAGCGGCCTGAACCAATCGGGGTGCTCGTAGAAGATCGCGATCGGCCTGCTTTTATTGTCACTCATTTTCAATCTCGTCGTGCGGGGGTGTTGGATCAAATGTCGAGACGGCATTTACGGGGGCGAAAAAAAAGCCGCGCTCCGTAGAGTCGCGGCCTTGTCGGCGTGGCGAGGGCTTAAGCCCGGCTGGTCATCCCAGCGCTCGCGTGCAGCGCTGCCAGCCCTCCCGAATGCGGGGAAGCTTGTGACAACACATGCACATTGAGTCGCTAAGAGATTTCATGATTGGAAGGTAGCGTAAGGGAGCGTCGCGTGCCATACCTCCAACATGGCAGAGCAGAATCTGGACGCCCTTCGTGAACGCATCCGGCAGCTGGACGTGGAGCTGCTGTCGCGTGCGGCAAAGCGGGTGGAGCTGGCGAGACAGCTCGGGGAGATCAAGCGCCGGCAGCAACTCTCGACGGTGGACTATGCTCAGGAGAGGGTGGTGCTCGACCGCGCGCGCTCTCTCGCCACGGAATGTGGGCTCGATCCAGGAGTTGCCGAAGACCTGTTGGCCGCGCTCATTCGTGCGTCCGTTACGGCGCAAGACGAGGACAGAATGCGCCGTGCCGCTGTCGGCGCGGGCAAGATCGCGGTCGTCGCCGGCGGTTCAGGCCGCATGGGGCGGTGGCTGCGCCGGTTCCTGTCGGCCCAGGGTTATACCACCGCGACGCTCGACCCCGATGCCACGCCCGATGAAAACGACCGGGCTCGTCGCGAGTTGGCGTCAGCGGATCTCGTCGTGTGCTCGGTGCCGCCGGCGATCACTGTAGACCTCTACGCGGCCTGGTCCCGGGACCCGCCAGCTGGAGTGGTGGTGGATATTTCCAGCATCAAGACACCGCTCATCGGGCCAATCCGCGCTTTCCAGGCAGCCGGCGGCCACGTCGCCTCGATCCATCCAATGTTTGGGCCGTCCGCCGTTTTGCTTCGCGATGCCGACGTAGTGATCTGCGACACTGGCGATTCTGAAGCGACCTTGAAAGTGGAGAAGCTCTTCGAGCCGACCACTGCCCGTATGGTGCATCTGCCGCTCGCAGAGCACGACCGCATCATGGCCGACCTCCTCAGCCTCGCGCACGCCACCGCCATCGCCTTCGCACTTGCTCTGCCAGAGACCGAGCATCCCGTGCGTAGCACTACCTTCCAGGCACTCGAGTCGCTCGCCATGGCTGTGGTGCGTGAGAGCCCGGACGTCTATTACGAGATTCAGGCCATGAACCCTCATTCGGGAATCGCCCTCGAGCGGTTGCGCGCCGCGCTTGAGCGCATCGTCACCGCCGTCGGTGCGCGGGATCCAGAAGGATTCCGGGAGCTCCTCGAGGAGGGACAGCGACGTACGTCCGGGGTGAGATGACGGGTCCGACACCGCGCGGGACGAGGTAGTCACTTTCGAGTCGCTCGTGCGGCGCGCATGCTTTACGTGTGGGTATAACGTCCTCAGCAATTCGACCGTTCGCGCTTCTCGAGCTCACGCTGGATGTCCGCGACGCCGGCATTCAGCGCGCGTAAGGTAACAATGACGTGGTACACAAGGTCCGCAGCTTCCGCGACGGCTCGTTCGCCGTCCCCATCCGCCGCCGCCAGGACCAGCTCGGCCGTCTCCTCGCCCAGCTTTTTGAGGCGCAGATTTCTGTCGGCAAGCAACGTTCCCGTATAGCTTCCACTGTCAAACGACTGACTCGTGGCTCGAGCGGCGATGGTCGCGTCCAATCTGGAGAAGACATCCGCCACCGGAGATCCATCGCCAAAGCACGTCCGCCCGCCTGCGTGGCACGCCGGACCGAGTGGAGTAACGCGGGCGAGCACGGCGTCCCCATCGCAGTCGAGCGAAAGAGACACGACTCGTTGCACATTGCCGCTCGTCGCGCCCTTGTGCCACGGGCCTCGTGTCCGGGACCGGTAATGCATCTCGCCTGAAGCGAGCGTCCGTTGGAGCGCCTCGCGATCCGCGTGCGCAACCATGAGCACCTCACCCGTCGCGGCGTCCTGAGCTACGACAGTTACAAGTCCGCCGTCCTTAGTGAAGTCGACAGCGTCAAGGTCGAACTGTTTCGAGCTCATGCGGCCTCCACGCAATACGCGCGAGCCGTAACAGCGAGCGCAGCATTGGTAGCGATCGCGCTCCCGCCGAAAGCGGTAGGACTTCCGTTCCAATCGGTGAACACTCCGCCGGCTTCAGTGATCAACGGGACGAGCGCCGCGGTGTCCCAGGGAGCGAGTACGGGATCTACCATCACTTCGGCGCGGCCCGTTGCTACGAGCAAATATCCGTAACAATCTCCCCAGCTCCGGGCCAAGGCCGCGTTCGACGCCAGGCGTCGCCATGAATCGCGCCGCGACAACGAAGCGCTGAACTGCTCGTCCGTCGTGAGCACGGTCGCATCCGCCAGATCAGCCACGACCGACACGCGCGCCCGCCTGCCGTTCCACCAACAGCCGCATTCCGGAGCCGCCACGAGCATTTCGTCGACGGCCGGGAAGAACGCGGCTCCCGCAAGCACATGCTCATTCTCGCAAACCGCCACGAGTGTGCCCCAGAGCGGCACGCCACGAACGAACGTCTTCGT
>JANMTG010000100.1:0-13296 GCA_031390205.1 Gemmatimonadota bacterium
TGATGATCCGGTTGGAGATGCGCGACAGGACTTCGTGCGTGAACGGGTACCAGTCCGCAGTCATCCCGTCCGTGCTCGTCACCGCGCGCAGTCCGAGCACGTAATCGTAGGTCCGCTCGTCGCCCATGACGCCGACGCTCCTCACCGGTAGCAGCACCGCGAACGCCTGCCAGATCTCGTCGTACAATCCTGCTTCCCGGATCTCCTCCAGATAGATCGAATCTGCGGCGCGGAGCAGATCGAGCTTCTCCTTCGTGACGTCGCTCAGCACGCGGATGGCGAGACCCGGCCCCGGAAATGGATGCCGGGCGATCATTTCTTCGGGCAGGCCAAGCTCGCGGCCGACGTTTCTCACTTCATCCTTGAACAGCTCACGGAGCGGCTCTATCAGCTTGAACTTCATTCCCGGCTTGAGTCCGCCAACGTTGTGGTGGGTCTTGATCGTCACCGACGGGCCACCCCGCGGAGACGCCGACTCGATCACATCGGGATAGAGAGTCCCCTGAACGAGAAAATCCACGTTGGCGCCCACCCTCTGCGCCGTGTCCTCGAAGACATCGATGAAGGTGTGTCCTATCGCCGTCCGCTTCTTCTCCGGCTCCTCGATGTCCTTGAGAGCGTCTAGAAAACGGTCCTCGGCATCAACCGTTATCAGCTCGATGCCGAGATGCGCGCGGAACGTCCGCTCCACCTGGTCCCGCTCGTGGAGCCGCAAGAGGCCGGTGTCCACGAAGATGCACGTCAGTTGATCGCCGATCGCCCGGTGCACCAGCGCCGCGGCGACAGACGAGTCAACCCCGCCCGACAATCCGCAGATGACCCGCGACTTGCCGACCGACTTCTGGATGCGGGCGATCTCCTCCTCTATGAACGCGCCGGGAGTCCACGTTGGCTCCGCCTTGCACTCGGCGAAAAGAAAGTTGGAGATGATCTCGCCGCCGCGCGGAGTGTGGGCGACCTCGGGATGGAACTGCACCCCGAAAATCGGCCGCTCGCCGTGCTGAAACGCGCTGATGGGATTTCCCTTGCTCTCCGCCGTCACCCGGTAACCCTTCGGCGGATCCTCGATGTGATCCCCGTGACTCATCCACGCCGTGACCTGCTCGCCGGCGTCGAACCCGGCGAAGAGTCCGGCCGGTTCGAGCACCGTCATCTCCGAGCGGCCGTATTCCCGCCTGTTGGTGCGGATGACTTTTCCGCCCTCGATGTGCGCAATGAGCTGCATCCCGTAGCAGATCCCGAGTACCGGTGCGATATCGAGCACGGCGCGGTCGGCGAGCGGCACGTTGTCGCCGTAAACCGAGTTGGGGCCCCCGCTCAGGATGATCCCGGTCGGCTTCCACTCGCGAATCCACTCGACCGTGCGAGTGGGAGGATGGATCTCGGAATAAACCCGGGCTTCGCGAACCCGGCGGGCGATCAACTGCGTGAATTGTGAGCCGAAATCGATGATCAGTATCCGGCTGCTCATAGTGTGAGCGTTTCCACCTCTCCGGTATCCAGATCCAGGATCGACGCTGTACACTTGCCGTGAATCCAGCCGCACGCTTCGCCCGGATTCACGAGGACTGTTTTCCCCACCGTCTTCTGGACTTGCAGGTGGGAGCTGCCGTGGATCACGTAATCGTGCGATTCGATGGAGCGGGAGCTGACCTCAGCCAGGTCGTGCACCAGCAGAATCCGTTTTCCACCGACCTCGAAGCTGTGCGGTGATTCGTAGATCTCCGTCCCCATGCCCCGTGCGGCGTACGCGGCCAGCGACTCCCGATCGCCATCGTTGCGGCCGAACACTCCGAGCAGCGCCATGCCGCGCTGGTGGAACGGAGCAAGGCAGAAGGGAGAGCAGTAGTCGCCGGCGTGCATCACGATGCTGATGCCTCTGTCGCTAAGCATCTCGAGCAGATTGGTTACCGCCGGCACCCGATCGTGCGTGTCCGACATCACTCCGATGCGCACTACACGTACCTCCATTCAGGTTGGGCGTGCTCATTGCGGACGAGATCGTCGTAGGTCTCCCGTTTCGTAATCACACCAAACCTGTCGCCGTCGACAAGCACCTCGACCGCGCGCGGCCGGGAATTGTAGTTCGAAGCCATGACGAACCCGTATGCGCCGGTTGACCGAACGGCGAGGAGATGGCCGGGTTGCGCATCGTCAATCTGTCGGTCGAGCGCGAGAAAATCGCCGCTCTCGCACACTGGGCCCACGACATCCGCCACCGTGGTGCGCCCGGTTGGATGCACGGCCTCGATGCGATGAAACGCGTTGTAGTGGGAGGGTCGGAGCAGGTCGGTCATCCCCGCGTCGGTGATGATGAACTCCTTTCCCCCGCTCCGCTTCCGATATAGAACCCGGGTCAGGAGCACTCCGGCGTTCCCAACCAGGAACCGCCCGGGCTCGAGAATTATCCTGAGACCAGAGCCGCCAACGAGAGCGATGATCACCTCACCGAACTCCGCGACGTCCACCGTGCGCTCCGCATCGTAAGTGACGGCGAGCCCGCCCCCGATGTCCAGATATTCCAGCTTCACCTTCGTCTCGCGCTCGATTTCACGTCGCAGGTGGAGCAGCCTCTGGAGGCCGACCTCGTAGGGGGCGAACTGCGAGATCTGTGAGCCGACGTGCATATCGAGCCCGAGCAGATGGACGTTCGGCAGCGAAGCGGCGATTTTTCCGACGGCTAGGGCTTCATCGAACGGAATTCCAAACTTCATTCCCTTCTCGCCCGTGCGCGTGTAGGGGTGCGGCGTGTCAACGAGGACTTCGGGATTCACTCTGAGCGCGACCCGGGCCTTCACCCCCATCCGTTCGGCCACTCTGTCGAGCACGCGCAATTCTTCTTCGGACTCGACGTTGAAGAGCAGAACCTCCGCTCGCAGGGCCTCCTCCATCTCGCGCTCCGTTTTTCCGACGCCGCTGAAAACGATATCGCGGCCCGAGAATCCGGCTTTGAGCGCCCGGAACAGCTCTCCTCCCGAGACGATGTCGAGTCCCGCTCCCAGCTCACGAAGGAGCCCGAGCAGCGCGATGCTCGAGTTGGCTTTCACGCTGTAGTGAAGACGGGCATCCATCGTTCCGAGCGCCGCGCGCAACATCGAATACTGTTCGCGGACGGCGGCGGAGCTGTACACGTACGCGGGAGTTCCGACTTCGGCGGCGATCGCCGCCAGCCGCACGCCTTCGCACCGCAGGCCGTCGGCATCGCGCGGAAAACCAGTTTCCGGTTCCGGAACCACCCGCGACTTTTCGGGTGCGGCGCGCCCCCGCCGTCGGGTCAATATGCCTTTGCCCACAGCGCCTCGGCCGTGGAACCGCGCTCACACTTGAGACACGTCTTGGGAGGCTCGGCCGAGCGGAACTCTTCGTCGGGGAGCACGCGAATGGTCGCTTTCGTCTCTTCCTTGATCGCCGCCTCGCAGGCGGGGTCGCCGCACCAGCCCGCGTAGACGAACCCGCCATCGCCGTCCATGACTTCGCGAAACCGGTCGTAGGTGATCCCTCCGCGAATGCTGTTTTGCTCCCGGCGCTCGCGCGCATCGATGAGCATCGATGCCTGGATCACGTGGAGCATTTCCGCCGCGTCCTCGCCGATCGAGTCGAGGGATACCGGGCGCTTGGCCCCCGTGTCGCGCCTCACCATGATCGCCTGGTTCTGATCCAGGTCACGCGGGCCGATCTCGATTCTGAGCGGGATACCGCGCAGCTCCCACTCATAGTACTTGGCGCCCGGTTTCATCCCCTCGCGATCGTCCACGTGGACCCGGAGCCGGCCTGGAACTCTCCGCTCCCACGCTATGAGACTCTCCTTGATCAGAGCCGCTGCAGCGCGGACGCGGCCCTTGTCCTCGTCCGACCGCCAGATCGGAACGATGACGATCTCCACGGGAGCCAGCAGTGGCGGGATGCGGAGGCCGTTGTCGTCGCCGTGCGTCATCACGAGTCCGCCCACCATCCGCGTCGACACTCCCCAGCTGGTGTTCCAGGCGTACTCCATACCGCCCTCTTCCGTCTGGAACTTGAGGTCGAACGCCTTGGCGAAATTCTGTCCGAGGTCGTGCGAGGTGCCGGCCTGTAGCGCCTTGTTGTCCTGCATCATCCCTTCGCACGAATAAGTGCGCACTGCTCCGGCGAATCTCTCCGCGTCGGTCTTGATTCCCGTCACGACCGGCATCGCCATGTACCCTTCCATGAAGTCGCGATAGACGCCGAGCATCTTGCGCGCCTCCTCCTCCGCTTCGTCATGGGTGGCGTGCGCCGTATGTCCCTCCTGCCAGAGAAACTCGAGCGTGCGCAGGAACAGTCGCGTGCGCATCTCCCAGCGCACCACGTTTGCCCACTGATTGATGAGGATGGGCAGGTCGCGATAGCTCTGCACCCACTTCGCGTACATGGCGTAGATGATGGTCTCGGAAGTGGGGCGCACGATCAGCGGCTCCTCCAGCTTTTTCCCTCCGCCGTGGGTGACGACGGCCGTCTGGGGAGCGAACCCTTCGACGTGCTGCGCTTCTTTCTTGAGGAAGCTCTCGGGGATGAACAGCGGGAAATACGCGTTCTCGTGCCCGGTCTCCTTGAACATGGTGTCGAGCTGCTGCTGCATTCTCTCCCAGATTCCGTAGCCGCGGGGCCTGATCACCATGCAGCCGCGCACCGGGGAATAGTCCGCCAGCTCGCTCCTCAGAACCACTTCGTTGTACCAGGCGCTGAAGTCCTCGGCGCGCTTCGTCAGCTTCTTGTCGTCAGCCATTGGTGTCGTTACAGAGATTCAAGAAATGCATCGAGCTGGATGTTGCGCTCCGATCCGTCGGCGAGCGTCTTCACGGTCACCGTTCCTTTCAGATAGTCCTCGCGACGGACGAGAACGACGCTCCTCACCCCGGCGCTCGAGGCAGTCTTGAGCTGCCGTGCGAGGGTTTGAGACTTGAGAGCGTACTCGACGCTCCTGTCCTTCGCGCGGAGCCGCCCGGCGACGGTCATCACTTCCGCCATCATCGAGTCGTCGTCGCCCGCCACCCAGTACTCGGTGGCGAGCTTCGGCTCAGGGAGCAGATTTCGCGACCGCAACAGCTCGGACAAGACCACATCGCCCATCCCGAAGCCGAGTGCGGGGAGGTCCACGTCGCCAATGGTGGAAAGGAGGTCATCGTAGCGCCCACCGCCGCAGATTGCCCGCAGCTCGCGTTTCGCGTCGAAGAGCTCAAACACCGTTCCGGTATAGTAAGCGAGCCCGCGCACGATCGAGAGATCGAAGTCCACCCAGTCGCCGACTCCAAGCGCGTCGAGCAAGCGAAGGTACTCGCGCATCTGGTCGAGCTCCCCGGCGATCTTCGGAACGTCGCTGAACTGGGCCTCGAGCGCCTGCAAGTCGGTCGAGCTTTCCAGCACGCGCGCAATCGAAACCCTCGCTTTGTCGTTCGGGACGATCTTCGCGATCTTCTCGAGGGTGACGTCACGCGGCTCGCGTCCGGCCTTGTCGATTGCTCCGAACACTGCTCCCAGGGAATCGCTTTCAACGCCGATATGGGTCAGTATCGCAGTGAGCAGGCGGCGGTCGGACACCCTGGCGCGAACGTCGGTGGAAGCAAGGCCGAGGGCCCGCATGACGTCGATAGCCACAGCGAGGAGCTCCGCATCGGCGGCGATGGAGGCCTCGCCGATGATGTCGACGTTCAGCTGGAAATGCTCGCGTAGCCGACCCCTTTGCTGCCGCTCGTATCGAAAAAGCTGTGGGACCGAGAACCAGCGAATCGGCTTTCGCAACGCGCTGGCCTTCGCGGCGACCATGCGCGCGAGGGTTGGCGTCATTTCGGGACGCAGAGCGACTTCGCGTCCGCCCTTGTCGATAAACGCGTAGAGCTGTCCGACGATCTCATCGCCACTTTTTCTGGTGTACAGCTCGAGGGGCTCCAACGGAGGGCCGTCGTACTCGACGAACCCGTAGCGGCGAGCGACATCGCGCCAGATTCCCATGAGATAGTTACGGGTCGCGAGCTGCTCGGGGTAGAAATCACGAAAACCGGGTAAAGCTCCCTGTGACATTCGGGAAAGCTACGCGGCGAATGGAGACACCTGCAAGCGTGACATCGCGTCACCGACGGTGTGAAACGACCCGGTAATGAGGATCGTTCCGCCATCCTTCTCCGCCCGCGACAGAGCCGCGTCGAGCTCCGGCTCGAGGTCGCTGGCATAGCCTTCCTCGCGCGCGAAGTCGTGTGCTGCCGCCGCATCCCAGACGCGATCCGGAGGCGCCGAGGGAGCGTTGGTGAACACGAACCGATCGACCGCGCCGGCGAGCACCCGAATCATTCCGCGCCAGTCCTTGTCTCGGAGAACGGCGAGCACTGCCGTGCGGGGAGCCGGGGCGTTGAGCGCGACCAGGGTGTCGGCCACCGTGCGCGCGCCGGCGGGATTGTGCGCAACGTCGAAGATAAATCTCCCGCGACGCTGAAACCGCCCGGGGAGAAACACCTTCTCGAGTGCGGTCGAGACCGACGCTAGCTCCAAGTCGTATGCGGCGCCGAGCGCGTGCACGGCGGCAATTGCGACTGTCGTGTTCCGAGCCTGGTGCCGGCCCAGGAGTGGTGTCGTGATCTCCGCCTCCTCTCCCGCGCGACGCAGCGTGAACGTCGTTCCGGCCGCCGATACGTCCGCTGCGCCGATCCGGTACGATTCGTCCACCACGATGATCGGGCCAGCTCCGGCATCTCGCGCTGCCCGGGCCAGCAGATCTCTGATCTCACTCTCCTCTTCACCGATCACCGCCGGCGCTCCGCGCTTGAAAATTCCCGCCTTCTCCCTCGCAATTTCCGGGAGCGTGGAGCCGAGGAGGTCGGTGTGATCCTCGGCGATGGATGTCACGGCGGCCACCTTGGGCGAGAGTACGTTGGTCGAATCGAGGCGTCCACCGAGGCCGGTCTCGATCACGGCGATGTCGACGGACTGTTCGACGAACCACGAGAACGCGAGCGCGGTCGTCAGCTCGAAGAATGTCGCGCCGAGCTTTTCCGCGGCGGGCGTCCAGCGCTCGAGGAAGGCGAGCACGCGCTCCTCCGGAATCGGAGTGCCGTTCACAGTGATCCGCTCGCGAAAGTCGATCAGGTGTGGGGACGTGTATCGCCCGACGCGGTGACCGCGCGCGCGAACGAGAGCTTCCGCCGTCGCCACTACGCTTCCCTTTCCATTCGTGCCGGCGACGTGAAGCGCGCGCAGCGCGAGGTGCGGAGAGTCCATCATCGAGACCAGCGCTCGCGTGCGCTCCAGACCGGGCTTCGTCGCGTTGGTGGTGCGGGCGAAGAGCGCTTGAATCGCTTCGCCGTATGGCGTCAGGTGGTGGTCCACCCTGCCGACGCTGGTTTTCCGCTCATGTGACGTAGCAGCTGACCCACCGTGCGCTTGAGCTCGCCGCGTGGCACCACGCTGTCGACGATTCCGTGCTCGAGCAGAAACTCGGCCGTCTGAAATCCCTCGGGCAGCTCCTGGCCGATCGTCTGCTTGATCACGCGCGGGCCGGCAAACCCGATCACCGCGCCCGGCTCCGCCAAGATTGCATCGCCGAGCATCGCGAAGCTCGCGCTCACGCCACCTGTCGTCGGATTGGTGAGGATGGAGACGTAAGGAATTCTGCGCTCGGACAGCTGCGACAGAATCGCCGCCGCTTTGGCCATCTGCATGAGCGACAGCACGCCCTCCTGCATGCGGGCACCACCGGAGGCGGAGATGATGATGAAAGGGTATTTGCGCTCGAGAGAGCGCTGTCCGAGGCGAGCAATCTTTTCGCCGACGACTGAGCCCATCGACCCGCCCATGAAAGCGAAGTCCATGACCGCGAGGCACACCGGCATGCCACCGAGCTGTCCGGTGAAGGTGAGTATCGCGTCGCCTTCGCCGGCGCTGGCGGTGGCTTTCTTGAGCCGGGCCTCGTAGTCGGGAAAGCCCAGGGGATCCGTCGAGCGGATGTCAATCTCGGTCTCCTCGACGGTGCCCTCGTCGAGAAGGATCGCTGCGTATTCAGTGGCCCGGATACGCCGGTGAAAGCCGCATCCCGGGCAGACGTTAAGGTTCCGCACGAACTTCTCGCGGAGGTCGGTGTGACCGCAGGCGTCACACTTCTCCCACGCATCAGGCGGAATCTCGTGCTTCTCGCGCCGCGGCAGGCGGGGCTTTTTTTCCTTCCGGAACCATGCCATTGATTCAATTTATAGTAGAGCTGGCGGCTAAATAAGTATGGCTTCGGATCGATACTCTTCGATTCACGCAACTGAAGACTACCTGCCCGGTGCTGACGGCTCCAATGCTGAGGGCTGCGGGCTTCCCCCGAGCGCGTTCGATGTGGCTGGGAGTGCGCTTCGCGGTATCGTACAGCCGTGGCGGATTTCAAGAAGCTTCAGGTTTGGCAAAAGGCACACGCGCTTTCACTCTGCATCGATCGCTTGAGTACCCGCATTCGCGGGTCGCGGTATGCCTCACTGCGCAGTCAGATGTACAGGTCGGCAATGTCAATTCCAGCAAACATCGCTGAGGGCAGGAGGCAGAAAAGCGAAAAGCAATTCGCTCGTTTTCTTGGTTACGCTCTCAATTCAAGCACCGAGCTAGAGCATCACCTCATCGTCGCGCGGGACACAAAAGTCATTCCCGAATCAGAGTTCATCTCTCTGACCAGCCAGACAATTACCGTCCGCAAAATGCTTTATGGGCTCTTAAGGTGTCTTGGATCCGACCCGGACGTGCTCGTCAACAACAAATTCTCTGAGACAAGCCCGCAGCCATCAGCACTGGGGCCGACAGCACCCGGCAGGTAGTCTTCAGTTAGCAGTTCGTTGTCATCTCCGAAGAGAAAGCGCACTCCCTCTCCCCTCCCCTGAGATGCGCATCAGAATTCCCACAGCGAGCCAACAGGCCAGCATGAACGATCCGCCGTAGCTGAAGAACGGCAGCGGGATTCCGGTGATCGGCATCAGGTTGAGCGTCATCCCGATGTTTACCAGAACGTGTACGAACCAGCCCGACATCAGCCCGAACGCGACAAGGCTGCTGTACGAGTCGTTCGCTCGCTCTGCTATCTGCGTGATGCGGAGGAACAGCCACAGGAAGAGGGCAAGCGCCACGGTCACGCCGATGAACCCGAGCTCCTCACCGACCACGGCGAAAATAAAATCGGTGTGCTGCTCGGGAAGGAAGGCCAGCCGCTTCTGTGTCCCGAGCGTGAATCCCTGTCCGGAAAATCCGCCCGAGCCAATGGCGACCTTCGACTGGATGACGTGGTATCCCCAGCCCCTTACGTCAGCCGATGCATCGAGAAACGCTCTGAGCCGGTTCTGCTGGTAGGGCGCGAGCTTCTCCCACATCATCGGGGCGACGACACCGGTCGCCACGTTGAGCACCATGAGGACGATGCCCTCGAGCAGATACGGCCGGTACCACAGCACGAGCGCGAGCAGTATGAAGAACCACGCGCCCCACAGGCCGACGCTGAACGAGAGAATGAGGCTCACCGCCGGGCTCGCGATGAGAATGAGAAGCGGCCACGCCACCCCCGACCAGTACAACATTGCGAAGAAGATGCCGATGAAGACGATTCCACTTCCGAGGTCGGGCTGCAGCATGATGATCAGCCACGGGATCGCCACGATGATCGCCGGCTTCCAGAGGTCGAGGAGCGAGCGCGCTGTTTCCCGGCGGGCGGATAGAACCCTGGCCAGCATCAGCACGACGGTGATCTTGGCGATCTCCGACGGCTGCCCGACGCGCACGCCACCGATGGCCAGCCAGCTCTTGGTGCTGGCGGCGGTGCCGGCGCCCGTTCCAATGATGAGCGTCAGCGCCAGCAACACGATGGAGAGTGTGTACAGTGGCACGGTCATCCACTCGATGAAGCGTACCGACGACTGCCCGACCGCGTACGCGAAACCGAGCCCGATAAGGAGCCACACCGCCTGGGACTTGTAGACGTTCGCGACCGCGGTGGGAGTATCGGTCTGACCCGCCGAGTAGACGATTGCCAGGCCGAACAGCGACAGTAGACTGGCCGCGGTCAGTAGCTTGTAATCCGCGACGATGGCGCGGCCCATCAGCCCTCGTCCAGCCCCGATAGAACCGTGGGGACCTTCAGGTAGTGCGCGATGATGGCCGATGCGATGCGCGCGGCGCGCGACCCGTGCTCACCGAATTCGATGAGAAGCGCCACGACGATCTTGGGCGGATTGGCCGGATCGTTGGCAGGCGCGTAACCGACGAACCAGCCGTGGTCCTTGTCCTCGCCGGCGGCGTTCTGCGCGGTGCCCGTCTTGCCGGCTAGAGCAACTCCACGAAGCGCCGACGCGCCGGCCGTGCCGCCCGCCTCGACCACGGCGGCCAGCGCATCCTTGAGCGTGGAGTCCTGTTCACGCGTGAGGTGAAAGATCGCCTTTCGCTCGGGAGTCACGCGGGCGATTCCGGGTCGCGCGTACTGGCCATCCGTCGCGAGGGCGGTATAGAACTTCGCCATGCTCACCACCGTCTGTGAATTTGATCCCTGGCCTATCGCGAGGTTGAGCACCTCCGCGTTACTCCAGTTCCGGCCGAACCGCTCGTTATAGTACTGGATCGCGTACGGCCAGATCGGACGGTTCTCCTCAGGGAGATCGATTCCCGACTTCTCCCGGAAGGTGAGCTTTATTCCACCAGCTATCATTCTCGCCAGCCCGATTCTCAGACCGAGCTGGTAGAAGTAGACGTCGCACGAATGCTTGACCGCGCCAGCGAGGCTGAGTGAGCCGTGACCTCTCTTCTCCCAGCATTTGAAGTACCGCGCCCCGTATTGGTATCCGCCGGTACAGGGCGCGGGCATCTTCTCGTCGAGCCCAACCAGCTTGTGCTCCAGTCCCAGTACCGCTGTGGCGAGCTTGAAAGTCGATCCGGGCTCGTATCGCCCCTGGATCGCCTTATTGACGAGGGGCCGCCGCTCGTCGGTGAGCAGCTCCTTGTAGTAGTCCGCCGGAATTCCACCGGTGAACTTGTTCGGATCGAACGCCGGCGCGCTGTACAGCGCCAGGACCGCTCCCGTCCTCGGCTCGAGCGCCACGGCAGCACCCTGCAGCGAGTCGCCAAAAATTGCGGCCGTGAACCTTTGCAGGTCCATGTCGATGTTCGTGTACAGCGGTGGCGCGCCGATCGGATCCAGATCCGGGCGCGGCCCCTCGCCACGGACGGGACGGCCACGCGCATCGACTTCATCAAAGCGGACGCCTTCCCTTCCGTGCAGCTTCGCCTCGTAGAACTTCTCCAGGCCACCTTTCCCAATTTGCTGCCCCGGCTTGTATCCCTCGTACTCGGGGCGATTCAACTCGGTCTCGCTGATTTCGCTGGTGTAGCCGATGAACGAAGCGACGACCGGTCCGTCGGGATAGTAGCGTTTCGGAACTGATTGAATGATGAGACGCGGATAGTCGAGGCGGTGCTCCTCGAGTACCGACACTATGTCTATGGACGCGTCGTTGAGGACAACCGTCGGCCTGGTCGGAGCGCGGCGGTAGCGCCTGATGGCGGCGTTGATCTGAAAACGCTCGAGCTGGAGCGTGCTGGCGAGCTGACCGAGGGCGCTTCGCAGGCTGTCTTCGTTCGGAGCCGTTAACGAAACCGAATACGCCGGCAGGTTCTCGGCGATCACCTCGCCCTTGCGGTCGTAAATGATTCCCCGCGGCGCCGGCAGCGGGATCGGGCGCAACCGGTTCTCTTCCGATTGCATCACGTATTGCCGGTGCTGAATCACCTGCGTGCGGAAGAACGCGCCGACGAGAATCACGAAGCCAATCATGATCGCCATCGAGCTGGCGCGGGCGCGACGCGCGATGTCGTTCGGGTGGAAGCTCATGAGGAGGAAGGCTCGAGAAGGGGGCGCATGAAGAACAGTAACAGCACGCCCGCGGCAGCGGTGACTGCCGCCGAAAGCGGCGACCAGAGGAGGAGCTGTTGAACTAGCTCCACCCCGTGAACGCGCTGCTCACCCACGAAGTACATGATGTCGAAAACCCACTTTCCCAGGAAGAAAAAGAAAGCATTGAGCACGAGGTTGTCGGCGAAGAACACTGCCTTGAGGTAGGAAGCTCCGAACCCGATCGTGGTCATCGCAATAGCGCCGGCTCCAAGCGCTTCCGGAGCGACGGAGTCCGACACCAGTCCAAGGAGAAAACCGACTAGGGCCGCGGTTCCCGGCCGCACCCGTACCGCGGCGAGCAGTAGCGCCAGAATCAGAAAATCCATCGGTGCGCGCCACCCCAACAGCGGACGGAGCGTGTAGTGGAGAACGATGAAGATGAGGAAGGTGATTGTCGCGCGAACGGCGGCACCAACGTTCATCGCGTCAATCCTGCTCGCGCTGGAATGGAGTCGGTTGGAGGCGGCTGGCGAGGTGCGGTGTCAACCGGCTCCGGGCCGGTGAGCACCCTCGGGCCGGTGCCGGTATCGGCGGGCACAGGCCGCGGTACGGGGCGCGGAGCGGGAGTGAAGACGCGAGCGCTGTCGCCCCCCGTCGGCAAGGGCTGGCCAGTCGCGCGCGCCGTGCTGTCGATTACCCTTCGCCGCGCTGCTGCTTCAGCGAGAGCGGCGCTCTTCGCCGCTGAATCGCCCGCCACCACGATTCTCTGCGCAGCCGCTTCCGCCTCGGCCACACTTTCCCAGACTCCGTCCAGACTATTCGTCACCCGATCGCGCCGGAGAATCATCACCGAATAAACATCGGCGGGATTCACTGCTGGGCGCAGGAGGTAGGTTCGCGCCCAGCTTTCAGACGTCTTGATTTCCTCGAGCACCGTGCCGATCGGAATTCCGCGTGGCCACACTCCACCCCAACCCGAGCTAACGATCAAAGCTCCCGGTTTGAGCGCCGCTCTGAACGGTACTCCGCGCAGCTCGATGAGATACCCGCCGGTCGTGCCCCGCAGATGCGCCTGCGCTATCCCGAAGGCGGTGCCATCGGGTGACATCGCACTCACCCGGAAATCGGGGTGCGTCCACAGCATCGCGTGGCTCATCGTCGGATCGACCGCGTCGACGACACCGACCAGGCCTTCGGGTGCGAGAACGGGACTGAACCGGCTCACGCCGGCCTGAGAGCCAGCGGTAAGGATGACTGTCGTCTCGTCGCGAATCCCGCGACCGTGCAGAGCTTCGGCCGGGACGAAGCCCCAACGGAGGCGCGCTCCCAGGCCCATCAGTTTGCGCAGACGATCGTTCTCGCCTTCGAGGGAGCCCGCCTTCATCGCGGCGAGCGACACGCTGTCTTTGACCGCGGTTTTCGATTCAGCGAGGAGCAGAGACTGGCGG
>JANMTG010000103.1:0-10673 GCA_031390205.1 Gemmatimonadota bacterium
GGTTCGGCCAGAACGAGCAGCTCACACTCCTCTGCGGGCACTACAAGGACATCGACCAGCGGGTCGCGGACAACCTCGCCACGGAAGAGATCTCACTGGGGGATTTCGTGCTGAGCGGTGGCGAAGCCGCGGCACTTACGATCATCGATGCAACTGTGCGGCTCCTGCCCGGCGCGATGTCCGATCTCGACAGCGCGCGGGGCGATTCGTTCTTCGGCCGCGGATTGAGCGCCCCCAGCTATACGCGGCCGCCGGAATTTCGCGGATATCCCGTTCCCGAGGTCCTGTTGTCCGGTGACCACGCGCGCATCGAGCGCTGGAGGATCGAAGAGGGAGAGCGACTCACGGCAAGGCGCGCAGCCGAACCCGGCTAAGGACCTAAGCGCGCACCGGAAGGCGCGTCATGGATCTGTTGACTGCTCTAAACCACCACCTGAGTACGCGCGCTGGCATCAGGCCCGTCAAATAGTTACGTTAGGAGGCTTGCCACGAATGATCTAAACACGTCTTTACACAGGCTGTCCCCAGCCCCAAGCGACATATGCATCCCTTCATTGAAACCCAGAAAGAGTGGCTCCGCGACAACGTTCCGGCTTTTCGAGCGGGTGACACGCTGCGCGTGAACGTCCGCGTGCGCGAAGGCGACAAGGAGAGGCTCCAGGCTTTTGAAGGTGTGTGCATTGCGCGGCGCGGCAGCGGCGTCAGCGCGACATTCACTGTGCGAAAGATCTCCAGCGGCATCGGGGTGGAGCGCATTTTCCCCGTTCACAGCCCGATGATTTCCGAGATCAGCGTAGTCCGCCGTGGACGCGTGCGTCGCGCCAAGCTGTACTATCTCCGCCACCTCACCGGAAAGGCGACCCGCATCAAGGAAAAGAAGGCGAAGGTCGTCGTGCCGGGCGCCGAGGCAGGAGCAGAGGCGTAACAGCCCACAGGTGCGTCCCGCGGCGTAAGCGTTGGACGACCATCGAGCGCGATCTCCGCGCCGAGAAAGGGCCGCTCCTCGCGGGAGTCGACGAAGTCGGCAGAGGCCCCATCGCCGGTCCCGTCGTGGCTTGCGCGGTCATAATGCCTCCCGATAGCCGCGCCATCGCCGGCGTCGACGACTCCAAACGCCTCACCCACGATCAACGCGTTCGACTCGCCGTGAAAATCCGGGAGCGCGCCGTGGCGTTCGCGATTGGCGCCGCCTCGGTGCATGAGATCGACCGGGTGAACATCTACCAGGCGAGCGTGTTGGCGATGCGGCGCGCCCTTGGCAGGCTGGGCGTCACGCCCGACCACGTGGTGATCGACGGACGACCGATGCGCACGCTCCCGATTCCACACACGGCGGTCGTACACGGGGACGCGCGCTGCTTCAGCATCGCGTGCGCGTCGATCCTGGCCAAGGTCACTCGCGACCTGCTCATGACGCGCCTCGCTCGTCGCTACCCGCACTATATTTGGGACCACAACGCGGGGTACACGACGCGCGAGCACGTCGCGGGGCTCATGTCGCACGGAATCACTCCCCACCATCGCAGGACCTTCTGCCGCATCAGCGACCTGATCCTCGAGATACAGCAACAGGAGCAGCTGGACGATGTGGAGCGACAAGCGCTCGATGATGTCGGAGTTCCCGATGAGGACGACCGCGAGTACGATGTGATCGTCGAATGTGGGCCCGCGCACGGCGACGCCCGCCGTGTCAATGAACGGGAGCTATAGGCTCGGCGCAAGCCGATTCACACGGACCGGGGCAAGCTACGTGGCGGATGCGCTCGTTGGACTCATCATGGGCTCGAAGTCCGATTGGGACACGATGCAACACGCAGCCGCGATCCTCGCCGCGCTCGGAGTTCCACACGAGACGAAGGTCGTCTCGGCTCACCGCACGCCTGACCTCCTCTTCGAGTACGCCGAGGCGGCTGAGTCGCGCGGCATCGAGGTGATCATCGCCGGAGCGGGAGGCTCCGCGCACCTTCCCGGCATGACCGCCGCCAAGACAGCGCTTCCGGTATTGGGCGTTCCAATCGAGTCGAAGGCGCTCCAGGGCATCGACTCGCTTCTCTCGATCGTTCAGATGCCAGCCGGGGTGCCCGTTGGAACGCTGGCGATCGGCAAGGCGGGCGCGATCAACGCCGCGTTGCTGGCCACCTCGATCCTCGCGCGGAGCCGCCCCGAGCTGCGTGAAGCGCTGAGAACCTTCCGCGCCGAGCAGACGAGCGCGGTGCTGGGTCAGCCCGACCCGGCCGCCAGCGGGTGAGAGTAGGGGTTCTTGGGGGAGGACAGCTCGGACGGATGCTCGCGCTGGCGGGCTACCGGCTCGGACTCGAGTTCAGATTCTTCGACCCCAATTCCGGTGCGCCGGTCGGACAGATCGGCCAGCTCGTCGCCGCTGAATACGACGACAAGGCGGCGCTGGAGCGTTTTCTCGATGGCGTCGACGTCGTGACTTACGAATTCGAGAGCATTCCACTCTCGACAGTCCGATTCGTCGCCGAGCGCGTCAAAGTATATCCGCCCGTGATCGCGCTCGAGACGGCGCAGGACAGGCTGCTCGAGAAGCAGCTCTTTCAGACACTCGGGATTCCGACTCCCGAATTCGCCACCGTCGAAAGCATGCAGCAGCTTCGCGGCGCGGCTTCGCACGTCGGTTTACCAGTCGTTCTCAAGACCCGAGCGATGGGATACGACGGAAAGGGGCAGGCGGTTATTCGCGATGAGTCCTCGCTAGCCGCGGCATGGGGCCGGCTGCGCGGCTCGCCCCTGATCCTCGAGAAGTACGTTGCTTTCCAGCACGAGCTCTCGGTGATCGGGGTACGCGACACTGCTCGTCGGGAGGTTTACTATCCGCCGGTAGAGAATGTTCACCGGGAGGGAATTCTCCGGACCTCGCTCGTCCCTGCGCCGAGCGCGACACCGGAGCTCGCGACCCTCGCGATCGACTATTGCCGCCGCATCATGGACCGTCTCGACTATGTGGGGGTGCTGGCGCTCGAGCTTTTTTCGATCGACGGGATGCTACTCGCCAACGAGATGGCGCCGCGCGTCCACAACTCCGGTCACTGGACCATCGAGGGAGCGGAAACCAGCCAATTCGAGAACCATCTCCGTGCGATTCTCTCGCTGCCACTCGGAGCTACGACGCTTCGGGGGAGATCGGCGATGATCAACATCATCGGGCAGATTCCATCGCGTGAGGAAGTGCTGGCCGTGGCGGGCGCCCACCTCCATCTCTATGGGAAGGCACCGACCGCGCGGAGAAAGGTGGGGCACGTGACGCTGGTGGCCGACTCAGCCGAGGCGATAAGTGAGGGCATGGCCCTCCTGAGCCGGGTGCTCAGGGCCGGTTGACTGCCTCGAATGGATTCACGTCGTGCGAAACCCCGGAAAGGTCATTCAAACCAAGTGAAGAGGGCGGCTGTCATATCTCCAGCGTCAAGAGCGGTATCCCCGCTGATGAGTGATTCAGCGGACGTGGCGCTCGCGGCTGGTGGCGATCGTCAGGCGTTCGAGCGGCTGTATCGGACGCACGCCAACAGGGTGTACTCGTTGTGCGCGCGGATGTCGGGAAGCCGGACGAAAGGGGAGGAGCTGACGCAGGATGTGTTCGTCAGAACCTGGGAAAAGCTGCCGCAGTTCAGGGGAGAGAGCGCGTTCTCGACCTGGCTGCACCGGCTGGCTGTAAACGTCGTTCTGAACGCGCGGAAGACCGATGGAAAGCACGCCGCGAGAACGGACGACGGAGGCGCGGATATTGAGGGGTGGAGCGAAGGTACGGGTGCACCGCTTCACGCCGAACGGATGGATCTGACCGAGGCGATAGACAAGCTGCCGCCAGGGGCGCGTCGGATTTTCGTGCTTCACGACGTGGAAGGCTACAAGCATGACGAGATCGCGGAAATCTTCGGAATCACCGCTGGCGGAAGCAAGGCGCAGCTGCACCGCGCGAGACTTCTTTTGAGAGAGGCGTTGCAACGATGAACACATTCAACATGACCTGCGAAGCAGTCGAGGCGACCCTTCCAGACTATCTCGACGAGACGCTGGAGGCGTGGGTGCGCACATCTGTCGAGGAGCACCTCGGCGAGTGCGTGCGGTGCACGGGTCTCGTCCGGGACCTCCGGAACATCCAGCGCGAGGCCACGGCTCTGCCTGATCTTGTTCCCGCACGCGATCTGTGGCCGGACATCGCGGGTCGTATCGGCTCGCCCGTCGTTTCTTTCGCGCCCGTTGCGGCCAGTCAGCCCGTTGTAGCGTACAACCCACACGCGTACGACCAACGTTTCGCCCCGATGAGGATGGGTCTTGCGGCGGCCGCATTGGTCGTGCTGACGGCGAGCACTACCTACCTGCTAACCGTGCGCTCGCTAAGGCCGGCCGGAGCTTCGAACGTCGCGAGCGCGGTATCCAGCCCGAAGCCCGCGTCCGCGGGTCGCTCGAGTGTCGACGCGGGGATTTCCGAGACGCCGCCGGAACCTGAGGCAATGGGATCGAATTCTTCTGACGCCGAGCCCCCAGGTACTCCTCAGCTTTCGGCGCAATCAGACCAGATAGCGACGGCGAGCTTGGCGAACCAGGCGAGCCCTTCACCCGCCGACCTCGTGTATGAGAGAGAGGTCGTCAAGCTCCAGGCGATAATGAGCTGGCGGAAGGCGCAGCTCAATCCGTCGACGGCGGCGATTATCGAGGACAATCTCAGGATCATCGATGCTGCAATCGCCGAGAGCAGGGAGGCACTGCGGAGTGATCCCGCGACCTCCATGCTCAGCGATCAGCTCACGCACGCGCTCGACAAGAAGGTTGAGCTGCTGCGGAGGGCCGCGATGCTGGCGCCCAGTACCTAAATGGAAGACGCTATGAAGCTCAGTCAACTAATCGCCGCTGCCGTGCTCGGCTTGGCGCTCCCGCTCTTCGCCGAGGCGCAGGGACGCACTCAGATCGACACCACCCTACGGCTCGAGGGGCAGGGCACGGTCGATCTTTCGTTGATCTCCGGAAGGATCCGGGTGACGGGGTGGGATCGGCCGGACGTAAAAATCTCCGCTATGGCGGATGGCGACGCACGGCTCCGCTTCGACGCCGACTCCAACCGGGTTACTCTGACGGTCGACAGCGAGAAGGGACGTAGTCGGCGCCACGGTGGCGAAGCGCGGTACGAGGTATCCGTACCGCGCGGCACCCATCTCATTCTCGAAGCGGTCTCGGGAAACATTACGGCCACCGGTTCAGAGGGCGAGATCGAGGCCAGCAGCGTGAGCGGCCAGGTCGAAGTGAGCGGCGGCAAGCGAGAGGTCAGGGTGGAGTCGGTATCGGGCTGGGTGCGGGCGTCCCGGGTGAACGGCAATCTGCGAGCGGAAAGCGTGAGCGGCGATGTGCGCGCCGACAGCATCTCGGGGAGCGTGGAGGCATCGAGCGTGAGCGGTACCATTTCGCTCGTCGGAATCCAGTCACGCGACGTTCGCACCGAGACGGTTAGCGGCAACATCCTCTACGCTGGGAACATCGATTCGGGAGGGAAGTACGACTTCGAGTCGCACTCGGGGACGCTACGACTCGAGATCCCGCGCGCGTCTGGCGCTCACGTGAGGGTGGAGACATTCAGCGGAGATATCAACACCAACTTCACCGTCATCAGGCAACCCGGTGAGAGGGTGAAGAAGCGCGGTAGCTTCGAGTTCACCATCGGAGATGGCCGGGCCAGGATCTCCGCGCAGACCTTCAGCGGCCCCATACTCATCAACAACCGCGATTCAGACTCAACCACCCGGAGAAACGATGAATAGATCCAAGTTTTGAGTGGACGGTCGTGAGTTGTCAGTGGGTCAGTGGTTTTCAGTGGTCGGCGCGGCCAACTGTCAACCACTGATTACTGATTACTGATCAACTGACCAACTGACCAACTGACCAACTCAAAACTTGAATCCCCTCCGCTTCACCTCGAACTCTCGGCGCCCCGAGGCGGGTTGGGTCGGATTCTCGCCTGTCGTTAACGACCGATCCGCGAAGCCGCGCTGAGTGCGAGGCCGACGTACACCGATCTCCCCGCCCCCGGCTCGAAATACTTGCCGCCCGCGGCATTCACGCTCACCGACGCCGCGTAACTCCGGTCGAGCAGATTATGTACGCCGACGGTGAGCTCCGCTCCCCCTCGGCCCGCGCTCCCTCCGGCGTTGAACCGCATATTGACAATCGCGTATCCCGGCGAGCTGGCGGAATTGGCATCGTCCACGAACACACGATCGGCGACGGTGGTCTCAGTCACCAGAGTGCCAAGCGACGTACGAAGCGCCGCGCTGGCCTGGAGAAGCTGGCGTGGGATTCCCGGGATTCGATTTCCCGCATACTGCGCTGTGTCGACGGTGAAATCCCTGAAACGGTAATTGGCGAAGGTGTACGCGGCCGCCAGCTCGAAAGGCCCTCGCGCAGCTCCGAGTCCCAGCTCCAGCCCTCGGCGCGATGTCCGGCCGGCGTTGCGGAAATACCGCCTTCCGTTGCTGGCGGGAATGTCGAAGGGAATCAGCTCGTCGACGATCGTGGTTGCGAACACCGACGCGTTGTACTGAAGCCCCGCAACAAGCGACCCTTTCAGTCCGGTCTCGTAGGTCGTCGACCGCTGCGGCCTGAGCTCCCTGTTGATTCCCGCCGCCCCGCTCGGCTGATTACCCAGCTCGGTCGCGGTTGGGGTTTCGAAGGCGCTCGAGACGTTCAGGTAGGCGCTTTGCGTGGGCGCCAGCAGTGCGAGCAGGCCCACCATTGGGCTTACCGCGCCGAGCGATCGTTCTCCGGAGTCGTCGGGATTGGCGGCGCCAATCAGGCGGTCCTGGACCTCGAACCGGATCCGGTCCGCGCGCACGGCGCCCGTGACGATGTAGCGATCTGCCAGCCGGACCTCGTTGCGCAGGTAGGCCCCCGCCGAGGACACGAGCTCTCGCTGGTCCAGCGTCACCGTCCCCCGCTCAGCGGATACGACCGGGCACATCGTTGTAGGGATCGTCGGCGTTGGGACGTCGTTGCAGTTGGAGAAGTTGCGACGCAAGTCGTTCTGGAGCTGCACCTCCGCCCCCGCGGTGAGCCGCTGGGAACGACCGAATACCTGGTGGCGAAGGGATCCGCGCAGGCCGACTCCTGAAGCGGTGCGCGCGACATCGACGACGGCGAAGGCGAGGGGATTGTCCAGCGACCTGATTCCCAGATAAGCGGATGCCTCGACGTCCGCGCGCTCACCTGCTCGTCGCGCGGTGAGCCCGAGCTGGGACTGAGCGACGGCTTTTCTCGCGCGCTTGCGAATGGAGAGCGGGTCCGCCATGCGCGGATCGGTCGACATCTGCGCCGCGGTGAGCGCGCCTGGGTTCTCGCCCAGTGGCATGGTCATTCCGAGAAACTGCAGAGCGAGAACTCCCGCCTTTCCCTCGATCACCGCCCGGGCAAACCCATTGGTGATTCGCTGGCGGGAGTAGTCGCGGAATCCACTGCTCTCGGTGTGCGCGATGTTGCCCTGATAACGGATGAGCGGAAGGGAACCGCTCGCTTTTCCGACGATCTTGCGATTCCCGTAGCTTCCCGTCCACCACCGTACCTCGGCGAGGAGCGGCACGGGAGCAGGGTCACTCGATCGAACGTCCACCACGCCGCCGCCGGCATTGCCATAGAGAGACGACGCGCTCCCGCGCAATACCTCCACGCGCCCGACCGATTCGAGATCGAGATAGTCAACCGGAGTCTGGCCGTCGGGAAGTGTGAGCGGGATGCCATCGCGAAGAACCCGTATTCCCCGGACGCCGAACGCGGATCGGGCTCCGAAGCCGCGAATCGAGATTCGTGGGTCCTGCGACGGGTTATTGCGATTGGATACCGCGAGCCCTGGAACCAGCGCCAGCGTCTCGTCCAGGGAGAGGTGCCGCTGTCCGGGGCGCGATGAATCCGGAGTCATCACCGTTATCGCGAACGGCAGTTCCAGCGGTGACCGGTGCGCTCCGCGCGCGACTTCGACTAATACGGGTTCCAGCCTGGCTACGGCGGAGTCCTGCGCCTGCGCGACGAGGGAATGGAGAAGAAAGAGCGCGACCACTCATACCAACCTAATGAAGAGCGGCTTCCGCCACAATTTCAGCCTGTTGCTCCTCGTACTCGTGGGAGAGTTGTTCGCGACCGCGCGAGTGGCAGTGTGAGCGTGAAAACCGATCCGACCCCGACCTCGCTCTGAACCGTAACGTCGGCTCTCATGCCCCGGGCGAGGCCGCGGCTGATTGCGAGTCCGAGGCCGGTACCCTCGGTGGTCCTGGTGAGCCCGCTATCGAGCTGTACGAACGGCTCGAACACGGCGTCGAACTTGTCGGGCGGAATTCCCCGTCCGGTATCTTCCACTTCGATCACCACCGAGCCTGTTCTCTCGTAGCAGCGGACGGCGATGCGACCGCCGGAAGCGGTAAACTTTACCGAGTTCGAGACGAGGTTGACGAGAATCTGGCGCAGTTTGTCGGGATCCGTGCGAACGAAAACCGCGCCGGGTGGAAGCTCGCACGAATACTCCAGCGATTTGGCGCGGGCGAGCGAGCCGACGATCGCGTCAAGGTCCGCGATCAGCGCGCGGACCGGCACGTCGATCATGTCGTAGTGGACTTCGGTCGCCTCGAGCCTGGTGAAGTTGAGGATGTCGTTGATGATGCCGAGCAGGTACTGCTGGCTCCGTTTGATGCGCTGCAGGTCCGCGCGTTGGCCTTCGGTGAGCGGTCCTCTCAGACCGATGTCGAGGATGTCAACGTAGCCGCCGATCGAGTTGAGCGGGGTACGCAGCTCGTGGCTCATCACGGCCAGAAATTCAGCCTTCGAGCGGTTGGCGAGGTCGGCGGCGGCGCGCGCTTTTTCCACCTCGTTGATGGCGGACCGCATCTCTTCGTTGGTGAGAGCCAGCTCGTGTGCAAGCTCGCGCGCTTCGCTGGTCTGCTCTTCGAGCTGTCGCGCCTGCTCCTTGAGCAACCGGTTGGCCTCCTCAAGCGCCTCCATACGGGCAGCCGTGAGCTCGCGCTGCCGTGACATTCGTACAGCGCGAATGACAGCGTTGACCTTGGAAAAGGTGAAGCCCATATTCGCAGCCGCCGTCGGGGGGTTACTAATGGGACGACTGTTTTTGACCCCCTGGCACCCAGTTGGGGCAGTGTGGCGGGTTGAGGCCGTCCACGGCGTGGGAACGCAGATTTGTGATATTCTCCCGTGAGCGGCGAGCGCGGTGTATCTTGAGGACGCGTTTCAAGACCCGGTAGCTCAGTTGGTAGAGCAAGCGGCTTTTAACCGCTAGGTCGTGGGTTCGAGACCCACCCGGGTCATGGGATACGGAACGGATAACGGGAAACGGATAAACGGGAAACGCACAACGCGGTGTTCCCCAGTACTCCGTGGAGAACCCCTATTTATCGACTGTCGCGCGCCGCGAGGATTGCCGGCACGTCGTCGGTGATCATCCCGCACGCGCCAAGCTCCCACAACTCGTGCGCTTCCGCCGGGTCGTTGACGGTCCAGATGTGGGTCGGCTTGCCCTCTGAGCGCAACAATGCCGCGGTCCTCTTAACCGGCAGCGGCAATCCGCGATGGTTGCGCGGAATACACAGCGCATCCAGTTCGACGGCGAACCACGAGCGGGTGTGCAGGAACGATCTCGCCAGCAGGCGGATCACCCCGTTCCGCGAAGGGCCGCGCGCGATGCGTGATCCGCGAAAGACATCGAGGGCGTCCGAGTGGACCGAATCCACCAGGCACCGACCTTCCGCGCCGTGCTTCTCGATCAGTGAACGGGCTTGAACGGACGCGGCGGGCGTCTTCACCTCAATGATCAGGGGGGTTCCCGGAAAACCTTCAAGGACCTCCCCCAGAGTGGGAATGCGGCAGGGACTGCTGCTCATCACGGGGTGCGGCTGCACACCGCTGAAGCGACAGGCAGCGTCGAGCGATCGTAAATCCGCGAGGGTCAGGCCCGCCACGGCGCCGGTTCCATCGGTAGTGCGGTCCACGGTATCGTCGTGAATCACCACGACCTCACCGTCGGCACAGAGATGCACATCGAACTCGATCGCTTCGGCGCCTTCCGCGATCCCCAGCCGCATCGCCTCGAGCGTGTTCTCCGGCGCGCGGGCGCCTCCGCCCCGATGCGCGATCACCGGCTTTGCGTTGATGTCGAACAGGACGTTCACACTTTGTCCACTTTCCGTTCGATCGCCCCCGACTCGGGCGCGGCCGCCGCCACGTCGCTCGCGGCCGGCATCGACAAGAGCTGAATCCCGCTCTCTACCTTCTTCATCATCGTCACGAACGCGGTCGCGGATTCCGGCTCGAACTCAGTGCCGGCCCGCTCCTCGATGTAGGCGAGGATTTTTTCGGATTCCCACGCGTCGTGATACGGCCGCCGATCTGCAACAGATATCCGACGATCACCTGGTTGTTGACCATTTCGCTCGCCGGTGAACAGCAGCTCCAGGCGATTCGCGACGCCGTCGATCGCCGCACCGAGCAGCGGGTGCCCGGCGGGATAAATCGTGTGCTTGTTGAGCGTGATTGAAAGCTCGACCAGAAAATCGGCCAGCTCGCGCGAAAGGGTGGCGACGCTCAGCCCGCGTACCCGAGACCGGCCGTCTTCGTGGCGTCCTCGAGACGCGCATTCCTGGACAGGGTTGGAATCTCCTCACAACTGGGGA
>JANMTG010000111.1:0-3067 GCA_031390205.1 Gemmatimonadota bacterium
TCCCCTGCTTCAGTATTCCCGACCCCCAGGATGTCCTCGCGGTGTACCATCCGACCTATCCACCTAACCGATCCGATCCCCGCTGACCGCGTCAAAGAAATGCGCTTTCTCCAAATCGAAGGCGAGGGTGATCTTCGATCCAAGAGGCGGCAACTTCAGCGGAGACACCCGCGCCGTGACGTCGTGCCGCCCAGCGCTGGCATAGATGAAGGTCTCGTTGCCGAGAGACTCCACCAGATCGAGTCGAGCTGATGCCGTGGCGACACCGGGTTGCGGGCCCGCAACAACCGACACGTCTTCCGGCCGAATCCCCATCGTGATCGCGCGGCCTCTCGCCGTTCCCAGTCGCGACGATACCGACGCCGGCAGATCGATCTCCCACTCCCCGCCCTCGGCCACGAACCGCGGCTTCACCGAGATCTCGATCGTTCCGTTCGCGAAGTTCATCGCAGGATTTCCAATGAAACCAGCCACGAATTTATTCCTGGGCCGCTCGTACAAATTCAACGGCGTGTCGATCTGCATCACGTGCCCCTTGTTCATCACCACGATTCGGTCGCCGAGCGTCATCGCCTCCACCTGATCGTGGGTGACGTAGATCATCGTCACCTTGAGCTCCTGGTGCAGGCGCGCGATCTCGCGGCGCATCGAGACCCTCATCTGCGCGTCGAGGTTGGACAGCGGCTCGTCGAACAGGAAAACCTGGGGCTGGCGCACTATCGCGCGGCCGAGCGCGACACGCTGCCGCTGCCCGCCTGACAACTGCCGCGGCTTGCGGTCGAGATAATCCTCCAGACCGAGCGTCGCCGCGGCGGCACTCACCCGCGAATCGATCTCCGCCTTCGACATATCTCGCAGTTTCAAGGCAAAACCCAGGTTTTCGCGCACCGTCATGTGCGGATACAACGCATAATTCTGAAATACCATCGCGATGTCGCGGGCCTTGGGGGGAATGGTGTTCACGATGCGGTCGCCGATCTTGACCGTGCCCGCGCTGATGGACTCGAGCCCGGCGATCATCCGGAGCGTCGTGCTCTTCCCGCAGCCCGACGGGCCGACGAGCACCACGAACTCTCCATCCTTCACCTCGAGATCGACCCGCTCGACGGCGACGTGAGGACCTCCCTCGTCGTAGATTTTGCGGACGCCGTCGAGTGTTACACCAGCCATGATCCCGCCCTGTCCACGATGTCTATAGAATGACCGATAAATACCGGTTCCCCGACGACTTCCTCTGGGGAGCAGCCACCTCCGCCTACCAGATCGAAGGTTCTCCCACCGCCGACGGCGCCGGACCGAGCATCTGGCACCGCTTCTCCCACACACCCGAGAATACGTGGCTCGACCAGACGGGCGACGTTGCCTGCGACCACTACCGGCGCTATAAGGACGATGTCGCGCTGATGTCCGAGCTTGGACTCAACGCCTACCGGTTCAGCATCGCGTGGGGACGCATCTATCCCAACGGAACCGGCAAGGTCAACAAGAAGGGAATGGATTTCTACTCGCGGCTCGTGGACGAGCTCCTCAAGAACGGCATCATGCCGAACGCCACGCTCTATCACTGGGATCTGCCCGAAGCGCTCGACAACCGTGGCGGCTGGCTCAACCCGGACATCGCCGAGTGGTTCGCGGACTACGCGGTGACGATGTTCGACGCGCTGGGCGACCGTGTCGAGATGTGGTCCACGCTCAACGAGCCGTGGGTGGTCGCCGACGGCGGTTATCTGCACGGGGTGCTCGCGCCCGGCCACGCGAATCTGTTCGAGGCGCCGATCGCCACACACAATCTGCTTCGCTCGCACGGGATGGCAGTCGAGCGATTCCGCTCCACCAAAGCGGCGAAGAAAGGAAAGATCGGAATCGCGATCAACCTCGAGCCGAAATATCCAGCCTCGAAGTCGCCTGAGGATGTGGAGGCGACTCGGCGCGCCGACGCCTACATGAATCGCCAGTATCTGGACCCAGTTTTCCTTGGTCGCTACCCGAAAGAGATGCAGGAGATCTTCGGTGAGGCGTGGCCCGAATGGCCGGACGAAGACATGGCGCTCATCAAGCAGCCTATCGACTTCCTCGGCATCAACTACTACACGCGCAAGATCGAGCGCTTCAATAGCGAGTGGCTGCCGTTGCAAACGAAGCCCGTCCCGCAGCCCGAACAGATGACGACCGCGACGGACTGGGAAGTCTTTCCGCCGGCGTTGACCAAGGTTTTGCTCTGGGTTAAGGAGCGGTACGGCAACCTGCCACTGTACATCACCGAGAACGGTGCGGCGTTCTACGATCCGCCGCAGCCGATCGAGGGCAAGGTCGAGGATCCCCTGCGCGTGGAGTACTACCGCCAGCATCTTCGCGCTGCGCACGTAGCGATGCGACAGGGCGTTAATCTCAAGGGCTACTTCGCCTGGTCGCTCCTCGACTACTTCGAGTGGTCTGGCGGATACTCCAAGCGGTTCGGCATCGTGCACGTCGACTACGAGACGCAAGAGCGTACGATTAAGAGCAGCGGGCGGTACTACGCGTCCGTTATTGCCAGCAACGGCACCGTCCTCTCCGACTGAGCGCTTCGACCGGCATCGCTGTATCCGGTTGGCGAGGGTGTCCTCTCCAGCGACGACGCTCGCTGGTCGGAGCCCAAAGCGCTCCTTCGCGCTCTGCGCTCCGGAGCTGGTCTCCTCGGGCGCTCGCTTGGACGTCGCCTGCGAGGACACCCTCACCTCCCGATACAGCTTTACCATTCGATCACTTTGCGTAGCGGAAGGTTACGGTGGCTGGCAGTTTTCGGACGAATACTTCCGCCCCCTTGACTGCCGCAGGCACTCCATCGATCGAGGCGGACAGGACCGGTTGGTCGAACGGCGACGCGACTACGATTCCGCCGGGCGGCATCCGTAGGCCCGCGCGCAGGTTCAGCGTTACCGTGGTGCCATACGCGCGGGCGTCATAGTTCAACGGGCCGTAATGCGTGGAGAGGTTCGTCACGCGTACACCCGGCGGCTCCTTCACCCACTCGTCCTTTAGTCCCGCCGCGAGCACCAGCGCGCTATCGCTCTCGCGCTCGAAGGCG
>JANMTG010000122.1:0-9015 GCA_031390205.1 Gemmatimonadota bacterium
TTCTCTTCTGAGATGGTAAAGCTCCGGGAGTCGGGCCTTCCCGTTTGGGCGCAGGCGAGTGAGAAGCGGATCGCTCACATTCAGCGCGTGACCGCGCTGCTCCGCGCCTGGGGCGCGGCGATGCGCCTTCCACCGGACGAGGCCAACGCCTGGATAGATGTCGGAACGTGGCACGATGCACTGCGCGATGCCCCCGAGGCCGAGCTTCGAGCGATTACCGGTGACCGAACTTCGCCCCTCGGCCTGCTTCACGGGCCGGCAGTCGCGATCAAACTCGAGGCCGACGAAGAGAGCCGGAAAAATGTTCTCGATGCCGTTCGCTATCACACCGTTGGCTCGGCGCACTGGGACAGCACTGGACGCGCGCTGTACATGGCTGACTACCTCGAGCCGGGGAGGAAGTTTCTCGCCGAGGATCGAGGGTTTCTCGCCAGCCAGGTTCCGCACAATTTCGACGGTGTATTCCGCCAGGTCGTGCGCTTCCGCCTCGAGTGGTCGGTGCGCGAAGGCAACCACATCTTTCCTGAAACCGTCGCCCTCTGGAATAGTCTCAGGTGAGGTTGACGGGCCGGCGCTACGGAAGGATGATCGTGGCGGCGCTGGCGCTTGGGGTTCTGGCCTGGATCGGCTGGCGCGAATGGTCGAATCGCAGCGAGGAAGCGGCACAATACGGTCCCGCCGACGCAAGAGCGCCGGAAGGCACGCGCATCAAGGTCGAGGTTCTCAACGCGACCCGAACGCGCGGTCTGGCGCGACGCGCAACGCGCTATCTGCGCGACCGTGGATTCGACGTAGTTGGATCAGGGACCGCGGCCGAGCAACGAGATAGCACGCTCGTCCTCGACCGCTCCGCGCATCCTGAATGGGCCTATCTCGTCGCCCGCGCGATGAAAGCCAAAGTCGCGGCCCAGCCCGACAGCTCACGCTATCTGGACGTTACCGTCATCCTCGGAGCCGACTGGAGTCCGCCGCCCAAGCCGTTCTACCCGTAACTGTCCGCACGCCGCGGCGATGTCCATGCCGCGGCTTTTCCGGATCGCGACTTCGACGCCGGCCGCCCGCAGCCTGCGGGCGAACCAGTGAATCTGCTGCGGCGAGCTGGGCGTAAAATCTCCGGCGCCGCCGGGATGGAGCGGAATCAGATTGACGAACGCCCGACATTCCCGTGCGAGGGCCGCGAGCTGGGCTGCATGCTCCCCCGCGTCGTTCACCCCGCCGAGCATCACATACTCGAAAGTGACGCGACGGTCGAACACTTTCGCCGCCTCGATGACGCTGGCCAACGGATACTTCGTATTGATCGGCATGAGTGACTGCCGCAATTCGTCGTTGGGCGCGTGAATCGACAGGGCGAGCCGGAATTGCTCCGGACGCCCGCCGAGGGCGACAATCCCCGGCAGCACTCCGACCGTCGACACCGTGATGTGGCGAGCGCCGATTCCCAGTCCGGATGGGGAGTTGAGCACCGTCAAGACGGGATCGACTGCTTTCCAGTTCATGAGGGGTTCACCCATCCCCATGAAAACGATGTTCGTGGGCGCCAGCGCCGGAGACAGCAGCTTCATTTCGCGGACCTGAAGCGCGATCTCGAACATCTGGAGGTTACGGGTAAAGCCCATCGCGCCGGTGGCGCAGAACGCGCACTGCAACGCGCACCCCGCCTGAGACGAAATGCAGAGCGTCAGTCGCGGCCCCTCGGGAATGGCGACGGTTTCTATGAACTCCCCGTCGTCCAGCCTGAACAGGAATTTCTCGGTGCCATCGGTTGAAGTCTGCCGGGCCGCGAGAGTCAGGCGCGGCAGCCGGAAGTGCTCCTCCAGGAGAGTGCGGAACGCGACGGGAAGGTCCGTCATGTCGGCGAAGGTCGCGGCCGGATTCTGCCACAGGTGCCTCAAGACCTGCGATCCCCGAAACGGTTTTTCCCCGTGCTCGACGGCGAAGTCCCTCACCGCCCGCTCGGCATCCGAAGGGAGCATGTCCAGCAGGTTCCGGCTGCTCCCGGAGGCCCGTGGACGAGTGTTTTTCTCTGTCATGCTCCTTCCACCAAGTGTATGCAACTACTAAATTTAACCCCTCTCGATGCCTTATTCGACCCGTCCGACTTGGCGCTGACGTCCACGCCTTCGTCATCCATCTTCGCGACCTCCCGGCGCTCTCATCTTTGCGGTGAGCTCAGAGCTTCCCACGTCGGCGCAAAGGTCACACTCGGCGGCTGGGTGCATCGGACGCGAAACCTGGGCGGCATCGTTTTTCTCGACCTGCGCGACCGCGCTGGGCTAATCCAGGTCTCGTTCAATCCGGAATGGACCCCGCCTGCCATGATCGAGCGCGCGGGGAGGCTGGGTCTCGAGACGGTGGTGCTGATCGAAGGCGAAGTCGCTCTCCGGCCCGCGGAGATGAAAAACGCGGACATGGAGACAGGGGAAATCGAGCTTCGCGCCCGCAGCGTGGAGGTGGTTGGCCCGGCCGATACTCCGGCAATCCCCGTTGCCCGCGGCCGGGGCGAGAAACTTCCGGCCGAGGAACTTCGCCTCAAGCACCGGCATCTGGACCTGCGCCGCCCGGAGCTTCAGCAGAACCTCATTCTGCGTCACCGGCTGCAACAGGCGACGCGTCGGTTTCTCGACGAGCGCGGATTTCTCGAGATCGAAACACCCATTCTCACCAAGCCGACGCCGGAAGGCGCGCGTGACTACATCGTTCCAAGCAGGGTTCACCCCGGCGAGTTCTACGCGCTGCCCCAATCGCCGCAGCTGTACAAGCAACTGCTAATGGTGGCCGGCTTCGACCGGTATTTCCAGATCGCGCGCTGCTTCCGCGATGAGGACCTCCGAGCGGACAGGCAGCCCGAGTTCACGCAGATAGATATCGAAGCGGCGTTCATTGACCGTGAGGACATCGCTTCGCTGACAGAAGGCCTGCTGCAGCGCCTTTTTGCTGAAGCGGGGGTGGAGATTCCGCCGCGCTTCGAGCGCCTTGCCTTCGCCGACGCAATGGAGCGGTTCGGCTCGGACAGGCCGGACACGCGATTCTCCCTCGAGATTTTTGACGCCACCGAGATTTTCCGCGGCTCCGATTTCGGCATTGCTACTGCCGCGATCAACGCCGGCGGCCGGGTTCGCGGTATCAGGATTCCCGGCGGCGCTAGTCTCTCCCGGAAGCAGGTAGATGAGATCGAAGCGATCGCGAAGTCGGCGGGCGCGGGCGGGCTGATCCGCCTCAAGCGGGGGCCGAGCGGCGTTGAAGGACCTGCCGCGAAGTTCTTGAGTGAAGGCAGGGCGGAGCGTCTCGGGCTCGCGGAAGGGGAGCTGTGCCTGCTCGTTGCCGGCGCCGAGCACGTGAGCAATCCCGCGCTCGACCGGGTGCGGCAGGACATCGGCGCGAGGCTCGATATGGTCCCAGCCGGTGCGCGGTCGTTCCTGTGGGTGACCGACTTTCCGCTCTTCATTCGTGAACAGAGTGGAGCGCTGAGCTCGGTCCATCATCCATTCACATCCCCACACCCCGACGATTTGCAGCTGCTGGATACCCAGCCGGAAAAGGTCCGCGCGCTGGCGTACGACGTCGTCCTCAACGGAACAGAGCTCGGCGGCGGCAGCATTCGAATCAACGACCCGGCACTCCAGCGACGGATACTCGCTTTGCTCGGAATAGATGCGCGGATGGCGCAGACACGATTCGGATTTCTTCTCGACGCGTTGAGCGCGGGTGCGCCTCCGCACGGGGGCATCGCCTTCGGGTTCGACCGGATCGCGATGATGCTGGCCGGGGCGACCTCGTTACGCGATGTGATCGCCTTTCCGAAGACAACCGCCGCACGCGCGCTGTTCGAGGATGCTCCGTCCGTGGTGCCTCCCGAGGACCTGCGCGTTCTCCATCTACAGACAACCCCAACCTGATGTGACTGAAGAAACGACGATTCAGCGCCTCTCGACCGAAGGGGCGGACATGCTCACCCTCGCCGGCGTCAACGATGAGAATCTGGTCGAGCTGGCGAGGCAGACCGGCGCCAAAATAGCGTTGCGCGGGGATACCCTCGCCATCAGCGGAGGTGCCGACGTAGTAGCGCGAGCGATCCCAATCGCGCAGCGGATGATCGATACCGCTAAGCAGCAGATGCCACTCACCGCGGACGACGTGCTGCGGATGAGCATTGAAGCGCCGCGAGAAGGCAACGGAAACGGAACCGATAATGACACCCGGATAGTTCTTCCGGGTGTCCGGAAGATCATCCAGGCGAAGACGAGCGGTCAGGCCGAGTACATGAGGCTGATGGCGGAGAACGACATCGTCGTCGGCATCGGGCCGGCGGGAACGGGAAAGACGTATCTCGCTGTGGCGGCCGCCATCGATGCGCTGGCGCGCAAGCGGGTTCGTCGCATCGTGCTCGCCCGGCCGGCGGTGGAAGCGGGCGAGAGCCTCGGCTTTCTTCCCGGAGACATGCAGGCAAAGGTGGATCCGTACCTGCGCCCGCTCTACGACGCGCTGGAGGACATGATGCCGCACGAGCGCGTCCAGAAGTCGCTCGAGACGCGCACGATCGAGATCGCGCCCCTGGCGTACATGCGCGGCCGCACGCTGGCGGATGCGTTCGTCATTCTCGACGAAGCGCAGAACGCCACCAACGCGCAGATGAAGATGTTCCTGACACGCCTGGGGGTTAACTCGAAAGCGGTGATCACGGGCGACAAGACGCAGATCGATCTTCCCAAGCGCGAGGACTCCGGTCTGGTGCAGATCGAGCGAATTCTTCCGGGCATCGATGGCATCGGCTTTTACTATCTCACCGATGCCGATGTGGTGCGTCACCGCCTGGTGCGGGAGATAATAAAGGCGTACGCAGAGGATTCCGGAGCCTGATCCGCGACCGGGTGCAAGCGAGGTGAGAAAATCGCCGGGCAGCCACGCGATCGATATCTCGTCAACCGTGCGTAGGCTTAATATCTCCCGCGGCCGGGTTAGGGAGGCCGCCATCGCAACCCTGAAGGCCGAGAGAGTGAAGGACGCCATGATCTCGATAACGTTCGTCGGACGCGCGGCGATCTCTGCGCTCAATCGGCACTATCTTGGGCACCATGGGCCAACGGATGTCATCTCGTTCGGGCTCGGGCGCATCGGCAAGCGGGGGGCCGTGCTAGGTGACATATATATTTGCCCGGAGATCGCCCGCGACAATGCACGCGTTCAGGATGTTCCGGCGGGAGAGGAGCTCCTTCGATTGGTGATCCACGGCACGCTTCACGTCCTGGGACACGAGCACCCGGAAGACCGGACGCTCCGGTCGTCACTCATGTGGCGGAAACAGGAGAGGATTCTCGCGCGTGTCGTCTGACAGGCTCCTGGCCGATTTCGATGCGGGAAAGCCAGCGGCACTGGCTCGCGTGGTGAGCATCGTCGAGAACCACCGCGAGGGGTTCGAGCAGATTCTCGCCACGCTCCACGCGCGGACGGGTCGAGCCCGGCGGATAGGGTTGACCGGTCCTCCAGGCGCGGGGAAAAGCACAATCGCCGCATTGCTGGTCAAGGCCTTTCGCGACGCAGGGCTCAAGGTCGGCGTCATCGCCGTGGATCCAACATCGCCATTCACCGGTGGTGCGCTCCTGGGCGACCGGGTGCGGATGGAGAACGTCGCGCTGGATCCGGGAGTGTTCATCCGCTCGATGGCGACTCGCGGATCTCTTGGGGGCCTCGCCGCGGCGACGCGCGAGGTCGCCGACGTGCTCGACGCGTTCGGCTTCGACAGACTGCTGATCGAAACGGTGGGTGTCGGCCAGTCGGAGCTCGATGTCGCCCGCACCGCCGACTCGACGGTGCTCGTCCTCGTTCCGGAATCGGGCGACTCGATTCAAACGCTCAAGGCGGGAGTCATGGAAGTCGCCGACGTGTTCGTCGTGAACAAGGCGGACCGCCCGGGAGCCGACAGACTTCGCAACGACGTGGAGCTGATGCTCGGCCTGCGAAAAGGCGTGAGCTTTGGGAACGTCCCCGCTCACCATGGAGTGGACCTGAAAAAAATGAACCCGGCCCGAGTCGCGCGCGAAGCGGCAGGCGCGGAAAATCCTTCCGAATGGACCCCTCCCGTTCTCAGCGCCGTCGCGGTGAAGCAGGAAGGGATCGACTCCATTCTCGCCGCGCTCGACCGGCACTTTGCTTATCTTGAGAGGAGTGGAGGTCTGCGCACCCGACGTCGCGAAAGAATGCGCGAGCGTGTGAGGGACGTGGTCGAGCAAAAGGTCAGCGACCGCTTGTGGAAAGATCAGCGCACGCTGGCGTGGCTGGAGGAACAGATTCCTTCGGTCGAAGAGGGGACGGCGACCCCGTTCGCGGTGGCCGACCGCTTGCTTCGTCAGAGCGGCGAGCTCGTACGTGGAGACGAGAAGACATGACCAAACTCAGAAGCCCTCGTTCCGAGGCCGCCGACGACAGCGAGCTGATCGCGACGATCGAGGAGCAGAGCGCCGAGCTGCGACTGCTGCGAAAGGAAGTCAAGGAGTGGCGCCAGAAGTACGACAAGGGCGAGCTCCGCGAGATCGCATTCACCAACTCGGCGAAGGAAGTGCGGCCGATCTATACCGCGCTCGACGCGGCGGAGACCGATGCAGAGGCGTTGGGGATGCCCGGTTTTTTTCCGTACACGCGAGGGGTTCACCCGACGGGCTATCGCGGGCGGCTGTGGACCATGCGCCAGTTCGCCGGCTTCGGGAGCGCGCGCGATACCAATGAGCGCTACAAGTTTCTCCTGGCCCACGGACAGACGGGGCTCTCGGTAGCGTTCGATTTTCCGACGCTCATGGGTTACGACTCCGATCACCCCCGGTCGGAGGGCGAGGTAGGGAAGTGTGGAGTCGCCATCTCGAGCCTCGCCGATATGGAGATGCTGTTCGACGGCATTCCGCTCGATCAGGTCTCGACGTCGATGACCATCAACGGTCCGGCGGTGATCCTCTACTGCTTCTACATCACGGCGGCGGAAAAGCAGGGAGTCGATTCCACGAAGCTGCGCGGAACCATACAAAACGACATCCTGAAGGAGTACATGGCGCAGCACGCGTGGGTCTATCCCATCGAGCCCGCGCTCAGACTCATCGTGGATTGCTTCGAGTGGTCCGCCGAGCACGTACCACAGTGGAATACGATCTCTATCTCCGGCTATCACATTCGGGAGGCCGGAGCGACCGCGGCACAGGAACTGGCTTTCACGCTCGCAGACGGCTTCACCTACGTCGAGCGCGGAATCGCGCGGGGCCTCGATGTCGATAGTTTCGCGCCGCGGTTGTCGTTTTTCTGGGACATCCACAACGATTTCTTCGAGGAGATCGCCAAGCTCCGCGCGGCCCGGCGCATCTGGGCGCGCCACATGCGGGACCGATACGGGGCAAAGGACCCGCGCTCCCTCGTGATGCGGTTTCACTCGCAGACGGCGGGCGTGACCCTCACCGCGCAACAGCCGATGAACAACGTAGTGCGCGTCGCGTACCAGGCAATGGCCGCGGTGCTGGGTGGGACGCAGTCGCTCCATACGAACTCGATGGACGAAACGCTTGCCCTTCCCACCGAGGAGTCGGTGCAGCTCGCACTCCGCACGCAGCAGGTGCTGGCGTACGAGACCGGTGTTCCCAACGTCATCGATCCGCTCGGAGGCTCTCATTACGTCGAAACGCTGACGACCGAGCTGGAGCGCGAGGCCGAATCGCTGTTCCGGCAGATCGAGGAGATAGGCGGAGTGGTGCGCGGGCTCGAGACGGGCTGGCTTCAGCGCAAGATCAACGAGTCGGCGGCGCGCCAGCAATGGGAGATCGAGCAACACCGCCGCGTGATTGTCGGAGTCAATGATTTCGTGACCGACGATCCCGAGCTGAGGATCGAGCTCCTAAAGGTCTCGGCGGAAACGGAGCGCGAGCAGCGCGACCGGATGGCGAAGATGAGGGCCAGGCGCGACAACGCTCTGGTGGAGCAGAGGCTCGCTGACCTCCGGGCAGCGGCCGCTACCGATAAGAATCTCATGCCCTTCATTCTCGATTGCGCCCGGGCGTATTGCACGCTCTATGAGATTCGTGCGGCGATGGAGTCCGTCTTCGGCGCCTATCGCGAGCCTGTCTTCTTCTGAAAAAGCGAAGCGAGTGGTGGGAGTCGGCTTTTGACGCCCACTATCTCCTCGAGTACGGCCCTCTGTTCACACCCGCGGGAGCGCGCGCGGAGGTTTCGCGGCTCGTTGATCTGCTCGGACTTCCCGTCGGTTCCCGGGTGCTCGATGTCCCTTGCGGGCAGGGCAGGCACGCGCACCTGCTCGCTGAGGCCGGTTACGATGTGGACGCGCTCGATTATTCGAAAGATCTGCTGAAGATCGCGCGGAAGCGCGGAACAGGCTCGAATCTCCGTTTTGCTCGAGGCGACATGCGGCGCCTTCCGGCTCGCTGGAAGAACCGGTTCGACGCGGTGCTCAACCTTTTCACCTCCTTCGGGTTCTTCGCACACCCTGGCGATGATGCGAGGGTCATCGCCGAGTTCGCTCGCGTTCTCAAACGCGGTGGCCGGCTGGTTTGGCACGGAGGAAGCAGAGACGGCGTGATGGCGCGGTTCCTAACCCGCGACTGGTGGACTACCGCGGACAACACGCTGTTCGCGCAGGAGCGGGACTTCGATCCATTGTCCGGCATTCTCGGCGTGACATCAACGTGGCGTCGCGGAAACAAGACCGGCGTGCGCCGTCACGGCGTGAGGCTGTACACCGCGACTCGGCTGGCGGAGCTGTGCGCCGACGCCGGCCTCGTCGTCGAGGAAGCGTACGATGGCTTCAACGAGCGGCCGCTGCGGCGCACATCCTCCGAGATGCTGCTTGTCGCACGAAAGGAATGAGACCGAACGACAAGCAGCATCTCGGAGGATGTGCGCCGCAGCGGCCGCTCGTTGAAGCCGTCGTACGCTTCCTCGACGACGAGGCCGGCGTCGGCGCACAGCTCCGCCAGCCGAGTCGCGGTGTACAGCCTCACGCCGTGACGGCGCACGCCGGTCTTG
>JANMTG010000137.1:0-2715 GCA_031390205.1 Gemmatimonadota bacterium
CTTTGATCGGTGGTATCGACCACGAGCTCCGCCGCCGGCATCTGCGGGCGATCGAAGGTGCCCGCCGCATCGAGCTTCCGGTACGTCGGTACATCGCGGAGCTTGCCGAACCGCTCACGCGGCTCGGAGGCGATCCGTTTCTCGATCTCCGCGCTCGAGCAGCGGAGCTCGATGAAGTGAAGCGATCCGCCACCGGCGGTGACGCGTTTCTCAAGTGACGGGATGAAAGCATCAGTGACAGTCGCTTCGGGCGCGAAGGTCATGATAATTCCCGGGGATCCCGCCTTGAGAACCGAGTCTATGGCGAGGTGCCACATTCTCTCCCGCAGCGAGACGAACGGCGGCGTGCCGAAGGGGAACAGTGAGGTGGCGAGATCGACCACCGCGTGGTTGTGCAGCAAGCTGTACCCGGTCTCGGCGGTGAGGTACTCGGCGACGGTGAGCTTGCCGACGCCCGGACGGCCGAAGAGGAGGATGACTTGAGTCGTCATGGCGCAATAAAAAATGGTTCATCCGGAAATTTCGGGAAAGCTCTGTGAATTGTCGGACGAAGTCGCATGAGGGTCGCGCTCTACCTTTTAACGAAGACTACCTGCCGGGGGCGGTGAGCGTTCACGGCGGTGGGCTGCGGGCTTGCCCGGCCGATTCCCGCGAACATCGGCGAGGGAAGAAGACAGCTGAGCGAGACAGTAGCAGAGAACGGCGTCCCAGAGCCGCCCGCAGCCCACAGCGGTGAAGGCCGACGGCACCCGGCAGGTAGTCTTCAGTTATGTCCAAGGCATTGCAGGCTCGGGCGGGCTTTTAGTACATACCGAAGGTTTTATGGGTATGCAAGACCGCTTAGCGATCAACGTACCGCAATGAGGGTCGCGCTCGATCTTTTACCGAAAACTACCTGCCGGGGGCGGTCAGCCTTCACGGCTGTGGGCTGCGGGCGTTGCCCGAATGAATTGGATGATGGACCGGACCGTTCGGGGCACCATGCTGGAGTGGATGTCGGACTTCAAGAGGCTCCAGGTGTGGCAAAAGGCGCACGCGCTTTCGCTGTGCATTCATCGAGTGAGCACGCGAATGCGCGGCGCCGGATATGCCTCAATCCGTAGTCAGATTTTCCGGGCGGCGATGTCGATTCCGGCCAACATCGCCGAGGGGAGGAGACAGAAAAGCGAAAAGGAATTCGCGCGCTTTCTCGGGTACGCTCTCAACTCGAGCTTAGAACGGGGTCCCAGAGAAGCCCGCGGCCCACGGCCGTGAAGGCCGACAGCACCCGGCAGGTAGTCTTCAGTTAAGTCCTAAGCCCTGCCAAGGCCCCGAAGAGGTCGGCTAGGTCACCTTTGACGCATACGCAAAGATGGCCCAGTAGTGCGAGAAGCTCCCCGCCATGACGAAGAGATGCCAGATCTCATGGGACGCCCAGGCTCGCGTCTGATCGCCCTTGATCTTGCCCGGCCACTTCGTCGCGTAGACGACGGCGCCCAGGCTGTAGAACAATCCTCCGGCCAGGATCCAGAGGAAGAATGCGGTAGGGGCCGCGTCGAGCAGCGGCTTGACGATCAGCACGGCGATCCATCCCATTCCCAGATAGAGCGCCGTCGACGTCCAGGTCGGCGCGTTCATCCACACGACCTTTTGCGCCGTGCCGATCGCCGCCAGCGCCCACACCGCGGTGAGAAGTACGAGGCCCAGGCGCTCCGGCAAGAGCAGCAGGCAGACGGGGGTGTAGGTGCCGGCGATCAAGACGTAGATCATCATGTGATCTATCCGCCGCACGTGGGCGAGACCTCGATCCGTGAGGTTGAAGGAGTGGTAGAACGCGCTCACGCCGTACATCGCGACCAGGCTACCACCGAAAATCGAGAACGCTACGACTTGCCGGGCGCTCCCGTTTCGGATCGCTATTACGAGCAGTACGACGAGTCCGATCGCCGACAGGATCGCCCCGACGGAGTGGGTCAGGGCGTTGACGGGCTCACGGAGCGAGCGTCTCAATGGTCATCCCCAATTGACAGAGATATCACGCACGCTAGTTGGTGATCGTGAATCCACCGCTGGTGCCGCCGAATCGTGGGTTCACGATGTTGTTGAAGATGGAGCCGAAGCTGTAACTCAACCCGATGTTGTAGAAGTAGGTGTACGATGTGGCGAGCTGCCGACGGCGGAGCAAGCGCTCCGCGTCGCTCAGGCTACCGCGTGGGAGGTAGAGCTGGTCTCTGAGGAGCGAGGCCTGGCCGAAGAAAAAGAGGGAGAAGCCCTTGAAGAGTCTCAGGTCAAGGCTGTTGAAGAACACCAGGTGTTGCTTGCTGAAGTCGTGGACGTATGCGGCGCCTTCGAGCGAGCTGCTGACGGATCCCCACGGCTGCTTGAGGCTGAGCGAGGCGGTTAGCATCTGATCGCCGCGCACCTCGCTGATGCGGTCGAAAAGGGTGGTATCCTGATACCGGAAAAAGTTGATGCCGGGCGCGTATTGCAGGGTGAGCTGGCGTCTGGTGGACTGCGAGTATGGAAAAAGATTGTACTCGATTGCCGGCGCGAAGCGGATTGCTCGGCTCTGGTTGAGAAAGGTCGATGACGTCCAGGATGCGCGCTGGCCGGCCGACCAGTGCGGTCCCAAGCTTCGGACCAGAAGCTCGCTGAGGCCGTAGCTGTGGGAATAGCTGTTGAACCTGCTGCCGTCGCCGAGGATGAACTTGCTCTGCCCGTAATTGCCGTTGAGGG
>JANMTG010000228.1:0-3933 GCA_031390205.1 Gemmatimonadota bacterium
GTACGAGCTCCAGGGGCGCGTGACGCGGGCCAGGGCGGTCGAGACCAGCGTTCTGCTCGAGGTGACGTCGATCTCGAAAAGCGACGACGTCCATACCGTGGTTGACAAGATTCAGCAGCGCGCGCAGGAAGCGCTGGTCAAGAACCTGAATCTCGATGCGAAGATCACGATGAGATTCACGATGGCGCTTTCCGAGGTCTGCCAGAACATCGTCGAGCACGCCGGACGCGGCGGCTGGGTCGCGGTGCAGACGTATACCTGGCGGGTGCGCTTGGGCGGCCGGAAGGTCGTGGTCATCGCCGTCTGCGATGCTGGAATCGGGTTCCGGCAGTCTCTCGAGTCGGCCCCGGGATTCCATAGGAAGGAGCGGTGGGACGACGGGCTTGCGCTCGAGGAGACCGTAATGCGGGGGGCCTCGCGTTTTCGCGACCCCGGCCGGGGTCAGGGGCTTGCGGGGGTACGGCGTTTTGTTGGAAACTGGGATGGCAAACTTTCCATTCGGAGCGGCACCGCGCGAATTGCCGTGCTTCCGAAGGGGGACTGGGACGAGGACGAGCCGCTCCTCGAGAATCTTTCATATTTTCCCGGAGCGCAGGTGCAGATCACCATTCCGGAGCGGGTAACTTGATCAATCATATCGATGTCAGCTCCATGCTCCGGAAGAGCGTGTGCGAGCTATACTCCAATCTCGTGACGCGGCCAACCGGGGCCGCGGTCCGGTGCGAGATCGAGCACGAGCTCGACCGCATCGGCGACCGGGCGCTCACGGTAATCGACTTCTCCCACGTCGGGCTGCTCGATTTTTCCTGCGCCGACGAGATCGTCGCCAAGCTGTTGTTGCAGTATGTGAGTGTGGATGCGCCGCGGCGGGAGGTGTATTTCGTTTTCAGGGGTATCAGCGACTCTCACATGGATGCGATCGAAGCCGTGCTCGAGCGTCACAACCTCGCTCTCGTCACTCAACAGGCCGACGGCCAGTCGCGGCTCGTCGGGATCGTGGGTGTCGAGGAGCGGAAAGCCTGGGATATCATCTCCAGGCTTGGCGCTGGAGCGAGCGGCGACGTAGCCACCGCGATCGGGCTTTCACCCGATGCGGCGGAGCGCATGCTCGACACGCTGTGGCGGCGGAGACTCGTGATACGGTACGATGACGGGTACGTAGCGGTCGGGAGCGTCACTACCCCGTCACAGGCGACGAGGCTCGGTGCCTGATGAAGGGATTCCAGCCGTGGTTGTTCGTCGCACGCTTCATTGCCACACGTCCCGGGGATGCGGATCGCGGACCTCTGGTGCGGCTGCATCCGAGCGACGCCCGCAAGCGCCTGCTGGAGGACGGGGAGCTGGTGTGGGTATACGGCCAGCGGCGTCATGAGCTGGCAGTGCTCGTCGTGGATGAGTCGGTGGTTCCGGGCAATGTCGTCGCTCGTGATATTCTCGGCGTCGCACCGTCGGAGACCGTGCGCGTGGTGAAGCACGACTTCGACGCGGCCCGCACAACTCGCAACCTGGGTTAGGAGAGCTTTTTGGCTGGATCACGCAAGCCGGGCCTGTCCACGACCGCCATTCACGGTGGAGCGGAGCGTTCTCCGCCTGGGACGGGTGTGACGCATCCGATCGTCCAGTCGGTGAATTACGTGCAGGAGATGGGGACGAGCGAAGGGCTCCTCTACACGCGCTACGGCAACACGCCGAATGCCGTGCGGATTCAGAGGCGGCTGGCGCTGCTCGAGGGCGCGGAGTCGGCGCTCGTCCTCGCCAGCGGCATGGGGGCTACCGCCTGTTCGATGCTGGCGCTGCTCAGGCCCGGCGATCACATGGTCTCCAGCTCGTGGATTTACGGCGGCACGCGGCGGCTCTTCACCGAAGATCTGCCGGGGATGGGGATCGAAGTCTCGTTCGTGAATCCGATGGAGCCGCGCGAGTGGCGGAAAGCGCTGAAGAAGAACACCCGGGTGATCTTCCTCGAATCTCCCGTCAACCCAACCTGCCGCGTCCTGGAGCTGGCCTCGCTCAGGCAGCTGACGTCATCGCGGGGACTCGCGCTCGTCATTGACTCTACGCTGGCGAGCCCGGTGAACTTCCGGCCGATCGAGCACGGCGTCGACGTCGTGATACACTCCGCCACGAAATATCTGAACGGCCACCACGACATCCTGGCCGGAGTCGTCTGTGGCAGCGAGCCGTTCATAGATGAAGTAAGGCGGAAAATGGCGGTGTGGGGTCAGGCACCCGATCCGTTTGCGTGCTGGCTGCTCGAGCGGGGCCTTAAGACGCTCGACGTGCGGGTCAAGCGTCAGAACGAAACCGCGCTCCGCGTGGCGGAGTGGTGCTCGACCCGTCCCGAAATCGCCACGGTCCATTACTCGGGCCTCCCCAGCCACCCCGATCACGAGATCGCGAAGACCACGATGGACGGGTTCGGTGGGATGCTCGGGATCGAGCTGCGCGGGGGCGGGGGCGGAGCGCTGCGCTTTCTGCGCAAGTTGCAGTTGTTCACGCACGCGGCCAGTCTCGGCGGCGTGGACTCGCTGGTCATCGAGCCGCGTTACAGCTCGCACGAGCACATGACGCCGGACGAGCGCGCGAAGATCGGAATACCCGACGGGTTTGTGCGGGTAAGCATCGGACTCGAGAACGCCGAGGACTTGATCCTCGACCTGGAGCAGGCCCTCGCGCAGTAGAGAATGATCCGCCTCCACGATGTCTCGAAGGAATACCCGAGGTCCGGCGTCGCGCTGTCGCGCGTGACCTTCGAGGTGAAGAAGGGCGAGTTCGTCTTTCTCACCGGACCGAGCGGATCGGGAAAGACCACGATCCTCAAGTTCCTTTACATGGACGACAAGCCGACGAGCGGCAAGGTGTGGATCGACGGCGTGAGCTCCGACACGGCGCGTGGCCGCGAGATCTCGCGACTTCGACGCCGGATCGGAATCGTATTCCAGGATTTTCGCCTGCTGGAGGATCGCACCGCGGAGGCGAATGTCCGGTTTGCCCTCGAGGTAACCGGCGCGCCCAAGGCGACGATTCGCGCCAAGGTCACGCGCGTGCTCACTCAGGTTGGCCTGGCATCGAAGGCAACGAGCTACCCGCGCGAGCTGTCAGGTGGTGAGCAGCAGCGAGTGGCGATCGCCCGTGCGCTCATCAACGACCCGTTCGTGCTCATCGCCGACGAGCCGACCGGGAATCTCGACGAGCGGGCGACCCGCGGCGTATTCCAGCTGTTGCGCGACGTCAACGCGGCTGGCACCGCCGTGGTCATGGCCACTCATGACCTCGATCTGGTGCGGCGGTCGTCCTATCGGACAATCGAGCTCAATCACGGCCGGCTGGTGTTCGACTCGGCGGATGGCGCGCGCCAGCGCCCACTCGGGGAGCTGGAGGAAACCGGGACCGGCGACGAGCAGCCGCCCGATCGGGGCGCGAGCTCCTAGTGCTTGCCGCGCGCGAAGCGCTCACCGCCTCGCGGCGGGCACCGCTGCTGAGCGTGCTCAGCGTGGTGACGATTGCGTTCTCGCTTTTCGCGTTCGGGCTTTTCGGGCTGGCGGCGATCAATATCCGGAAGGCGCTGGAGCAGGTTGAGGAGCGCGTAGAGGTGCGCGGCTTCGTGGCGCAGGGAACGGACATCGAGTCGGTGGCGGCGGCGATAAAGGATATTGGAGAGTTTCCGGAAGTCGCTCGCGTCAACTACGTGTCGGAAGAACAGGCGCTGGTGAGGGCGCGGAGAGAGATGGGTGAATTCGCGGATGTGTTCGAATCGGGCGTGCTCCCCGCCTCGATCGAAGTACACCTGCGCCCCGGCGTGGGAACGCCGGAAAACGTGAAATCGGTGGCGGAGCGAATGAGGACGTACCAGTTCATCGACGACGTGCGCTACGGAGAGGAATGGGTGGAGAAGCTCCACCGTTTGCGCAACATCGCGACGGTCGCGGGCAT
>JANMTG010000267.1:0-3631 GCA_031390205.1 Gemmatimonadota bacterium
GGCGCGGCCCTCGGGATTCTTGGCGAGCTTCCACGGCGCCTGCCGGTCCACGTACTCGTTGCCGCGGGCGACGGTTTGCCAGACGGACTTGAGCGCGTCATGGAGCAAAAATCCTTTGGGTCCACCAATCGACGCGTGATAGGCCCCCAGGTCCGCCTCGTCCGCCGCATCGATCTCGTTCCGTGCTCCCGCCGGAACAACGCCATCACAGTACCGCTCGACCATCGAGATAGTGCGGCTGGCGAGATTACCAAAGGCGTTCGCCAAGTCGGAGTTGTACCGCTCCTCGAATCTCTCCCAGGAGAAATTCCCGTCGCCATCGAACGGTACCTCGCGGAGCAGAAAGTACCTCAACGCGTCGGGGCCGTATCGGCTGATCGCCTCCCGCAGATCGAGATTCCCGCCCGCCGATTTGCTCACCCTGCTCCCGCCGACGAGGACGAACCCATGCACCCAGATGCGTTTCGGAACCTCGAGCCCCGCCGCCATCAGCATCGCCGGCCAGATCAAGGCGTGAAAGCGCGTGATGTCCTTTCCGATCAGATGCAGATCGGCGGGCCACAACAGCTCGAAATCAGGACTGGGAAAGCCCGTCGCGGTTAGATAGTTGGGGAGCGCGTCGAACCATACGTACGTGGTCTGCGAATCACCGCCGCTTCCTTTGCGCGGGAAGGGAATCCCCCATGAGAACCGGCTGCGGCTGGCGGAGATGTCGTCGAGACCGGAATCGAGCAGCGAGAGGATCTCGTTGCGACGCGACTTGGGCTGAAGGAAGTAGTCGCTCGAGACGAGCTTCTTCAAACGGTCCGTGTATGCGCTCAGCCTGAAGAACCAGTTCTTTTCCTCGACCCACTCCAGCTTTCGTGTCGGGTGCAGGATGCACTTGCCATCAATGATCTCATTGTCCTGCTTGAACGCCTCGCACCCCACGCAGTACCAGCCCGCGTACGCCTTCTCATAGAAATCGTCGGGCGAATTCTCGAAGATCAGCTCGATGAGACGCTTCACTCCCGCTTTGTGCGCCGGATCGGTGGTGCGTATGAATTGATCGAATGAGATCCCGAGAAGGCCCCAAATCTCCTCCGTGCTCTCGGCGACGGCGTCAACAAGCTCCTGCGGCGACACTTTCCGCTCGGCGGCCGTCTGCGCGACCTTTTGGCCGTGCTCGTCCATCCCCACCAGAAAGTGCACGTCGTCGCCAAGGAGGCGGTGGTAACGGGCTATGACGTCGGCGCCGACCTTCTCGAATGCGTGACCCTGGTGGGGGTCAGCGGTGGCGTAGTCTATGGCGCAGGTGAGGAAGTACTTGGCCAACTACGAGCTACCCGCCGAGCCGTCCTCGCCGCCACGCCCGCGCCTGCCGCCGCGTCTGCCGCGCCGACGCTTGCTCGCTGCTTCAGCGTCCCCGCCAGTCGGGGCGCCGCTGTCGCCGGTCCCCCTGGCCCCGGATTCATTGGCCGGAGTGCCAGAGACGGTGTTGGTGCGGAGCGACGGGACCGGGTGCTCCGACGTGTACATCAGCTCCGGCGAGATCTCCTCCGGACTGACAGGCTCATCGCGGCCCTCGTCTTCGATCAGTGCGACTCCTGCCGCCGCATCACCAGGCATACCCTCGGTTTCCTGCCTGAATTCCGCGAGCGTCAGTGACCGCATCTCTCCCTCCACTCCGCGCAAGCTCAAGCGCTCGCGGAAGATGTCAACGCTCATCACCTTCTCCTCGCCCAGCGAGGTGGTGACGACCTTGCCTTCCTTCGGGAAGCGCTTTCTGCTCTGGACGTAGAACTCGTGCTCGTAGCGAAGGCAGCACATCAGGCGCCCGCAGGCGCCCGAAATCTGGGACGGATTGAGGGACAGCCGCTGCTCCTTTGCAACCCCGAGATTCACGGGCCGCAGTTCCGGAAGCCACGAGGCGGAGCAATACTGACGGCCGCACCTGCCGATTCCGTCGAGGCGCTTCGCTTCGTCGCGCACGCCGATCTGCTTAAGCTCGATCCGTGTCCTGAACATCGCGGCGAGATCGCGCACCAGATTCCGGAAGTCAACGCGCTTGTCCGCCGTGAAATACAGCGTCAGCTTCTTCCGGTCCCACTGCCACTCGGCGTCCGAGAGCTTCATGCCGAGCCCGTTGGCGCGCACCCGCTCCATCGCCTTGCGCCGGGCTTCCTCGTTCAGCGCGGCGAGGTCCTTCGAAAGTCCGCGGTCTCTCTCCGTCGCCAGGCGCAGCGCTTTCCGCTCGGGGAGCGAGGTGCCGCATCCGTGCGAGCATCCTCCGTTTCTCTTCTGCGCGAGCTCGCCGAGCGCGTGGATGGTACCCAGATCCTCGCCGCGATCGACATCCACGATCACTGCCGCATTAATAGGCGGCGGTTCGGGATAATCCCAGAGAAAGAACTCCTTACGGTTCCCCTTGAAGGCGACTTCGACCAGGTGTGCCACGGCCTACTCCGACCACGCGCCCAGTCGCAGGAACTTCTGCCGGCGGCGACGGACGAGCTTCTCCGGCCGCATCTTGCGCAGCTCCTCCAGGTGCTTGCTAATCACCGCCCCCAGCGATTTGGCCGACGTCTCGTGGTCGGCGTGCGCGCCGCCCTTCGGCTCGGGGACCACTTCGTCGATCACCTTGAGCTCGAGCAGCTCTGGTGCCGTGATGCGAAGCGCGGTCGCCGCTTTTTCCCGCATCTCCGGGCTCTTCGCATCCTTCCAGAGAATCGCCGCGCATCCCTCCACCGAGATCACCGAGTACACCGCGTTCTCCATCATGAGCACGCGGTCCGCGACGCCAAGGGCGAGCGCCCCACCGGAGCCGCCCTCTCCGATTACCGTCGCGACGATCGGCACCGTGAGCTGGCTCATCTCGTAGAGATTGCGGGCGATTGCCTCGGATTGTCCGCGTTCTTCCGCGCCGAGACCGGCCCATGCACCCTGGGTGTCAATGAACGTAACGACCGGAACGTGAAATTTTTCGGCGAGCTTCATCAGTCGGAGCGCCTTGCGGTAGCCCTCGGGGTGGGGCATGCCGAAATTACGGCGCAACTGCTCCTTCGTATCGCGCCCGCGTTGGTGCCCGATCACCATCGTCGTCTCGTCGTCGAGGCGAGCCCATCCGCCGATGATGGCGGCGTCGTCCCGGAAAGCGCGGTCGCCGTGGAGCTCGATGAAATCGGTGAAGGCGAGGCGGATGTAGTCGGCGGTGAATGGACGCCTGTTGTTGCGCGCCACCTGCACGCGCTGGAACGGCGTGAGGTTCTTGTAGACCTCCTCCCTCAGGTCCGAGAGCTTGCGCTCGAGCGGCTCGATCGCCTCGGCGACATTCACCTGACGTTCGCCGGCCGTCTTTTTCAACTCCTCGATCTGTCGCTCCAGCTCAACGATCGGCTTCTCGAATTCGAGTTGTGTCGCGGTCGCCACTGGTCAGCTCCCTCGCTGGAGTCGAACGGACGACTCGCCCAGAATATTACGCAACGCGCTCAGAGCCGTGCCATCGGCCGCGAGCGTCAGCGATCTCGAGCGAAAGCGTGCCGGCGAGCCGTTGCCGTCGCTCCACGAGAATTCGAGGGGCGCCGACCCAGGATAAGTTTCCGCTATCACCCGCACGTCCGCCATGACGTCGCGCGTGTATGAGCCCTTCGCC
>JANMTG010000038.1:0-2891 GCA_031390205.1 Gemmatimonadota bacterium
GCGCGTGTAGGCGTTCATGTGGCTGTCGGGGAGATGATGCACTACCTGCTTCACGGTCCATCCGCCGGGACGATACGGAGTCTCGATCTGGTCGCGCGACATTCCGGCGACAGCCGATCTCAGCGCGCCCGGTGTCTCAGCGATCTCCCCAATCAGCCGCGGATAATCCGACTCGGCGATCGGCACATCGAAGTTGAATCGTCCGATTGGATACCGCAGATCGCTCAACGGGCCTTGCTGGAGTGGTGTAGCAGGTACCACTAGCTGCACGCCTCGACCCAGCGTACCTCCGGAAAGCGTCCGGCGCGAAACATCGTGACGCGCTGTCCGTCCGACTCGAAAACCAGCGCTCGCCCCGCGCTGGCACTGTCGCCGAGCACGGTGAGGTAGTGTCCTTTCTCCATGTACTTGTGGGGACTGACCTGGAGGTCTGCGCCGTAGAGACTGCGCAGCCGCTCTTCGGTGTCACCGATCTTGGCGCCTTCCTCAGTTGTGACCGCACCAGTATCGACATCGATGCGCGCGAGCCTTCCCTTCACAACCATCACGCTCACGCCTTCGGGTATCCCTGCGCCGACCGCCGGGAACACGTAGTCGCATTCCGACCTCAAGTTGGGATTCTCGCTGAGCAGGCCCATGTTCACCGCTTCGCTGAGCTGCATGCCGATCTGCACCTGGCCCAATCCGTCTTCCGTGAGGGCGAGGTCGCTGACGGTGTCACTTCCAGCCGCATTCGGGTTGGCCGGACCCTTGACGGCGCGATCGTCGGTGTCCTTGCAGGCCAGCACCAGCGCTACCGACACGGCGAAGCAAAGAAAACGTGCGGTGCGCATCAAACTGTGGCGTTTCATCTCGTCCTCCGACTCGAGCCCGTGGCGGTGCGCCCGGGCATCATGTCCCAACCTGGTGGAACTTCTCCTGATATCGCGTTATCGACTCGTTGATGACTTGAGCGGCGACCTCGCTCTTCTCCCAGCCGACGATCTCGACCCGCCGGCCCTCGAGGTCCTTGTAGATATGGAAGAAATGCTCCACTTCCTTCAAATAATGCTGCGAAAGATCGGCGATGTCGAAGTATTCGTGATAGTACGGGTCGTGCGAGGGGACCGCCAGAATCTTGTCATCGGGCTCGCCGCGGTCGAGCATCTTGAGCACCCCGAGTGGCCGGCAATCGATCTGGCACCCCGGAAAGGTGGGCTCGTTGATGCGGACGAGGACATCCAGCGGGTCGCCGTCCTCGTGCAGCGTGCGGGGAATGAATCCATAGTCCCCGGGATAATGCATCGACGAATACAGAACGCGATCGAGGCGGATCAATCCCGATTGCTTGTCGAGCTCGTACTTGTTGCGGCTGCCGCTCGGGATCTCGACGACCGCCGTCACCTGCTCGGGAGGATGATTGCCGGCGGGAAGGTCGTGCCAGGGATTTATCACGTCGCGACACGCTCCATCGTGCCCTTGTAGCTCATTGGGCCCTCGTCGACGCCGAAGTTCCGCGCCGCGAGCCCGGCGACCTGCTCCATCTCGCTCGCCGAGAGATCAGGCTTGTCGGAGGCGGCGGCGAATTCCGCCAACTGCTCGTAGTCGTAGATATTGGGCAGCGTCGTGATTACCCGCTCCTCCTTCAGCAGCCACTTGAGGGCTGCCTGGCCCAGGCTCATGCGGGTGGTGAGAAAATCGAGCGTACGAATCTTCTTCAGGCCGTTGGTGAGCCACGACCGCGGCCGGTGCCGGCGATGATCGTTCGCGGGGAACACGGTCTCTTCACTGTATTTGCCCTCTAACATCCCTGACGCGTGGGTGACACGAATGTTGAACGTGCAGTTCGGGGCGAGCTCACGGGCGGCGTCGATCATCGCCGTTCCCGGGTGCTGCTCCAACACGTTCCAGATCATCTGGATCGTCCCAATGTCCGGCTCGCGCTCGCACAGCTCAACCGCTTCATAGAGCCAGCCAATCGCCGGGCCGAACGCGGCGCCCCACACCCGGACCAAACCCTCCTCCTGCATTTCACGGAGCGCGTTCCAGATGGAAGCGTCGCGGACGTGCTCCATCTTGATGTTGTGGAGCTGGAGGACATCGATGTGATCCGTCTCCAGCCGCTCGAGACATTTGTCGAGCGCGAACCGCATGTAGTCGCGGTCGAATTTCTGTGGACGCTCGCTCTGGCCGCGCCGCGCTGACTGCGCCGCCGCGTCGTAGATGTCGTAGCCGATCTTGGTGGAGTAGACGACCTCGTTGCGCCGGCCGCGAAAGGCCTCTGCGAGCTGACGCTCTCCCCGCCCGTTGCCGTACGTATCGGCGGTGTCGAAGAAGTTGATGCCGTAGCGCGCGTGAGCGTCGCGCAGCATCGCGACCGCTTCGTCGTCCGTTTTCTCTCCCCACCAGCCAGTGGAGAGAGTCCAGGTCCCGAAGCCGACCTCGCTGACTTTCAACTCGGTGCCGGGGAAGAGCCTATAGCGCATCTGTCGCGGGTGCCATGTTGGAGCGTACAAGTTAACCGCCCCGCTGAGGTCGCGCCGCCCGCGAACAGAAGGCCTTAAAGACTGCCCGTCACTTCAGCGCTTTGATAAGTCCGTCACGCTGCACGATCGTGACGAGGCCTATCTCACAACTGACCATTTTGTCGCGCGGAGGTTCCGAATCCCCGGCAGCGCCGGACACAGGTGGTGACCCTCGCAACTCCCCGCCATGCCTCTGTCCTCTCGTATCTGTGTCGTTCTAAATTGAAACTGACCCACTACGGGCCTGCGGAAGACTGCGCGCGCAGGATCGGCGGGGCTTCTGTCGCGATGTAAGTCACGATGAAATCCGCGCCGGCGCGGCGGATTCCCAGCAGCGACTCCATCATCACGCGATCCTTGTCAATCCAGCCACGCTCGGCAGCGGCG
>JANMTG010000319.1:0-9470 GCA_031390205.1 Gemmatimonadota bacterium
CTCTTGCCCTCACCGGAATTCCGGCGGCCGCGGATCGCGCGCGGCAGTACCCGCATCAGTTATCAGGTGGCATGCGGCAGCGAGTATTGATCGCGATGGCGCTGATGATGAAGCCGGCACTGGTGATCGCCGACGAGCCGACCACGGCGCTCGACGTGACGATCCAGGCGCAGATCCTCGACCTTCTCGTCGATCTGCAGAAGAAGTTCGGCACGTCGATCCTCATGATCACCCACGACTTGGGCGTGATCGCCGAGACTACTTCGCGGGTGATCGTGATGTACGCCGGCGAAGTCGTGGAAGAAGCCGCCGTAGACGAGCTGTTTTCGAAGCCGCACCATCCGTACACCGAGGGGTTGATGTTCGCGATGCCCCACATCGGCCGCGAGCTGGAGCGCCTGAACGTCATTCCGGGAACGGTGCCGGCGCCTACCGACTGGCCGCAGGGGTGCCGCTTCCGCGACCGGTGCCCTTACTCGTGGGAGCTGTGCGAGCGGGAGCACCCGCCGCTCTACCAGATCGGCGCGGCGCACACTTCCCGCTGTCACCTGGCGATCGAGCCCGAGCGCCGCAACCACCCGCACCCGCCGCTGGTGGTGATGCAGGGAGCCGCGGTAGCATGACTGCGGGCGCGATGGCGGCGGCCACTCCGCGCGCCGAGCCGCTCCTCTCGGTTCGCAACCTCCGGAAGCTGTTCCCTATCACGAAGGGCGTGTTCTCAAGACAGGTGGGAGCAGTACAGGCTGTGAACGATGTGTCGTTCGACGTCGCTCGCGGCGAGACGCTGGGCGTGGTCGGAGAATCCGGCTGTGGCAAGACGACCACCGGCCGCATCGTTCTGCGTCTCATCGAGCCCACATCGGGCGACATCAGCTTCGAGGGCAAGGATGTCCGAGCGATGGGGACGAGCGAGCTCCGCGCGCTCAGGCGGGAGATGCAGATCATCTTCCAGGATCCGGTATCGTCGCTCAATCCGAGGATGACCATCGGCGCCATGATCCGCGAAGGCCTCACTATTCACAGGCTGGCGGAAGGCAAGGCGGCGGACGATCGGGTGAGGCAGCTCCTCGAGGAGGTTGGGCTGCGGCGGGAGTACGCTACCCGCTACCCGCACGAGTTCTCAGGCGGGCAACGGCAACGCATTGGAATCGCCCGGGCGCTCTCAGTGGAGCCCAAGTTCATCGTCTGCGACGAGCCGGTGTCCGCACTCGATGTATCGGTCCAGGCGCAGGTGATCAACCTGCTGCGTGACCTGCAGCGCGAGCGGAATCTCACCTACCTGTTCATCGCCCACGATCTCTCCGTCGTCGAGCACATCGCGGATCGCGTGGCGGTGATGTACCTGGGGAAAATCGTCGAGCTCGCGACGTCGGAGGATCTGTATCGCGAGCCGTTGATGCCTTACACCCAGGCGTTGTTGTCAGCCGTTCCGGTCGCCGATCCCAAAGCGCGGAAGGAGCGCATCATTTTGCAGGGTGATGTTCCGTCGCCGGCAAATCCTCCCTCCGGGTGCGTGTTTCATCCCCGGTGTCACCATCCGGCAAAGGACGAAGCGTGTACCCGCATCGTTCCGCCACTCGAAGAGAAGGCACCCGGGCACCTCGTTGCCTGCATCAAGCAGACTCCCACAAGCATTACGTGGGAGGAACAGCAGCGCGCTGGTGGCGTGCACCCGCCTGAGAGGTATCTTCCCCTCGCGGCCGTGCACTAACGCTTGCCGACCCTCACACCACTCCCATGGCCAGAGACTCGAAAGACGTTTTTAATCAGCCCTCCGCGGCGACCGTAACGCACGACGAGCCTCCCCCGGGAATCCACAGCTCGACCGACAGGAGCTTCTTCGGGCATCCGATAGGACTCTCCACTCTCTTCTTCACCGAGATGTGGGAGCGGTTCTCCTACTACGGCATCCGCCCCCTTCTCATTCTGTTCATGACCGCCGCTCTGACGAGCGGCGGCTTCGGGTTCGACCGGCAGACAGCGTCCTCCATCGTCGGGATTTACGCCGCCTGCGTTTACCTGGCGTCACTGCCGGGGGGCTGGGTCGCCGACCGCATCCTCGGTTTGCGCCGCGCTATCTGGTACGGCGGAATTCTCATCGCGCTCGGGCACCTTTCTATTGCGCTGTCGCTCGTATTCGCCCACTCCGCGTTTTTCCTGGGCCTGATACTGATCGTGCTGGGCACCGGACTGCTCAAGCCGAACATCTCGGCGATCGTCGGTGAGCTGTATCCGGAGGGCGCGTCACGCCGCGATGCCGGATTCTCGATCTTCTACATGGGTATCAACATCGGCGCGCTCATCGCGCCGCTGCTTACCGGTTATCTGGGTGAGCGCGTAGGCTGGCACTATGGGTTCGGCGCGGCCGGCCTCGGTATGGTGATCGGCCTCATCACATACAAGCTGCGCGCACCGAAAACGCTGGGCTCGATCGGACTGAATCCGCACACGGATCCCGGCGAAACCGCCAAGGCGAAGAAATACCTGATCTCTGGGATCGTGGCGATCGCGCTGGTCGTCATGCTCGCCATGACCGGCGCCGTCGAGATTAACCCGGTGTCGCTCGCCCAGAAAATGACCATCGTCATAATATCGACGGCGCTGCTCTATTTCGCCTACATCTTCGCCATCGGCGGTCTCACCGGCGACGAAAAGCGTCGAGTTGTGGTAATAATCGTTCTCTTCTTGTTCGCCGCGATCTTCTGGTCGGCATTCGAGCAGGCGCCCACCTCGCTGAATCTCTTCGCTCGAGATTACACCGACCGGGTCATCCTCGGCTGGGAGATGCCCACGCTTTGGCTCCAGGCAGCCAACTCCTTCTTCGTGATTCTGCTTGCTCCCGTTTTCGCGATCCTGTGGGTTGCGCTGGGCAAGCGCGGCAAGGATATATCGAGCCCGGCCAAGTTCGCGTTCGGGCTGTTCTTCGCCGGGTTGGGCTTCCTGGTGATGTTCGCCGCTGCGAACAGGGTCCTCGGCGCCGGTGGAGCGCTACGGGTCTCGGCCTGGTGGCTGATCTTCAGCTACTTCCTGCAGACGGTGGGTGAGCTTTCGCTCAGCCCTGTCGGCCTCAGCTCGATGACCAAGCTCGCGCCGGTCAAGTTCAAGGGTCAGATGATGGGCGTCTGGTTTATGGCGGCCGCGCTCGGCAACCTGATCGCGGGCCTTGTCGGCGGTAACGTGGATCCGGAGAAGCTGGATCAGATGCCGCGCCTCTTCCAGCAGACCGCGCTCTCACTCATCGTCGCGGCGGCAATCTGCGCGCTGCTCGTGATTCCGATTCGGAAGATGATGCGGGAGGTACCCGGGAAAGGGCACTGAGTTCGGGGGCGATTACGGGGGATTCGCCTCGGACTCTCCAGCGATTACGCCGTCCGACGCGCGCGTCTAGCCCCGTTTATGGCCAGTTGAATACATTGGAAGGCACCGACCTCTCCCGACTGTTGAAGATGTCTCGCGGCTCGACGCGGAACGTGCGCGTCAGATCCAGCGACGTCACGCGCACCTCCAGCCGGCCGGGCCGGTCTCCCCGCACCGGAAACGCGAAATCCATCCGCCACATTCGCCGCGACTGAGGGGGCGCCGCACCGAGGATGCTGAATCCCACCGAAGCGTTGAGCTTCGTATCGACGCCGAAGGGTGAGTCGCCTGCCCAGAGCTTTCCCCCCTCGACAAAACCGGCAATTCCGAAAGTCGCGACCTGCTTGTACCGGCCTACCAGAAAACGATCTTCAGCCCGCGCGACGAGCCGGCGTGCGCCTCCCACATCTGACTTCCTGAATCCGCGAATCCCGCCGTCGCGATCCGCGAACGTGAGCTGAAACGGTATGCGCTGCCGCCAGCCACCGCTCCATGTCAGGTCGGTAACCACGGTGTGCCGGTTGGAGGGTTTCAGGTAGAGCGCGCCGCGGCCGTGAGCGAGGATGCCATCCCAAACCCCATTGTCTCCTCGTCTCCCTTCCCCCGCGATGTCCAGCGCGGCGTAATACTGCTCCGATCCCCTCCCCGCGAACATCGCGGTCGATGCAAACCAGTCGTCTTCCTTTCCCCGCAGAAACGTCACGCCCTTTCCGACGAGAGTCGCGATCTGAGCGCCGGTGCGGAGGTCCTGCGTACCCTCCAGCGCGTCGAATCCATTCGCACGAACGAAGCGGACATTTCTGAGCCCCCATAGTCCGTTCACGCGGGCCGTCTGGCGCTTGGTGTAGCGATTGATCAGTGCCGTGCTCGTGTCGTTGACGAGTCCGGAATCGGTGACGAGGATGGGTTGTCCGCTGGGATCTTCGTCCTCGAACGAGAGGGATCCGCCGAGGAGCGCGAGTCGGCCAAGCGGGGGACCGAATCGGATGACGCCGCCGATGTCACTGTAGGAACGTCCGACGAGAAGGCCGACTGATTCCGCGTTGGGGCGCCGGAAGTAGTAGTAGCCTTCCGCGTCGCCCGCCGTGGTTCGCCACGACAGGCGCTGCAGATCAGTGAGGAACGGGTGGCTCAGCTCGGTATCCCAGTCGCTTCCGAGCTCGCGCCTGCCGCCCTGCACGTTGAGTTGGTATGGCCGTCCGAGGAACTGATAATCTGTAAACCGGCCTGAGTAGATGTCGCGAAAGCGTGCTCCCTTCTTCCACTCACCCGCGATGTACATCGCGTCGCCGAACAGATTCGCGTCGCCGAACTTGAAGCGGTGGAAGTGGGGTGACTTGGCGGTGACGCCGAGGCCGAGGATCAGGGAAACTTCGTCCACGGTGGTGATGCCCAGAATCACGCCACCGCCGCCGTCAGGAAACGCGAGTACCGTCGCGTCCGCCAGAAACGGCTGAGCCCGCAGAATTCTCTCCGATTCGGTTCGCCGCAGCTCGGTGCAGCTGTCGCCGACCTGGAGCGCGAGAAAGCGGCGAATGACGGATGCCTTGGTCGTCACGTGTTGCTTGGCCGCAAGCCGTCCCGCGCGCTGCCAGACTCTGTCGCCCGTGACGCGAAACGGAGGGCTCGGGTCAATCTCGATTCGGGTCACGACTTCCCCCTTGCAGGGGACGGGCACCCCGGCGAGACTTTGACCGTCCGCCACTGTCGCCCAAGCGGCGGCGAGTTGTAATACCAGCGTACTCTGTCGAAGAGAGATCACTCGTGCCGTCCGCGCGCAAGCCGAACAAAGCTCGCACAGTTGCTGTAACGGCCAGCATCCGCCAGGATGGCGATACCAGTCGTGTCCGGCTAACCGCCGCTTACGTGACTGCCCTCGAAAATGCAGGGCTCGTACCAGTTATTATACCGCCGCTTTCGGGCGAGCGCGCCGCGGCGGCGATTCTCGATTCGGTGTCGGGCCTGGTGCTCACCGGGGGAGAAGATGTGGACCCCGCCAGATACGGTGAGACCCCTCACGCAAAAATACGTTCGGTAAACGCCGCGCGTGATGCAACGGAGGCGGCCTTGATCCAGGAGGCCAAAGAGCGGGGCACGCCGGTGCTCGCGATCTGCCGCGGAATCCAGATTCTGAACGTCGCGCTCGGCGGCACCCTCGTCCAGGACATTCCATCGGAGTGCGATACCGACATCGCCCACGACGATCAAGGCGCGCGGGATTCCCGCTCGCACGACATCACGATCGAGCCCGGATCGCGCATCGCGGCTGCGATGGGAACCGGCCGGTGCTCTGTCAATTCCTTCCACCACCAATCGGTAAAGCAGGTTGCCGATGGAATGCGGATCACCGCGCGTTCCCCCGACGGTGTGATCGAGGGACTCGAGTCTGTCGGCGACGACTGGTGGGTGATGGCGGTGCAGTGGCATCCGGAAGAGATGACGGGTTCTCCCGAGCCGTGGGACAGGGGACTGTTCAAGGCTTTCGCCCAGCAGATCGGCGCGTAGTGTCGCTCCCCCTCCCCCGGATTATGCACGTCGATTCGGGACGTAGCTGGCGCGGCGGCCAGCGGCAGGTATTGCTCCTCGCCATGGGCCTCAATGACCGCGGATATAGAACGCTCGTCGTGGGACCGGCCGGCTCGCCACTCGTTCAGCGCGCCGAGCGCGCCGGCTTGCCGACCTACCGCCTGACGCTCAGAAGCGAATGGGACATTCGCCGGGCGCGCGAGCTGCGCGCTGTGGCGCGGGAGTGGGGCGCGGATGTGATTCACGCCCACGACGCCCGCTCGCACTCCATTGGCTTGCTGGCTCAGCTTTTCCGGCGCAAGTCGCGATTGGTGGTGACCCGGCGTGTCGCTTTCCCGCCAAAGCGCGTGCGTTTCAAGTACGGACGGGGCGTCGACGCATTTATCGCCATCTCCCAGGCCGTCCGGAACGCAATGGTGACGGCTGGCGTCGACCCCGATCGGATTCAGGTCGTGTATTCCGGCGTCCCTGCCCCACAGGTGAAGCAGCCGCGCGACTGGCGCCGCGAGCGCGGATGGCCCTCGAACACGATCGTCTGCGGAATCGTGGGAGCGATGACCCGCGAGAAAGGACTCGATTCCGTTGCCTCCATCGCCAGACGATTACCCGCCGACGTGTTGTCGCGGACGCGCATCGTTCTCCTTGGCGGAAAGGGGAAAGGGGAAATCACCGCCGCCGGTCTCGAGGGATTCGATGCCGGGTTCGTCGAGGAGATTCACGAGGCCGTTGCCGGATTGGATCTGTTGTGGCATCCGGCCCGATCCGAAGGCCTGGGAACCGCGGTGATCGATGCGATGGCCCTCGGCGTTACACCGATCGCGTTTGCGGTGGGCGGCCTTCCTGAAGTAATCGAAGACGGAGAGAGCGGCCGTCTCATACCGGCGGGAGACATTGACGGCTTCGCGACCGCCGCTGCCCAGCTCATTTCGGACGACTCGCTCCGCGCCAGACTCGCTGATGGAGCACGGAAGCGGGCCCGCGAATTCGACTCGGTTGCGATGATCGAACGCACTGTTGAGGTGTATAAGAGCGTTACGGCGGGGTAGCGGCTACTCGTCAGATACTTCTATCTTGCACGTTCGCTCGGAGTTTCCTTGATCTATATCTGCATACCGACCTACAACGAGAGTCCGACGATCGGCGTTCTCTTGTGGAGAATTCGCCGCGTCTTTCAGGACTACTCGCGTGAGTACGAGATCATCGTCTACGACGATGCCAGCACCGACAGCACTCTCGAGACCCTTGAGCCATACACGGACGTTATCCCGCTCACGATCATCCGCGGCGAGACGCGCAACGGATACGGCTTCGCGCTCGAAAAGCTTTGCCGCGAAGTGGGCCGCCGCACGCGCTACGCGCGGCGGGACGCGGCCATCGTGATGCAGGCCGACTTTACGGATCAGCCAGAGTACATCCCCGAGCTGGTGAAGAGATTCGAAGGAGGGTCCGACATTGTCGCCGCCCGGCAGCAGACTGCCGAAGCGCCAGCTCCGGTGCGGAAGCTCCGCCGCCTGGCCGCCTGGATACACCGCTCCGAGATCCCGAAAAGCGGCGGCGCCGATCCTTTTTCCACCTTTCGCCTCTACCGTATCTCGGTGTTGCGCGAGATGCTCAAGTCTCTCGGCGAAAAGCCGCTGATCACCACAGATGGCTGGGCCGCGAACATGGAGCTGCTGGTGAGGGCGACTCGTTTCGCGCGCCGGGTGGAGAATGTAGATATTGCGCCACGTTATGATCTCCGGACGAGAGGCACGAGAGTCCGCCCGGTCGCGGACGCGTTCAGTCTCTACCGCTTCAGCCGGCGCGCCCGCCTGCTCTCGCCGCCGGTCGGAGGTGTGGCGTGAGCCTGATGATCCGCTCAGCGGCCGCACTGCTTTTGGCCGTGGCTTCTGCGGCGGGAGGACAGGTCGGCGCCGCGCCGGATCAATCGGCCCCGACCTCGGGGAGAGCGAAGGTTCCATTCGGTGTCGGCGAGCGCATGGAGTACGAAGTGCGCTTTGGCCGGCTCAAGGTCGGCAACGCCCACATGGAAGTCGTCGCCCTCGAACACCTGCGCGGACGTCCCGCCTGGCATACTGCCTTCTGGGTGCAGGGGGGAAACTTCCTGTATCGGGTGAACGACGTCTACGAGAGCTGGATCGACGCCGAGACGCTCTCCTCGCTCCGGTTCGTTCAGGAGCTCGAAGAAGGCGGGAAGAACACCACCCGTAGGTTCGAGATCTTCCCCGAGCGCGCGGTGTTCATCCAGACGAACAAGAAGGATGCGAAGGAGGAGAAATCCGTCTCCAATCCGCTGGACGACGGATCATTCCTGTATTTCATCCGCACGATTCCTCTGGTCGTCGGCGAGACCTACGACTTCGAGCGCTACTTCCGTCCCGATCGCAACCCCGTCCGCATCAAGGTTCTGCGGAAGGAGCGGATCAGGGTTCCCGCTGGAACGTTCAACGCCGTTGTGATTCAGCCTGTCATCAAGACCAAGGGGATATTCTCCGAGAACGGTCACGCCGAGATCTGGCTATCCGACGACGATCGCCACATCATGCTCCAGCTCAAGTCGAGACTGTCCTTCGGCTCGCTGAATCTGTTTCTCAAATCCTATTACCCATCGCCGAATCCCTAGGCGGTAAACGCGGCCCCCGCGGCCCCCGCGGCCCCCGGGCGACCGGGTCAGAGGAAAAAGCCACGGGGTCTGCTCCCGCAACCGCGGAAGCAGACCTGTCCAGGGTTCGCACCGTTCCCATCGAGCGGCGGCCGAACAAGGTTGCCGCCGGTGAGTTCGCCTCGCCTCCTCCCCGGGGCACGGACCGAAGCTTTGCCGCTTTTCTCGCCGCGCTACCCGACGTATTGGTCGCCCGCGACTTCAGGCGAGTCGTCGACGCGATAGCGATCGCGGCCCGCCAGAAGCGAGCGGTCGTGGTCATGCTCGGTGGACACATCGTGAAAACGGGCCTCACGCCCCTCCTCATCGAGCTAATGGACCGCGGGGTAATCACTCACCTGGCGATGAACGGCTCTGCCGCGATCCACGACTACGAGATCGCGCGGTTCGGGGCGACGTCGGAAGACGTCGCGCGCGGACTGGTGGACGGCTCGTTCGGGATGGCGGAAGAGACGGGCCGCGAAATGAACGAGGCGTTCGTCGCCGGGATGGAGAACGAGTGGGGCATGGGCGAGGCACTGGCGCGCTCTCTCGAAACCGCGCCTCTCTCGAATCCCGAGCTTTCGGTGCTCCTCTCCGCCGGGCGCCGGAGAATTCCCTGCACGGTTCACGCGGCGATCGGCGCCGAAATCATTCACCAGCATCCCGCCACGAGTGGCGCGGCTATCGGGGAAACGAGCCACCGTGACTTCAGGCGCCTTGCCGCCTCACTCCCTGCTCTCCACGAGGGCGGTGTCGTGCTGAATCTCGGGAGCGCCGTCATTATGCCGGAGGTATTCCTCAAGGCGCTGACGATCGCGCGCAATCTCCATGCGGGAAAGCCAACCGGCTTCACGACGTGCGATCTCGACATGCAGCGGCACTATCGGCCGCGCGTGAACGTCGTTCAGAGGCCCACGCAGGGAAGCGGAAAGGGGTACGAGAT
>JANMTG010000325.1:0-8144 GCA_031390205.1 Gemmatimonadota bacterium
GGCTGCTCGCGCCAATCCTTCCCCGGCTCCACCCAGGTGAAGTAAATCCACCTGTTATCGGCGCTCCAGCGCACGTTCTCGGGCGGGCGCCCGTACAGCTCGGGGCCGCGCATGATGTTCTTGATGGAGAAGTCGAAGGGCTTCGTCTCCTGCGCGCCGAGGACGAGAGGACAAAGGACGAGGGCGGCGACGCTCGTTGCGCGCGCGGTCGACAAGAACGAGTGCAGCGGGTTCTGTTTCATGATTGTGGAGCGGGAGGGCCGAAGGAGTCGGCGACGTTGTCGGCGGCCACCATGCGACGGGCGTCACGCAGGAGGGCGACGCCAAAAATGATCATCCAGAGCGGCAGAAGGTAGTTGTTGAGCGCGGCGACCGGGCTCACCAGATCGCTCACGTTGCGGAACATCCCGACCAATCCGGCGACGGCGGTGAAAACTCCGAGGTATCCGATCCAGCGTGGGAACCGGCCGGCTGATGCCAGCATTGCCAATGCCGAGAGCAAGAAGAAGAGACTGAAGCAGAGCTCGCCCACGAACTCGCCGAGATAGTTGCCCAAATAGCTGTTCAGGCCGGCAAAGGTCGCAGCGATAGCCGCCTGCTCGGAGGGGGTCCCTGAGATATACGCGCCCGCGAGCGCCCAGTGAATTGACGGCCAGCGCAACAGGCCGAGCATCACGGTGAGTGCAGCGAGGAGCGCGAGCAGCAGTGCGACGACCATGCTTCCCTCGCGACCGTCGCGAAGCGCGTAATAGGCTCCGACGCCCGCCGGGACGAAGATCAGAGGAAGAAAGCCGTAAAGGGCCCACACAAGCCGCCCCGTGCTCCCCGTAGCCAGCAGCTTTGGAAGAACCTCGGCGGCACTTCCGTCGAGAATCGCGGGATAATCGAACTGCATCGCCAGATACGTGAACACCCCGACAAACGCGAGAGCGCCGGCGACCAGAGAGATTCCTCCGACACGAACCACCGTCATGTTAGGCATAGCGGACCTCCGCTGACCAGGTCAAAGCGCTTGGAGGAAGCAACATGGATCTTAGCTTGCCAGCGCCCTGTCGGTCGGCTCACGGAACAGCACCTCGGAGCTCCTCGCCTCCTTTCTTCCCGTGAGCACCGAGAACCACTCGTGCGCGGAGGCGACTAGAATCACGACCACGGAAAACAGAAAAAACGCAGCGACAGCCGCATCGATTCTGTCGTTGATGATCATCCTTCCCACGTCCGCAGCCGACTGCGCGCCAGCGGGCAACGCTCCCGCCGACAATCGATCGCCGAGCATGCGCGCGTGCGAGAGGAATCCCAGCCTCGGATCGCTGGAAAAAATCTTCTGCCAGCCGGCCGTCATCGTCACCGTCGCGAGCCACACGAGAGGAGCGAGTGTCACCCATGCGTACCGCGCCTTCCCCATCTTGATGATGATCGTCGTCCCTACACAAAGCGCGACTGCGGCGAGGAGCTGATTCGAGATGCCGAAAAGCGGCCACAGCGAATTGATTCCGCCGAGCGGGTCCTGAACGCCCTGATACAGGAAGTAACCCCACATCGCCACCACGAGCCCACTCGAGAGAAGAACCGCCGGGTACCACGACACGCGGCCGATGGGCGCCCAGACGTGCTTGAGCAAATCCTGGAGCATGAATCTTCCCACGCGCGTGCCGGCATCGACGGTGGTGAGAATGAAAAGCGCCTCGAACATGATGGCGAAGTGATACCAGAGCGCCATCGCGGTCGGGCCTCCGAGCACGTTGGAGAAGAGATGGGCCATGCCGACGGCAAGGCTCGGCGCGCCGCCCGTCCGAGACAAGAGCGACTTCTCTCCAACCTGGTCCGCGAGCAGCTGCATCTGCCCCGGCTCGAGCGCGAAGCCCCAGTTTTGTACTGCGGCCGCCGCGCTGGCCGCGGTGGTGCCGATCACACTGGCGGGAGCGTTGATCGCGAAGTACACGCCGGGCGTGAGCACGCAGGCGGCGATCAGCGCCATCACCGCCACCAGTGATTCGGTGAGCATGCCACCGAAGCCGACTAGCCGCGCATCGCCTTCACTGGCGAGCAGCTTGGGCGTCGTGCCCGAGGCGATCAGCGAATGAAATCCGCTGATCGCTCCGCAGGCGATTGTAATGAAGGCGAACGGGAAAATCTTGCCGGCGAACACCGGGCCGGTGCCGTCGGTGAACTGCGTGAGTGCCGGCATCTGGAGCGGCGGGAGGACTATCACGATCCCCAGCGCCAGCGCGAGAACGACTCCGATCTTCACGAATGCGGAGAGGTAATCCCGCGGCGCCAGCAATAGCCACACCGGAAGCACCGAGGCAAAAAAGCTGTAACCCATGATGAGAAGGGCCAGCGTCTTGCCGCTCAGCGTGAACGCCGGCGCCACGCCCGGATTCTGCGCCACCCACCGTCCAGCATAGACGGAAAGAACGAGCAGCACGAGTCCGATCGCGCTCGCCTCGAGCACCCGGTGCGGTCGCACCCACCGCAGATAGACACCCATCAGCAGGGCGATGGGGATGGTGAGGCCAATTGTCACGACTCCCCACGGACTTTCCTTGAGCGCGTTGACGACAACGAGGGCGAGGACCGCGATGAGAACGATCATGATGCCGAGCACCGCGACAAGCGCAGTGTAGCCCGCGACCGGGCCGATTTCTTCCCTCGCCATTTGGCCGAGGGATTTCCCATCGCGCCTCACGGAGGCGCAGAGGATGACGAAGTCCTGCACCGCTCCGCCGATCGCGACGCCGACGATTATCCAGAGCGCGCCAGGGAGATATCCGAACTGCGCGGCGAGGGTGGGCCCGACCAGCGGGCCTGGTCCAGCGATCGCCGCGAAGTGGTGGCCGAACACGATCCACCGGTTGGTTGGGGTAAAGTCGCGACCGTCATTCAGGCGCACCGCGGGCGTCGGTCGCGCCGGATCCAACACGAAGATCTTCGTCGCGATGAATCGGCTGTAAAATCTGTAGGCAACAGCGTAGGTGCACACCGCCGCGACCAGCAGCCAGGCGGCGTTGACCGATTCTCCACGCGAAAGCGCCAGCACGGCGAAGCTCGCAGCGCCGAGCGCAGCAACGAGAAACCACAGGAGAATTCTGCCGAGTCTCGGCATCAGACGCTCATCGCGAAGAGGGAGGAACTCCTGTGTCTCCGACCTTTCGCGCTTGCCACTCGGCACGTGTCCTCTCGTACTGTATCGCCTCGGGCTCACTGGGATCCGTTCCGGCGCCAACAAAACGAAAGTGCGCGCGTTCGAGGACTCCGATCGATGGAGTGAGCCCGACCAACGTGTGTGCAATGACACGCTCGACGGAGTCGTGCTCGAACGCCCAACGTATCAACTCCGCGACGGCTTCGGACGCATAGCCACGCCGCCGTGCCTCGGGGACGATCCCGTAACCTATTTCGACGGTGCCATCCGCCGGTCCCCTGGCGGGGAGGAGCAGAAGGCGTGGAGTCGTAAGAGAGTGCATCCGAAGGAAAAAATTGTCTGTCATTCCCCGCCACCGTTAGGCCCGCGCCGCCTCTGTTTTTCGTTAACTTTCCCGCAACCCAGCAAGCGAGACCTTGAGAACATTCTTCACCTTCATCGTGGCCGCCCTTCTCGCGGGCTGCGCATCAAGCCCGACCAACCAGGTATCGGCTGCGGGTGAGCAGCCATCGCCGACGGCGCTCCGCCCGCTGGAGCGAATGGCGGGGCAGCAGGTGCTCGTTCTCCCCGTTCAATATCTGTCCTTCAAGGACAGTCTGGGCTGGCAACAGGCCGTTCCCAATCGGTCGGCGTACCTGGCCAGGCTCGACACCGTCATTGCATCGACGCTCACCGCGCGCGGGCTGGGGCAGGCGTGGACGTTCGGGCCGGAGGTCGCGCGCGCGGCGCGCCTCAACAGCATCATTATGCCCGATGCCCGTGCGCTCTCCGCGGAGTGGCTGCGCGGAAGACTGCTGCCCGATCAGACTGTGCGCGATCCGCTCGCCTCCCAGGTTCGCGCGCTCGTTGGTCTCAAGGGCTCGCGTTACGCGCTGCTGCCTGTGGAGATGAGATTCGAGGGGAAGGGTGGTGCAGGCGTCGCGACGCTGAGGCTGGTGATGATCGATTCGCGGCTCGCGCAGGTGAGGTGGGTCGGCGAGATCAGGAGTGATCCCGCCGCGAACTTCTCTCCCGCGCTCTCGTCGAGCGTGGCGGCCCGTTTCGCCGATCTGGTTGCAGAGCCGTAAGCCCACGGACAGGTGAAAGAGGCCGGCGTGACGACCATCTTTCATCTCTCGGATCTTCACTTCGGCTGGCCAGCCGTCCCCGAGCAGATCGAGGCGATCGAGCAGACGATCCAGGCCGAGCGGTTCGATGTCGTCGCGATCTCGGGGGATCTGTCGCAGCGGGCGAGGGCAGGCGAGTTCCAGCGCGCCGCCGTGTTCATCCGCGACGCGGCCAAAGTGAGCCGGGTGATCACGATTCCCGGCAATCACGATGTGGCGTGGTGGCGCGCGCCGCTGGGATTCCGTGACAAGTCGAAGGTGTACGAGAATTATCGGAAATTCATCGACACCGATCTAGAGCCCGTGCTGCACGTCGGGGGAGTCACTCTCGTCGGAATCAATACGGCGCATGGGGTGACGAGGCGCACCCTCACGTGGCGGCTGCGCGACATCTCCATCATCGGCGACGTGAAGAAGCAGCAGCTCGACCAGGCCCGGGACATCTTCGAGAAAGCGGCTCCACGCGATGCGCGTGTCATAGTCATGCACCACAACCCGGTGCGCGGCGAGCTATCCGGCCGCCATGGACTGAAGAACACCCACAAGGTACTGGGAGCTTTCGCGGAGATGGGAGTCGACCTGGTGTTGTCCGGTCACGACCACCAGGAATCGGTGCACTACATCGAGCACACGAAGAAGGGAACCGTGATCTCGACGGCGGGCACGGTGTCGAACAGGTCTCGGGGGGGCCGGCCTTCGTCGGTGAACGTGATCGAGATCGGCTCGCAGACGATTGACGTCACGACCCTCGTATGGGCGAAGGATTCCCGCACGTTCTTAAAGGGGCCGCACAAGTGCTTCAAACGATGACTTGTGGGTGGGTGAGGGGCAATAAACCGCGCGTTGTGCGTTTACCGTTTTTCCGTTTTCCGTTTTTCCGTTCTGGCGGGGCTTGATGCGGATGTGGCTTTGCAGGGACAGAGATCAGTTGGGTCTGGAGCTCGATGAAGATCGGCCCCGCGACGCCGAGCAGCTGCGAGTGCGGCTTCTGCGGCTGGGTCTGGGCGAGCGGTACCGCGTTCGCCTCACGACTAACAGAATCGTGGTCGTCAGCCACAGTGGCGGGGAGGTCAGGATACACAACGGCTTCCTCCACGCGAGCGTGGCAGTCTGGACGGCGATCATCACGTTTGTCCAAGCGAGAACCCGCGCGGTGCGGCAGGAGGCACGGCGCGCGATCCTCGCGTTTCCTGTCCCGAGATCCGCGGATCATCACCGTCGTCGGCGCGCGCGGGAACGAACGCGCTCCGCTGACTTGCCCCTCATTCGCGCGCTCACGCGGTGCCACGGCACCTACAATGAAGAACGCTTCGGGGGATCTCTTTGTCCGATAGCCATCCGCGTTTCGCGGCGCATGAAGAGGAGGCTTGGCCACTACGCATCGGCGGCGGACGGTCGGGAGCCAGAGATCGTGCTGAGCACCCGGCACATCCGCCGCGATGGCTGGGGCGAGGCGGTCCACACGCTTCTTCACGAGATGGTGCACCAGTGGCAGGACGAGCAGGGACACGCAGTGGATCACGGCTCCGCGTTCCGCGCGAAAGCACGGGCCGTCGGCATCACTCCTCTCGCGTGCCGGGCAGTCGCATAACGCGCCCGCGAGGCTAGCTTTCCTCGCATGGCAAGTTCATCGAAATAGCCATCCAAACCAGTTGGCGGATACGGCTCCGAGCGATTTAAGGACTTAGGGTCAAAGGCACTAACTTCCCTTCCATGCCTACAGACTTCTACAACATTGACTCGGCGCTCTCCGAAGAAGAGCGCGCTGTGCGCGACACGATCCGCGCGTTCGTAGATGAAAAGGTCCTTCCCATCATCGGCGACTGTTACATAGAAGGCCGCTTTCCGAAGGAGATCGTACCGCAGATGGCGGAGCTCGGCGTTTTCGGCGCGAATCTCCCGGAGGAATACGGGTGCGCGGGGCTCAATAACGTCTCCTACGGGCTCATCATGCAGGAGCTGGAGCGGGGCGACTCCGGCGTCCGCTCCTTTGCTTCCGTGCAGGGCGCATTGGTGATGTACCCGATCTTTGCCTTCGGTAGTGAGGACCAGAAGCGCCACCACCTGCCGAAAATGGCGAGCGGCGAGATAATTGGATGCTTTGGGCTCACCGAGGCGGACTTTGGCTCCAATCCGTCGGGGATGATCACTCGCGCGCGCGAGCAGAAGGACGGAAGCTGGGTGATAAATGGCGCCAAGATGTGGATCACCAATGGATCCACCGCGCAAGTGGCCATCATCTGGGCGAAGACGGGTGACGACAAGAGTGACAAATCGATCCGCGGATTCATCGTCCCCACCGACACACCGGGTTTTACCGGCAAGGATCAGAAGGGCAAGCTCTCGCTGAGAGCCTCAGACACGAGCGAGCTGGTGCTGCAGGATGTGAAGCTGCCGGCGGCGGCGCTGTTGCCGAAATCAGGCGGCATCAAGAGCCCGCTCATGTGCCTCACCCAGGCGCGCTATGGAATCGCGTGGGGAGCGATGGGCGCCGCGATGGCCTGCTACGAGGAGGCGCTCGACTACGCCGGCAATCGTGTGATGTTCGGCCGGCCCATCGGCGGATTCCAGATCCAGCAGCAGCGCCTGGCCGAGATGCTGACGGAGCTGGTGAAGGGACAGCTTCTTGCCTTGCACCTGGGAAGGTTGAAGGACGCCGGCACATTCAGTCCGCAGCAAGTGTCGCTCGCGAAGCGCAACAATGTCAGTGTCGCGACCGACATCGCGCGGGAGGCCCGTCGGCTGCTCGGGGCCAATGGCATACTCGCCGAGTATTCGTCGATGCGGCACATGGCGAACCTCGAGAGTGTATACACCTACGAGGGGACGCACGACATCCATACACTCATTCTGGGGCAGGCCGTCACGGGCCTGAGCGCATTCGAGAATTGACTACTCATTTGAAGGGCTCCGAGGGTACGATCGAACTGGGTCTCCGCGGTGAGCGGGTGAGCCTTGGCGACCACATCGCGTACTTCTGGGAGAAGGCCAGCGAGTTCGAGGAGGCGGTGCAGTTCCTGACCCTCGGCCTCGAGCAGGGCGAGCACGTTGTCGTGTTCGGCCACGAGGACGCGAACGAGAAGGTCCTCGAGATCATGCGCAGACGCGGGCTCGATACCGACGATCTTCTGGCATCCAATCGGCTCTCGGTCGTCAGCGGCGGTCCGACCGGCGAGCAGCTGCTTGGCAACATCGGCGAAACCTTTCAAAGGGCGGTCGACAGTGGCTGCGGCTGCATCCGGCTCCTCGGCAATATCGGGTGGTCCAAGCCGGGGTGGCCGGCCGACGGCGAAATATTCGCGTTTGAAGCGAAAGTGACGGGCGCGGCGAAACGATTCCCCAGCGTCGTGATGTGCATGTATGATGTCGGCTCTCTGTCGGGGAGGGTGATGGTGCATGGGGCGTACGAGACGCACCCGCTCACTTTTTGCGGCAACGTGCTGCACAAGAACCCGTACTACGTCGGAGTCGACGAATACCTCGTCAGGCTCAAGCGGCTCGAGGATCTCGAGGATCTCGCGAAGATCGGTCAGCTCGAAAAGCTCAAGGCTGTCGAGCAACGCCGCGAACCCTGACGGTTCGCTGACGGAGGGATCGTATGCTCCCGTGGCTGCGTGCAGCCTCAGCGGAGCGAAGGGGTTCGGACGACGAGCGTCGGCCGGACCTTTTTTTCTGGGTCTGCTATCTTTATCCAAAATTCACATGGAGCCCCCGCGGTGAAGATTGCCGTGTGCATCAAGCGCGTTCCCGACATGGACGTCCGCTTCAGGGTCGGTGCCGGCGGCACCTCGCTCGACGAGACCGGGCTCAAATTCGATATCAACGACTTCGATGCATGGGCGGTCGAGGCCGCGCTCCAGCTCCAGGAGAAGAACGCGGGCAGTGAGGTCACG
>JANMTG010000342.1:0-2289 GCA_031390205.1 Gemmatimonadota bacterium
ACCATCTCTGATGTGATTTACACACCACGCCAAGCGCGGCGCGGCGGGCTTCCGCGCCCGGTACCGTTCGATACCACCGAAGCCGTGGCGTTGCTCGAGCGCTCCGGCTGGAGGGATACGGATGGGGACGGCATCCGCGACCGCGACGGCAAACCATTTCGTTTCACGTTGCTGGCGACCAATGCGGAAGCGGGGGATCGGATGGCTGTTCTCGTCCAGGCTCAGCTGCGCCGCATAGGAGTGCAGGCGGATCTGGAAGTCGTCGAGTTCAGCATTCTCGACAATCGAGAGCGCGATGGCGAGTTCGACGCCGCGATTTATCGGCGGTTCCCCGGCGGCCAGGAACGAGGACCAATTCGGTACTTCGGCCCGCAATCGCCGATTGGCTATCACGCTTCTGAAGTAGTCGCGGCGCTCCAGGCCGCGGATACGACCGTGGACCCGGCGGCTGTAGACGCGCTGTATCGCCGTACGTGGCCGATTTTGAGCGCCGATCTTCCAATCACCTTCATCCCGAAGGGCGGGGTCGTCACCGTGGCGCACCGGCGCGTGCGTGGCATTGACGGCAATCACATTGATCCCGCGGGCAGCGCGGAGCTCCTCTGGCTCGACAAAGACTAGTGGGCCGGAGGCCGAGCCTTCCGAAGGAGGAAGCCATGACCCTTGTACGCCGCATCGCGTCGGCCTGCCGCATGGTTGGGATTTGCGTTTGGCTAGTTGCGCTCGCGGGTATCCAGTGCAGCCGAGGCGACCGCAAACGGGCCGATCGCTCTACTCTCACTGTGCTTGTGGACGGTGACGAGCGGAGCTGGCCGCGACCCGTCGTCTTTCTCGGGCTCGTGTACCCCGATGGGAACTTCGAAATGCAGGGCAGGCTGGCGAGGAGCTGGGAGCATTCGCCCGACTACAGCACCTGGACCTACCACCTTCGCACCGACGTGCGGTGGCACGACGGGGTCCCCGTCACCGCGCACGATGTCAAGTTCACCATGGACCTGCTCAGTCACCCCGAGGTGCTCCAGCGAGCGCCGGGGTCCTACTCAACGGCTGCCCTCGACGACAGCACGTTCGTCGTCACGTACAACAAGGGCTCTCCCCGTACCTCCCCGGAAACGGGGACGGTCTATTTTCCGAAGCATCTGCTGAAGGATTTGGATCCATCTCAGTTTCGAAGCTGGGAGTTCTGGACGCACCCGGTGGGAAACGGTGCTTACCGCTACGTCCGACATGTGCCGAAGACGTCGATGGAGTTCGAGGCAAACCCCGACTACGCCCTGGGCAACCCGAAGATCGATCGCTTGATCCTCAAGTACGGTCCCCCGTCCGTGACGGAGCTCCTGAGCGGCAACGTGGATGCGGTGAGCAGCTACAGCGAAGGCGCTAGCCTGCTCGCGATCAAGGACGATCCGCGCTTTCGCGTCTACTACGAGGTCTGGGATGACATCTTGGCTCTGCAAGTCATCGTCTGGAATCAGCGGAAGAATCCCGACTTTAGAGATCCTCGCGTGCGTCGGGCGCTGACGCTCGCCATCGATCGGCGTGAGCTCCATCGAGTGCTCAACATGTGGGAAAATCTCCCCGTCGTGGATGGAGTCTATACCGAGCGACAATACTGGAAGAACGAGCTACCCGAGCCGCTACCGTACGACCGGAAGGAAGCGGGCGAGCTGCTCGATCAAGCTGGCTGGCGAGACCTCGATGGCAATGGAGTTCGCGAGCGAAACGGCCGGGAGTTGAGCTTCTCGCTGACGGTTGACCCCGACGCCGAGTGGCAGGCGGCAGCGGTCTACGTTCAGGCCCAGCTCCGGCAGGTGGGGATCCGGATGGACATCACGAGAGTGGAGTTCAGAGTCGCACGAGAGCGGATTAGAGCAGGGGAATTCGACGCGGCAGTCGCGCTCGTTTGGTCCAGAGTTAACGATCTCGTTCAATTCTTCGGCAAGGACTCTCCGATCGGCTACCGCAATGCACGCGTTACTCAACTGCTCGACGCGGCGCAGGCCGCACGGAACCCCGATGAAATGGATGAGATCTTTCGCGGCTTGACGTCGATCTTTGCCGAAGACCTACCGTTCACCTTCCTCACGTTAAATGTCGAGAGCTACGTCGCACATCGGAGGGTCAAGGGCTTGAGCAGTCCATTCAGGGCCAATCCCCTGCGGTCTGTGGAGCACTTGTGGATCGAGGACGAGCGCTGATGGGCCGGTACTTCCTCGAGCGCCTCGCACGCCGCATCGCATGGGTCCGTTGGATGGGTGGCCTGTGCGTTTGCTTCGTCGCGCTTGGGGG
>JANMTG010000345.1:0-10734 GCA_031390205.1 Gemmatimonadota bacterium
ACCAGCGACCGGCACTCCTTTTTGGTGTTCTCCTCGATCTCGTCCATCAACCGCTCCGCCACGCCGCCAACCCGGACAGCCTGGCCCGGCCCTGATGGCCCACGGATGGCCGGACCTTCACCTTTCGGAAACGCGCCCTCGGCGATCACTACGATGGAGAAGTGTCTCCCGGCGCGGTCACGGGCCCTGATCTTCTCGCAGACCTTATCGATGTCGTAGGGAATCTCCGGAATCAGGATCACGTCGGCGGTGCCCGCCAATCCCGAGTGCAGCGCGATGAAGCCGGCGTGGCGGCCCATCACCTCGAGCACGATCACGCGATCGTGACTCTCCGCCGTGGTGTGCAGCTTGTCAATCGCATCGAGCGCGGTGTTGACAGCGGTGTCGAACCCGAAGGTCGTGATCGTCCCCGCCACGTCGTTGTCAATCGTCTTGGGAACGCAAACGATCTTCATGCCCTTGTGACACAGCTTGTGCGCGATGGCGAGCGACCCGTCGCCGCCGATCGAAATCAGCGCATCTATCCCGAGCTTGCGCGCGTTCTCGATTACATCGTCTGAAAGGTCAACTTCCTTGCAGCTTCCGTCGGGAGCGTACACCGGGTAGCTGAACGGATTGCCGCGATTGGTGGTGCGAAGGATGGTCCCGCCCAGGTGCGCTATCCCGCGCACCGATTCTTTGGTGAGCGGAATCACCTCGTCTTCGCCGAGCAGTCCCGCATATCCCTTCTTGACGCCGAGTACTTCCCAACCGCGGTTCACGGCCGAGAGCACCGCGGCACGAATCACCGCATTGAGCCCCGGCGCATCTCCACCCCCGGTGTTCAACGCGATTCTCATGGCTCTAGGATCTCTTCTCCAGTAGTGAGATGACTTCGCCCTGCTTGGCGTGACGCCCGATCTTCGACTTCTCGAAGACGGGTTGTCCATCGCAAAGGACTTCGAAGCGCCCGCCCTGCGACGGAATCAGCTTGACCTCCGCATCGGGGAAGCGTCCTCGGATTTCCGCCGCCAGACTGGCGGCCCGGGGTTCGTAGCTTCAAACAGTACAATATTCGATGCTGATTTTCACGGCAGGAAAGAAAGTGGTGGCGCAGTATCGAGGGTACGGTGGGAAGATTCGGGTACCGTCAGCCGTCGCTCATATGCTATCTAACCCGGTATCTCAGCGAAAGGACAGATGCGCGCCGCATTCACGCTCGTCGAGCTCACTATCACTCTCTGCATCATTGGCATACTCTCGGCCATTGCCCTTCCGGGGGCGGGAAGATTGCTCGACAGCATTCATGTAAACGGAGCGGTGGTGGAGATCGGCTCGCTGTTCGGCGCGGCGCGCCACATGGCAATCGCCCGATCGAGGCAGACGAGCGTCGAGATAGACACGGCGGCGCGGATCATCCACATCATGAGTGGCGGCGACACACTTCGCACGCGCGAGATCGGACACGTCCATGACGTCCGGCTGTCCGCGACCCGCCTTCGCATGTCGTACGCGCCGACCGGTATGGGTTACGGCGCGGCAAATCTCAGCGTCGTCGTGCGACGGAACGGTTCCGTCGATACGGTTTTCGTGTCGCGATTGGGGCGGGTGCGACATTGACTTCGGACGCGCCGACGCCGACTCCGGGCTCGGTGGCCACAGCCAATCCCGCCGGTGGGTCGCTGGCGGTGTTTTCCGAGCCGTTGGTGGTGCCGAAGTCGTAACCGGGAACTGAAATGCGCGGTATCTGCTGGCCGATCATCCGCTCGATGGTGCGCACCATCGCGATCTCGTCGGGCGCCATGAAGGTGTAGGCGTCACCCGTGGCCGCCGCGCGCCCCGTGCGGCCGATGCGGTGCACATAGTCCTCGGGCTGCTGGGGCACGTCGTAGTTGATGACGTGCGTGATGCCCGACACATCGAGCCCCCGCTGCGCGATGTCGGTCGCAACGAGCACTCGAATTTCGCCCGTCTTGAAGCCCTCCAAAGCCCGGGTGCGCTCGCCCTGCGTTTTATCGGCGTGCATTGCCGTCGCGGCGATCCCGCCGTCGTTGAGATGGCGGACGACACGATCCGCACCGTGCTTGGTCCGGGTGAAGATGAGAACGGAATCCATCTCCGCTTTCTTGAGCAGCTCCACGAGCAGCGTGCTCTTACGCTCGCGCGGCACCGGATAGACGGCGTGGGTGACGGTGCTGGCAGCCTCTGATCGGCGACCAACCTGGACCACCACCGGCTTGCGAAGATAATTCCGGGCGAGCGCCTCGACTTCGGGCGGCATCGTCGCGCTGAAGAGAAGCGTCTGCCGGTATCTGGGAATCTCGCTGACGATCCGATTCAACTGGGGGGCGAATCCCATGTCCAGCATGCGGTCCGCTTCGTCAAGAACGAGCACCTCGAGGTCGTCGAACACGACGTTCTGTCGTTCCATGTGATCCAGCAGCCGCCCCGGCGTCGCGACAACTACATCCACGCCGTTACGGAGCGCCTTCGATTGCGGCTCGATCCCGACACCGCCGAATACTGGAACGACGCGCAGATAGGTGTATTTGCCGTATTTGCGGAAGCTCTCCTCGACCTGCGCCGCCAGCTCGCGGGTGGGAGTGAGGATGAGAACCCGAACGCGATGCGACACCTCGCCTTTGGAGTCAGTGAGGGGAGCGCTGATCAGATTGTGGACGATTGGCAGGGTGAAGCCGGCGGTCTTGCCGGTGCCGGTTTGCGCGAGGCCAATGATGTCTCTTCCCGCCAGCGCCAGAGGAATGGCCTGCTGCTGGATGGGAGTCGGATGCGTATAACCCGCATCACGCACCGCGTGCAGAACTTCGGGGGCGAGATCGAGGTCGGAAAAGGCGAGGCCAACCGCTGTTTGTGTCACGATCCCCGGATCAATTATCTGTTCACTCATCCCGTTTCAATATAACCTGGGGACTAAACCAGTTCTCCTGGAATCGAATAAGGAAAAGCGCGTTGTGCGTTGGCAGCCTAGGTCGAAGGAGCGTTCGTGACCTCCCCGTTCCTCCGACTTCAGTTCCCCCGAAAAAAGGAGATCAGCTCCGCGTTTACTTCGTCCGCGGCTTCCTCGTGGACCGCGTGGCCTGCGCCGACCACCTCGTGCAGCTTGATTCCCGGAATCAACCGCCGGTACAGCTCCATTCCGTCCCGGGGCATCAGGTGATCCTTGCTCCCCCAGATACAGATGGCCGGAATTCGAACCCGTTCAAGCTCACGCCCTTTTGACGCGTGCCAATCGTACGAATGAAGGAGCTCTCTCAACGCGACTGTCGAATCCGGGAGCCGGATCGGGGCCCAGTACTGGTCAACGTCTTCTTCGGTGAAAGTGCCCCGGTCTCCATACGCGCGCCGTAGCGCGATCTTCACCGGCAACCGGGGACTGAAGCGGCGCAGGAGTGACATGAGAAAACGAGGAGTCAGGCTCCGATAGAGCCGCATTGGCGGCGCGCCACTCAGTCCAACGGGGGACAAGAGAGCGAGCGGACCCGCGCGCTCAGGGTATCGGGCCGCGAAATGGTAGAGCAGCGATCCTGCCATCGAATGCCCGACAAGGCAAGGTCGATCGAGCTCCAGCGCGTCGAGGATTTCCCGAAGGTGCTCGACCAGCGAATCGATGGTGTATTCCCCGGCGGTGAGGGGCTTGTCGGATAGCCCATGACCCTTGAGGTCCACCGCGACCACGCGGTACCCGGCGTCTGCGAGCGCGGGCATGGTGTGACGGTACACATAAACTGAACATCCCCAGCCCGGCACCAGCAGTATAGGGGAGCTGGTCGGCTCTCCTCTTTCCACCGCCCGGATGGCGAGACCCGAGCGGAGTCGCGGAAAGCTCGTTCGATACTCGGGATGTCCGGCCGGGAATATTTCGCTGGGACTCAAGCGGCGGCGTCGGCCAGATCTGATCATTCCGTCAGATCAGCTCAATTTCCCTGCCCAGAAGTTTACCGATCAGGCCAACGCGGAAGGTGACGTCGGTCCACTTCGATTCGATCGCATCGCCATCTTCGAGGGGAAAGGTCGACCAGGCCCATGGATGCGTCGTGGTCGGACGTTCCATTCCCTTGTGCGGGTGCCACACACCAGAGCGGTCGCGGTCGGCGGCGAACCGCTCGAACAGCTTCATCCAGCCCTCGTTGCGGCGCAGGAAGTTGAGGCGCGCCATCGTCTCGAGCCACATCAGGGCGAACGGCACGTCGGCTTCGACGGCGTTGCGGTGCGGCAGCATGTCTCCCATCACCAGGTGGGGCTGCGGAACCATCTTCTTTCCATACAGCTGCACCGCATCCTGCCGCGGCAGAGCCTGGGTGATCCAGTCGTAAATTCGTTCGACCTCCGAGAAATGCTCGTGACGGAAGATCGGCATGTGCGCGAGCATTGTGAGCGTGTATAGCGACGGCGGCGCAGACTCGGGGGCGAGGACGTGGGTGTTGCCGACTCTCATCCACGGCTTTTCGCCGAGTGGTGAAATGAGGTAAGCGACCGTGCGCTCGAGTATCCGGCGCGCGGCGCCGCGAAGGCGTGGATCGTTCTCGTAGCCGCACTGCGCCAGCGTCGCCGCGGCGGCTTCGCGGAACAGCCCCCTGCTCCGGCGAACAAGGTCGTCATCCCTGCTTTTCGTCGCGAGCTCGAAGAGAAACGCCGGATCGTTGTCTTCCGCCAGCAAGCGGAAGAGTAGCCTTCGCGCCAGAATGAGCGGCGGAGATTCCGGGCTCCAGCCGTATTCGATGAGGCGCCTCACCGCCGGGACAGTGCCAATGTGTGCGAAGTCCGGGCTATTCCTGGCTGGAAGCGAGAGGATGGAGTGGTTCCACGTCCCATCCCTTTGCTGCGTGGCCGCCAGCTTGATCGCGGGCCGGTGTGAGTACGGCAGCCAATTGAGGGCTCGGGGGGCTGGATCGGTGATGCGCGCTACCTCAATCATCGCCCTGTATTTGATGGGCGCGGAGGCGTGATCGAGCAGCCAGCTCAGGGGAAAGGAGAGCGGCTCGGGAGCGGGGGGGGGCGTGGAAATCGAAGGAAATGACTCGGCGGCAGCACTAGGTGCAGTCAAAATCGGCGCTCGATACGAGGATATGGGCCGGCGGAGCGGGTCCGCGGCGGGCTGCGCGGGAAGAATAGCAGATTTTCAGCCGGAAGCTAGGGGCAGCTTGGTAACTCGCTGGTACATAAGAGGTTAGGACATAAATCGGTTTTTCTGATCCCGCTACCTCGTTCCGCCCAACCTTTTTGCCATCTCTGGCGTATAAGGTTGTGGCGCAATGCGCCATCCCACACCCATCAAATGGAGAGAAGCATGAAGGTTATTCGCGTCGCTGCGCTGGCAGTTGCTCTGTGCGCTGTCATCGCATCCGCTTCGGCGGCACAGCAACAGCCGGAGCAAGCGAAGCAGGGCGGACGCCGTGGTGGGATGGGCGGAATGATCCTTCAGGGCATCACGCTGACCGACGCGCAGAAAGTGGAACACAAGGCGATTCGGGAAAAGTATGCCCCGCAGATGATGAAGCTGCGGAAGACAGCCGAGACCACTGGCACGCCGATGGATCAGGCGAAACTGGGCGAGATTCGCGCCACCCAGATGGGCGAGCTTCGCGCAATTCTGACGTCAGAGCAGCAGGTAATCTTCGACCGGAACGCCGCTGAGATGAAGACGAGGATGGCAGAGCGGAGAGCGGGCGAGAAGTAGGTTCTTCGCGGACCGCAGGTCATTCTGACGGAATCTCTCGCATCCTGTATCAGTGGTTGACAGTTAGCCGCGCCGACCACTGACAACTCGCGTCCCGCCGAGGAACTCGCTCCCCCTGAATCAGAGCGCGTTCAACTCCGCATTGGCGTCAGAGAGGTACCCCATCTCCCTCACCACACTCTGCGCCTGCTGCGTGACCATCGTCAGGCCACCGGAAGGCGCCTTGAATCCGCCTGAGCGGAATCTCACCAGCTCCAGGCGCATCGTCCGCAACAGCTGCCGGCAATGCTCCAGCTTCTCGGTGGCTTCCTTCCTCTTGCGAGCGACGTCCACTATCGCGCGGCGCTGCCGCCTCAGATAGGCGAGCCGCCGCACCCTGTCCTCACTGCCGTTGTAGTCGAGAGGATTGGCCTGCGACTCCAGTGTATCGATTTCCTTCTCCACCGATTCGGTGGTCTCGCCGCTGGCGCTGCGCTCCAGATCGGTGAGCGTCGCGGCCAGTTGCTGGACTTTTCTGAACACGGCATCGGCCGAACCCGCAACCTCGGGAATCTGGTCGCGCTCGTCGGGCGGCATGTTCAGCAGCTGGCGATGTATCTCCCTATGGTCCGACTCGGCATCGCGGACCGTGCCGCCGTATCGCGAGTCATCGAACGCCCTCGGCGAGATCCCCGTTGGGGGGGCGAGGCCCAGTGTCGTGCCAGGCGCACTAACGCGTCCAGCGCGCGGATACGCCTCGTAAGGCGAAGTCGAAGGCAGCGGCGATATGTGTGGGAAGAGGCCCTGACCTCTCGCCCGCGCGCGGGCGCGGACCTCGCCGCGTTTCTTCTGGTCGAAAAGAGCGCGCGCATCATCCAGCGTCTCGGCGGCGACGTCGAACATGAGGCGGTCACGGGGCTGGCGGAATACATCGCGCCAGTCGTAACCCGCCGCCCACAGCTTCGAGTACTTGAAGGCGAGGAAAACCGTCCACGCGATGGAGAACGCGAGGAAATCGCGACTGCTGAAGATCGAGATCGGAACGAGGATCGCGTTGACGGCAAGGTAGGGCGCGAGCTTGCGACGGAACGCCACTACCATCGGCGCGTTCCACTTGCTCAGCTCCTCGTGCGAAGGAGTCTGCGAAAAGGGGGTCTGCGTCGCCGGGATGTGGCGGTCGCGGAACGTATCCGGGATTGCCGGGACGGTCCGACGGCTCGACGAAACGCTCGCGCTTTGCGCCGCGGTCGGGGCGCGCGTCGCGAGCGTCGGCATGCCCACTCCGCTAAGCGCGAGGGAAAATGAAGCGGCGCTCGGGAATCGGTCGGCCGGATCCTTTTCCAGACACATCATTACGGCGCGCGAGAGATCCTGCGGGAGGTCGGGCCACCGCTCGTCGACGGGGATCGGCTTCTCGGACAGATGCTTCACCAGCATCGACGGAGTATTCGTCGCCGTGAACGGCGGCTGCCCGCACAGCATCTGGTAACCGACCACGCCCAGCGAGTAGAGATCGCTCCGACCATCGATTGCGCTGTCGCCCGCGGACTGTTCGGGCGACATGTACGCCGGGGTCCCGATCGCCATTCCGGTGGCGGTGAGGCGTGAATCGCCCGTGTCGGTGAGAGCGCGCGCGATGCCGAAGTCCGTCACCATTGCGCGGCCCGTCTCGGCGTCCAGAATGATGTTGTCGGGCTTGATGTCGCGGTGAACGACGTTGCGGTTGTGCGCGTAGGCAAGCGCGTCCGCGACCTCGCGCAGGACGCGTCTTGCTTCGACGGCGGGCATCGGGCCGTGCTGTTGCAGCCGTTGACCAATGTTGTCGCCCGCGATGTAAGCCATCACGAAGTAGACGAGGTTGTCCTTCTCTTCGACGGTATAGATTGGAACGATGTTCGGGTGACTGAGCTGAGCGGCGGTCTCTGCTTCGCGCAGAAAACGCTGCCTGATATCCGCGCGGAAGCTCAGTTCCGGGGGGAGAACCTTGATCGCGATCTCGCGCTTCAGACGGCGATCGCGCGCGCAATACACGATGCCCATCCCACCACGGCCGATCTCGCTCTCTAGCTCATAGTTTGCAGAGAGGACTTGAGCCACATGTGTACCGAGCTCGTCGTCAGGTCGTATTGGCATGGCGCCGCGTCGAATCCGCAGGTCTGGTGTTGCAGTTCATGCCGGGCTGGCGTAAATCCACGAGAGCAAAAGATGCAGTAAGGAGAGGCCCTGGAGTAGTACCAAACAAGAATCTTGCCTTCGGAATGACAATGTCACAGCGTCAGACACTACCTGTTCTCCCTCTGAGGGGGACGGTGATTTTCCCCGGCCTTACTCAGCCCATCGCAGCCGGGAGACCTTCCACCCTTCGCGCGATCGAATCGGCGCTCAAGGGCGATCGCCTCGTTTTTGCCGTCGCGCAGCGCGACAACTCGGAGGAGCCAACTGCCGACATCCTGTATTCGATGGGTGTCATCGCGCGCATCGGCCAGATCCAGCGCGGCCTGGGCGGCGTGCAGCTGCTGTTGCAGGGAGAGCAGCGCGCTACGGCCCTGCAGTATTCGACCGCCGACGGTTTCCTGAGCGCGGTGATCGTTCCGGCGGAGGAAATGAACCCGCTCAGCGAAAACGACCCGGCATTCTCGGCTCTTCAGAAGGAAACGCGCGAGCGCGCGGCGGAGCTTGGCGAGCGCCGCGGGCTGCCTGAAGAAGTCGTGCACCAGGTGCTCGACTCGGTCACGGACCCGGCCAAGTTCGCCGATCTCGTCGCGGGCTACATCGACCTCCCGGTACCGGAGAAGCAGGGACTGCTGGAAACCCTGAGCGTCGAGGAGCGACTTCGGCGTGTTCTCGTGCACGTCCAGCGTCAGGTCGGGCTGCTCGAGGCGCAGGAAGATATCAAGTCGCAGGTCCAGGAAGAGCTCGGCGAGCGGCAGCGCGAGATGTATCTGCGCGAGCAGCTGAAGGCGATTCAGAAGGAGCTTGGCGACGACGATTCGAGCAAGGAGATCACTCAGCTTCGGGAGAAGCTGTCGAAGCTCTCGCTTCCCAAGGAAGCCCGCGCGGAAGTGGAGCGCGAGCTTGGGCGCCTCGAGCGCGCGGGACGTGAATCAATGGAAGCGCAGGTGATTCGCACGTACCTGGAGTGGATAGCCGAGCTTCCCTGGAACAAGAGATCGGACGACCAGCTCGAGCTGAATCACGCCGCGGCGGTGCTCGACGAGGATCACTACGGGCTCAAGGACGTGAAGGACCGAGTGCTGGAGTTCCTCGCCGTGAGACAGCTGCGCGCGCTGCAGCTTGCCGACGAAGTGGACAAGACGGGCGAAGTGCCTGCCGCCAGGCTTCTTCCGGAAAAGGACGAGGCGACGCCGGTGCTCGCCGCCAGCGAGCTCGAGGAGCGAAGCATCACCGACAAGACCGAGGCGAAGTCCCGCGCGATGGCGAGGGGACCGATCCTTCTCTTCATCGGTCCGCCCGGCGTCGGCAAGACGTCCATCGCCAAGTCCATCGCCCGCTCTCTCGGACGCGAATACGTGCGCGTTGCGCTCGGAGGAGCGCGAGACGAGGCGGACATCCGCGGTCACCGCCGCACCTACGTCGGCGCGATGCCCGGACGCATCATTCAGGGAATGAAGCAGGCCGGCACCAAGAATCCGGTGTTCCTGCTCGACGAAGTCGACAAGCTGGGGACGTCGTTTCAGGGTGATCCGTCCAGCGCGCTGCTCGAGGTGCTCGATCCCGCGCAGAACGACACGTTCACGGATCACTACCTTGGCATTCCGTTCGACCTGAGCGAGGTGTTGTTCATCGCCACCGGGAATTTCGTGCAGAACATCCCCGGCCCGCTGCTGGACCGCATGGAAGTCGTTGATTTCGCCGGCTACACCGAAAGGGAAAAGGCGGAGATCGCCAAGAAATATCTGTTGCCGCGCCAGCTCGAGGAGTCGGGCTTGAGCGACAAGGAGATCATTTTCACCGAAGACGCGATCACGTCGATAGTGTCGAGCTACACCCGCGAGAGTGGGGTGAGACAGCTCGAGCGGCAGATCGGCGCCGTCGCGCGCAAGCTGGCGCGCAAGATCGCGGCGAGCGAGGAGGTTTCACACACTGTCGACGCGAATGCCGTCCGCGAGCTGCTCGGCCGCCCGAAGGTCCACCCCGAGCACATCCAGGAGGAGAACGAGGTCGGCATCGCCACCGGCATGTACTACACGCCGATGGGCGGGGACATCATGTTCGTGGAGGCGTCGATCAGGCGTTACTATGGCAGCCGGCCGGCGGAAAGCGAGCAGACCGGTCCGGGCGGTGCGGTTTCGCTGATTCTCACCGGCCAGCTCGGCGACGTGATGAAGGAGTCGGCGCGGGCCGCATTCACCTACGCGACGAACAACGCGGCGAAGCTCGGCATTCCGCGCGACAGGCTGGGAGCGATCGAGGCGCACATCCACGTTCCCGCGGGAGCGATTCCGAAGGATGGCCCGTCAGCCGGCCTCGCGATTGCCACCGCCCTGGTGTCGGAGATGTCCGATCGTCCGGTCCGCCGCGATGTCGCGATGACGGGCGAGATCACGCTTCGCGGGCGCGCGCTGCCGATCGGCGGCCTCAAGGAGAAGGTGCTCGGCGCGCATCGCGCGGGAATCACGACGATCATCATTCCCAAGGCGAATGAGGCCGACATCGATGATGTGCCCGAGGAGGTGCGCGCTGTGCTCACCTTCCACGCGGTGGAGACGCTGAACGAGGTGCTGAAGATCGCGCTCGTTCCGGTGGAGGAGGCCGTGGAGCCCAAGCCGCTCGAGATGAAGGAAGTCGCGTAGACAGCCGAGGGCTGTGCGGTTCCTCCCCTGACTTTTTGCATCTGCGCCGGTGCAGCGCTCGGGTGACGATCCCGTTCGCGCCTCGCGGGAGCGCGCCGAGCGAAGCTCGGCATCCCCGTGCTTAGGTTCGGACCGAGTGTGTCGCGCGCGGTCAGGCACGTCGGCCCAGGGTCCGACACTCGGGCGGCCGCAGCGCGTTGCGCTGCCGCGGTGGCGATACTGTACAAGGGAGGTGAGGGTGTCCTCGCAGGCGGCGCCCGAGCG
>JANMTG010000351.1:0-7162 GCA_031390205.1 Gemmatimonadota bacterium
GGCTGTGCAGTTTCTCCGCTGAATCCCTGCATCTTCGCCGGTGCGTCGTTGGGGAGCGGGAAGCTGGGGCTACTCGCGTAGCAAGAGACTCGCGCGCTTTGCCCGCGACAGCGGGCAGCGAGGCTCGATGCGTGTAAGCGAGCAGCCGCTGCTTCCCGCTCCCCTCCGACGCACCGGCGCAGATGCAGGGATTCAGCGGAGAAACTGCACAGCCTCGGCTGGCAGCTGGTCGCTTGGCAGTTCGCAGTTGCAATTGCTCTAAGCGCTCTTTGCTGCCAGAAGCGCGCGATCGATCACATCGAGCGTAAAGTCCGCGTCCGCAGCGGTGATGCACATCGGCGGCTTGATGCGTAGCACGTTGCCATCGAGCCCGCCCTTGCCGACGAGCACTCCCATCTCCCGCGCGGCCTCGAGCACGGACGCTGTTTCCTTCTTCGCCGGCTCCTTGGTCTTCCGGTCGCGCACCAGCTCGACGCCCAGCATGAGTCCCATGCCACGCACGTCCCCGATCAGCTGATGCTGCTTCATCAAACCCTTGAGTCCATCCTTCAATCGCTTCCCGAGGACACGAGAGTTCTCCTGCAGCCCATCCTCGTCAATCACGTCGAGAACCGCGAGACCGGCGGCCATGCAAACGGGGTTTCCGCCAAACGTGTTGAAGTGAATGCGCTGCGTCAACTTCTCGGCGATGTCCATCCTCGTCGTGACGGCGCCAAGCGGCACGCCGTTGCCGATTCCCTTCGCCATGGTCACGAAATCGGGGACGACGCCGAAATTCTCGAAGCCCCAGTAATGATCTCCAGTCCTGCCGAACCCCGTCTGCACCTCATCGGCGATGCAGAGCCCGCCGTGCTCGCGCGTGATGCGGTAGGCCTCGCGCAAATAGTTGGGCGCCCCGTGCGTCGCCCCACCAACTCCCTGAATCGGCTCGGCGATGAATGCCCCGATCTTTCCCGGCGTCGAGTAGCGAATGATGCCAAGAATGTCCTCCGCGCTCTTCACGGCGATCTCTTCCGGCGTTCCGGTGAACGCGCTCCGGTAGGGATCCGGACAGGCGGCGTGGTGAATCGCCGTCGCTCCGGGCAACGGATACTTCCAGGTGTTCTGCGACGTGAGTCCCATCGCGGTGGGCGACCCGCCGTGGTAGCCATTGCGTAGGGCGACGACGTCGGTGTTGCCGGTGTAGAGCCGCGCCATCGTAATCGCCAGATCGTTCGCTTCGCTCCCGGTGTTCACGAAGTAGGTGACGTCGAGCCCCTTGGGCATCTTGGACGCGAGCTTTTTGGCCAGGAGCGGGAAGTTCGGGTGCAGGTAGATGGTCGTTGCGTGCTGAAGCGTCTCCACCTGGCTCTTGATCGCGGCGACGATCTTGGGGTGACAGTGCCCGCACGAGACTGTGACGATGCCGGCGAACATGTCGAGATAACGCCGGCCCGTTTCGTCGAAGAGATACTGCATATGTCCCTCGACGATGAGCAGCGGCTCGCCGTAGAGGGTAAACACCGCCGGGTTCGTGTACTTACGGCGCATGGCGACGACTTCCGAACGCGACGGACCAGTGTACGGCCGCGGAACGTGGTCGCACGGAGGCATACGCAGTGGGGAAGCGACTGTCCGTTCGGAAAAATCCGTCACCGCCGTCATTCTTCCACCCTTGGATGGGAGGATTGCGTTATGAGTTGACCGTGATTGCGTGATCCGTTGTTGCGTTGACCCCCTAACTGGAAACCGAAACGCAAAAACGGAAAACGCAAAAACGGTAAACTCACGACGCGTGCCCTTGTTGCGCGTTTTCCAAAAAAGTTCAGCCTCGATTCCCCGCGCCTCATGCCCGAACCGCGACTTCGTCAGCCGACGGAGGGGCGTACCCCTCGACATTCTCATACCCCGAGTGATAGTCAGCGGTGGCCGGCCGCCGGATCTCCGACTGGAGCACGATCCTGTCGCGGCGCGCGCCGCGGAAATCCTCGATCCGATTCCACCCATCCGCAGCGTGCTGCTCGAGAAAGCGATCGAGCCCGGCGAGCAGGCGCTTGATGATGTTGGGCCCCACCGCCTGGTCGAGCATCGCCGCCGTGCACACCTGCACCGTGCCGCAACCCAGCAGGAAATACGAGATCGCCTGCGAGAAATCCGAGACCCCGCCAATTCCCGAGAAGCTCTTATCGGGGAACGCCTTCGTGAGCTGGGCCATTTTTGCGAGCGACAGCGGCAGAATTGCCGGCCCGCCCAGCCCTCCGCTCGAAACGAATCCGTCCACATTGATCTCGAACTCCAGCGTCTCGGGATCAATCGGCGGCAGCGAGGGAAAAGTGTTCGACGACACGATCGCATCCGCTCCGCCGCGGAAGCAGGCCCCCGCTTCGACGACGATGTCAGCGGTGGCCGGAGTGAGCTTGCACCAGACGGGAACCTTGGCGACTTCCTTCACCGCCTCTGTGACCACGGAACAGAGTCCCTGATCCTTCCCGATGTTGGACCCCATGTCTCGCCGGTCCATGTGCGGGCATGAAAAGTTGAGCTCGAGTCCGTCCGCTCCTTCCCCTTGCGCGGTTTCGGCCAATTCCTGCCAGTGCCTCAACTCCTTGTCGTTCCCCGAGCCGGCCATGATGGACGCGATCAGCACGCGATTGGGGTACGCCTCCTTGATGCGGCGAATCCGCGGCGCCCACCACTCGAGAGTCTTGTCGGAAATGAGCTCCCAGTTCCACGACGAGTGCAGGGCAGCGCCAGGCCGTTTTTTCATGGAAACATGCGAGTCCTCGGCGCCCGTCCGCATGAACTTCGCCTTCGCACCGTAGACGTTCACCACTGGGTGCAGCCCGATCGTTTTGGTGACGACGCCGCCCCAGCCGCCATCGAATGCGCGCAGAATGTTCGTCTCCGATTCCGTCGGAGGCGCCGAGGAGAGCAGGAACGGGTTCTCGAACTTGATCCCGGTGAACGTTACCGATCGATCCACGGTCATACGGCCTCCTCAGGACATCCAGTTGGTTCCCGCTTCCTTGTTCCACTTCGTGGTCATCTTCTTCGATTGCGTCCAGAACTCGATCGATCCACGGCCGGTGATGTCCCCGACGCCGAACTTGGAGTCGTTCCATCCGCCGAACGAGAAGGGCTCGCGCGGAACCGGGACACCCACGTTCACTCCCACCATGCCGGCGCTGGCGTGCTCCATGACGTAGCGCGCGGTCCCACCGCTCTCCGTAAAAACAGATGCGGCATTGCCGTACGGCGATGCGTTCTCGACCTTGAGCGCTTCATCGACGTCCTTGGCACGGATGATCACGAGCACCGGCCCGAACACTTCGTCCTGCGCGATTCGCATATCGGGCGTGACGTGGTCAATGATCGTCGGGCCGATGAAGTATCCATTCTCATTGCCCTTCACCACGGCACGTCTCCCGTCAACCAGCACTTTCGCGCCCGCCGCTTCGGCTTCGGCAATGTACGTCTCGATGCGCTGTCGGGCGGCAGCAGAGATTACCGGCCCGATGTCGCGTCCCGGGACGATGGCACGCGCGTGCTCGACCATCCGCTCGATGATGTGGTCGGTCTTTGACACCGCGACCATCACCGAGGCGGCCATGCACCGCTGGCCCGCGCACCCCGACATTGAAGCGACGACGTTGCTCGACGTCATCTCCTTGTCGGCGTCAGGCATCACGATAAGGTGATTCTTGGCACCGCCGAGTGCGAGACACCGCTTGAGCGTCGCCGTCGACCGACGGTACACGACCTTTGCGACCTTGGTAGATCCCACAAAGCTTATCGCGGAAATTCCAGGGTGGTCACAGATCGCCTCGACGGCTTCTTTCCCGCCGTGAACGATCTGGAGAACGCCTTCGGGCAGTCCCGCTTCCTTGAGCAGCTCGGCGATTCTTCCCGCGCTCAAAGGCACGAGCTCAGACGGCTTGAGGATGAGACAGTTCCCGAGCGTAATCGCGTTGGGAATCGACCAGTTCGCCACCATGTTCGGAAAATTGAACGGCGTGATCGCGGCCACTACTCCCAGCGGGAACCGCTCGATCCGGCACTCCACTCCGCGACTGACCTCGAGCACTTCTCCCGGCGTGATCTGCGGCAGCGAGCACGCGAACTCGCACAACTCCGCCGACTTGAGGATTTCAGCCCGGGCTTCGCCCGCGACCTTGCCGTTCTCCTCGGTTATCAGCGCCGCCAGCTCGTCGATGTTCTTCTCGAGCAGCGCCTTGTAGCGATAGAAGATCTGGGCGCGCTCCTTGATCGGCGTCGCGGACCACCCGCCGAACGCCTTGGTAGCGCTGGCAACAGCCGCATCGACGTCATCCTGCGTCGAGAGTGGAACTCGCGAGATGACGCTTCCGTCGCTCGGATTGTGGACATCCTGCAACACGCGACCGCTCTCGACGAACGAGCCGCCAACGTAGTTCCTCACGTTCGGATATTTCGAGTGGGCGGCTCCCCCTCCCTTGGACGAACCGTCGGTGCGCGAGCGGGTATGGGGCTTTACAGACATTTGAGCACCGAAGGAGAAGCTCCCCTGGTAAGAGCATAGGTTCCAATATCCTGGCCGCTGTCAGTCAGCTTTACGTTCAACGTCATGGACTTTCCGTCGGTCGAGCCAGTGTAGCGCGCGGGATGCCGGTCGGGAATTTCGCCGATCATAGCCGGTCCGCCGTGCCCACGCGTGTGGGTACCGACAGCGGTGAACCCTCCGCTCGAATCGACCGTAATTGGCTCATCGATGGTGCCACTGGCACAGTCGTATTCGATCGTCGCTCCCCCTCCGTCGGTGAGAACCACCAGACCAATGTGCTGCCCTCCCCATTCGCTCGGCGGAATGGGGCCCGTGGGCGGGGTCGAGCACATCGCGGCCGACAGCAGCATTATCGGAAAGGCTGCCGCGGCAAGTCTCGCCTTCTTCATTTGCGCTCCAGGCATCTGCCGCTGAATCCGGATACAATGCGAAGATGCGCGCGAGGACGGAACCTCGCAAGCGTTGGTCCCTGAGGGACTTAGGCTAACTCGAGCGCCGGCTCGCGCACCGGCTGCCGCGACGCACTCGCCGCCGCCAATCCCACCGCGACGAGGTAGATCGCCACGCCAGCGAAATGGACGCCTCGGGCGAGGGCAAGGTCCCTCGCGAGCCAGCCGGCCTCCCCAAGCAAATACGCCCAGCGCGGTCATCACCTCTCCGAAGGGAGAGAAAACAATGTGCCCCGTCTCGTGGATCGCGAGGTCCACTCCGTCCACCAGCCGCCCGCTGTTCGGCGTCCGGAGGCACAGCAATCCGTAGATCGCATTGACGCATGAGCTTCTTGCGGGTCATCGCGGTACGAACCATGATGCTGATGACATTCATGGAACTGGCAGCCAACCCCGACATGACCGATCCTTCGAGCCCAGCTGAGCAGCCACTCACCATCCCGCCGGTCGATCATGGGATGTCCATTTCGCTCGCGGTTGCGATCAGCGTCGTCTCGGCGATCGTCGTTGGAGCGTCGAGCTACGCCGTCATCGCGGCAGGTCTGTCGGCGGGGATGACGCGACTGTTCGCGGTCGCATCCCTGCTGGCATTCGTGGCCCTCGTCTATGGTCTGATCGAGCTGTCACTTGCCGTCGTCGCGACCTCCGCGGAGCGTCGCCGGAAAGAGCGGGAAGTGACTGAGCGGCGGCAAGGGGAGCGGGCGAGAAAGCCGAAGCGCTAGCCGTTCGCCGCAAGGTCCGTCATCAGCCAGGGTTTGTCGCGATAGCGCGAAGAAAAAAAGCCCGCGCGATCGAATCGCGCGGGCTTTTTATTAATCCAGACCCTGGAGTTACCAGCGATAGTGCGCGAACGCCTTGTTCGCTTCGGCCATTCTGTGCGTGTCTTCCTTCTTCTTGACCGCGTTGCCCTCACCCTTGCTCGCCGCGATCACTTCCGCCGCCAGCTTCTCGGCCATCGACTTCTCGTTGCGGCCGCGCGAGAAGGTGATGAGCCAGCGCATCGCGAGCGCGGTGCGGCGCTCAGGACGGACCTCGACTGGCACCTGGTACGTGGCGCCACCGACACGACGGCTCTTGACCTCGACAGCGGGCTTGATGTTGGTCAGCGCCTGCTTGAAGATCGTGACACCGGGCTGAGCGGTCTTGTTCTCGACAATATCCATCGCGCCGTAGAAGATGCGCTCCGCCGTGGACTTCTTGCCCTGATACATGATGGCGTTGACGAACTTGGACACGGTCTGGCTGTCGTAGCGCGCGTCGGGAAGAATCGGACGCTTGATGGACTTTTTGCGGCGGCTCACTTCTTCTTACCTCCAGCGGCTGCACCGCCGGCCTTTGGTTTCTTGGTTCCGTACTTGGACCGGCTCTTGTTGCGGCCATTGACGCCGGAGGCGTCGAGCGAGCCGCGCACGATGTGGTATCTCACTCCGGGGAGATCCTTCACGCGTCCGCCGCGGATGAGCACGATCGAGTGCTCCTGCAGGTTGTGGCCTTCTCCCGGAATGTAGGCGGTCACCTCGAACCCGTTCGTCAGTCTCACCCGCGCCACTTTACGCAACGCGGAATTCGGCTTCTTCGGGGTGGTGGTGTAGACGCGCGTGCAGACGCCCCGCTTCTGGGGATTGGACTTGAGCGCGGGAGCTTTTTCCTTCTTCTGTACGTCGCGACGGCTTTGACGGACGAGCTGATTGATTGTGGGCATTAAGGCGTGAACGGTAATGTCAGAGTCGCCCGGATCGGAGGCAGACTAGCCGTTAAAGTTAGACGCGACAGGGATTTGTGTCAACGGACGTGTCATAGCTGTCAAACGCCATTAGAAATGTCACCCAAGTTACACGGATAGAAATGTCACGCCGCGCCGCCGGCCGCGGCCTCGCCCGTGCCGTGCCGTCTCTTACTGCCCCGGCAGCTTCCCCTTTCCGTCACCACCGTTCACCGCCAGTTCGATGGCTGTTCGGACGATGAACGCACCACCAATGGCGGTCAGCGCCAAAAGCCCCGTTCGGCTGGCGGAGAACTTCCGGGTGGCGACCGAAGAGATATTCGTACGGGCGAAAGCCAACGGCTCCTTGGACCAGTATTCGTCCGACCCGCTGCGCTTCAACACCGACTCGACAGCGAGGCGCACGGTGACGTAGTCATCGAGATGCTTCTGCGCATGCGAAAGCTCAGGCGTCGGTGCCGGTGATGGTCA
>JANMTG010000018.1:0-11290 GCA_031390205.1 Gemmatimonadota bacterium
CTGTGGCGATTATCTTTTTCAGAATGATTTTGTGAATATTGCACGTTTGTCTTTACATTCAATTCAACCAGGTCGCCATGACAGCCCAGAACAATAGTCCGCGGAAGACAGTGCTCAGCGAGATCACCAGCCGGGCCATCCGAGTGCCGCCCGGGCTAAGCGACGGAGGGGTTCCGGAGCCCACGTCCCGGTATTTCGGCTGCAACACCCTCGGCGTCAGGCAGATGCGCGACAAGCTGCCCAAGGATGTCTACCAAAGCCTGGCTGCGTCCATCCGACACGGAAAAAAGCTCGACATCGCCATCGCCCCCGCGATCGCACAGGTGATAAAGGAATGGGCCCTCTCGCGCGGAGTGACGCACTTCACCCACTGGTTTCAGCCGCAGACCGGGCTCACCGCCGAGAAACACGACGCCTTTCTGGCATTCGATGACGACCGCCAGCCGATGGAAAGCTTCACCGGCGAGCAGCTCATTCAGAGCGAGCCCGACGCGTCCAGCTTTCCATCGGGCGGCTTGCGCGCCACCTGGGAAGCGCGCGGTTACACGGCGTGGAATCCGGCAAGTCCCGTTTTCATTGTCGAGTCCACCGGCGCGCGCACGCTCTGCATCCCGTCGGTTTTCATCGGCTACAACGGCGAAGCTCTCGATGAGATGACTCCCCTCCTCCGCAGCTCCGACATTCTCTCCGAGAAGTCCATCGACCTCCTCGAGCTACTCGGCGACAAAGGCGTTCAGCGCGTTTTTACCACGCTCGGTGCCGAGCAGGAGTACTTCCTCATCGATCGCGCGCACTTCAGTCTGCGACCCGACCTCGTCATGGGCGGACGCACGCTCATTGGCGCTCCGCCGCCGCGTGGACAGCAGCTCGAAGACCACTACTTCGGCGGAATACCGGAGCGCATCCAAGCCTGCATTTCCGAAGTGGAGTTCGAGCTGTACAAGCTTGGCGTTCCGATTACCACCAGGCACAACGAAGTCGCGCCCTGCCAGTTCGAGATGGCGCCCTACTTCGAGGAGACCGACCTCGCCGTCGACCACAACCAGCTTGTAATGGCAACCTTGAGACGCGTGGCTTTGCGCCACGGGCTCCAGGCCGTGATCCACGAAAAACCGTTCGCCGGTATCAACGGATCCGGAAAGCACTGTAACTGGTCGATGTCGATTTCCGCGGATTCTCCCGATCTCAACGGGAAAAATCTTCTCAAACCGGGAAAGACGCCGCACCAGAATGTCCGCTTCCTCATTTTCCTCGCCGCCGTGCTGCGGGCGGTGCACAAGCATTCCGGTCTGCTGCGCGCCGGCATCGCATCGTCCGGAAACGAGCACCGTCTGGGTGCCAACGAAGCGCCGCCGGCGATCATCTCGGTCTTCATGGGCGACATGCTGACGCGACTGCTCGACGAGATCGCCGCCGGCAAGACCTCGGGAAGCGCCGAGCAGCAGATGATCAAGCTCGGCGTGGAGCGACTGCCGGAGATCCAGCGCGATAATACCGATCGGAATCGCACCTCTCCGTTTGCGTTCACCGGACAGAAGTTCGAGTTCCGGGCGGTGGGCTCGTCGGCATCGATCGCCTTCCCTGTAGCGTTGCTCAACACCGCGGTGGCCGAATCGATCGGCGAGCTCACCGACCAGCTGAGGGAGACGCTCAAGAAAACCAAATCGGTGGACGACGCGGTGCTCAAGGTCGTGCGCGGAGCATTCAAGGAGAGCACGCCCGTGCGCTTCGAGGGCAACAACTATTCGGAAGATTGGGTGAAAGAAGCAAAGAAACGCGGGCTTCCGAACCTGCGGAGAACGCCCGAGGCTCTGAAGGAGCTCGTCACCAGGCAGTCGCGCACGCTACTGACAAAGCTCGGCGTGCTCACCAAGGAGGAGCTGGAGTCGAGGTATCACGTTCGCGTCGAGCGCTACGTGAAGGACATGCTCATCGAGCTCCATACCATGCGTGAGATGGTAGACACGATGGTGATCCCTGCGGCCTACGAGTATCTCGCTCAGCTTTCCGAGTCTGCCGCCAGCGCGAAGAGCGCGGGAATCGCGGTGATCCCGCAGGTGACGACGGCCAATCAGGTAGGCGAGCTCGTGCAGGAGCTGCAGGAATTCCGCGAGGACCTGAGCGATGTCATCGCCCGCGCGGAGGCGATGCACGACGATCCACCCGGACAGGCAGAGCTGCTGACTTCGGAGGGCGCCGACACGATGGCCGAAGTGCGCAAGGTGGCAGATGCCCTCGAGCTGATCGTCGGCGATGCGTACTGGCCGCTTCCCAAATATCGGGAGATGCTCTTCCCCGTCTGAAGCAAGAGCGCTCGGCGGTTCTCCCATGTAACTTGAACGAGATGACATCACCCTCCTCGCTCGCCTCGTCCGGCGTGTGTCCTTTGTGCGGCGCGACCGCGACGGGACGATTCTGTGCCGGCTGCGGGTCTCCTCTCGCCGGAACGACATGCGCATCGTGCGCGGCGGAGTTGTCTCCGGGCGCAAAATTCTGTCACCGCTGCGGGTCGCCTGCCGGCGCCGGCGCTGCCACTCGCCCGGCGACGGCGACTAATCCGCTGCCGTGGATAGTGGCGGCTCTCGCGTTCCTCGCGCTCTTTGCGATGGCAGCAGGCCGAGGGTTCAACGCGCAGCGTGGCAGCTCGCTCGACGGCTCACAGAATGCGCTCCCGCAGGCGGGTCTCGACGACCGCGGCGTGGCTCCTCAGGGAATGCGCGGGCCGGACATCTCGAATCTGTCGCCACAGGAGCGCGCTGATCGCCTCTACAATCGGGTGATGCTGCTGGCCAGCCAGGGTAAGGCCGATAGCGTCCAATTCTTCGCGCCCATGGCGATCATGGCCTATCAACAGCTTTCGCCGCTCAACGTAGATCAGCGCTACGACATGGGACGCGTGGGCGAAGTCGCCGGTGCGCTGCCGCTCGCCCAGGCGCAGGCGGACAGCATTCTGCGCGAGAATCCGAATCACCTGCTCGGATTGATACTTCAGCTGCGGCTGGCGACGCTCGCGCGCGACACTGCGCGCCTCCGCGACTTTGAGCGCAGACTGCTGGCCGTGGAAAAAACAGAGCTCGCGAAAAAAAGAGACGAGTACACGCGGCACCAGGACGACATCGTCAGCTCGCTCGCACAGGCCCGGAACAACCTTGGAGTGAAGCAATGACGGCGGCGAGCACGATTCACCTCGCTCACAGTCCGGACTCCGACGATGCATTCATGTTCTATGCGCTCGCGGATGGCCACATCGACACTCAGGGTATCAGCTACGTGCACGAGCTCCAGGACATCGAGACCCTTAACGGGCGAGCGATGCGCGGCGAGCTCGATGTGACCGCCGTCTCGATCCACGCCTACGCCTACCTGTCCGACACCTACGCCTTGCTGCCGCACGGCGCGTCGATGGGCGATGGCTACGGGCCCAAGCTCGTTGCGAAGAAGCCGATGACGCGCTTGGAAATCGCGGGCAGGCGCATCGCGGTGCCGGGGCTGATGACGAGCGCTTACCTGTCCCTCAGGCTGTTCCAGCCCGACTTCGTTCCCGTAGTGGTTCCATTCGATCAGATCGAGCAGGCGGTGATCGGTGGCGACGCGGACGCCGGGCTTCTCATCCACGAGAGCCAGCTGACATACGCGGATGAAGGCCTCCACCTCATTGCCGACATGGGTGCGTGGTGGCTGGAGGAAACGGGACTACCGCTCCCCCTCGGTGGCAACGTCATCCGGAAGGACATGCCACGCGACCTCCAGAAAAAGGTGTCGCGCCATTTGCGAGCCAGCATCGCCTACGGACTCGGTCACCGCGACAATGCGCTCGACCACGCGATGCGCTTTGCGCGCGGGCTCGATCGTGACAAGGCCGACACTTTCGTCGGAATGTACGTGAACGATTGGACACTCGATTACGGAGACCGCGGGCGCGCCGCGATCAAGCTCTTTCTGGACGAGGGCGTGAAAGCCGGAATCATCACCCGCCCGGTGACGGTGGAGTTCGTTGACGACTGAGCTCGTCGCCGAGCTCCAGCGCCGCGCCGCGCGCTTCGCCGCCGTCGCGACGGTACAGCAGGCCATCTCTGCGACCATTTCTCTCGACGAGGCATACCGCGAGATCTACAAGGCCGTAGCGTCCGTCGTCGATGCGCCATGCTTCGCCTTGATGATCGCCGATCCGGTAATGGAGACCTTTCACGCGCACTGCGTGATCGTCGACGGCGAGGAGCGTGAGAGCGATAGTCTGCTCGACTTACCGATGGGGACTGAGACAATCGCTCGCGTCTTCGAGAGCGGAGCCCCGAGCATTTCCTCGGAGCCCGAGCGGTGGTGGACGGGAACTATCTACCAGGTCGCCGCCAAGCGCGAAGTGCAAAGCGAGATCACCGCTCCTCTCGTGTATCATGACCACACGCTCGGCGTGATGCAGATACTGTCGCACAAGCGGAACGCATACGACTCGCACGACATGGAGCTCATCATGCTGATCGCGCGCCAGGCCGCGGTCGCGATCGAGAACGCGCGCCTGTTCGCCGCCCAGCGCGATGAGCAGAAGCAGACCGAAGCCGCAGAAGAGATCGCCCGGCTCGCGCTGCGCAAAGTCACCGTCGCCGAAGCGTGCCGCGCCATCCTCACCATTCTCGAGGACGTCGTCCCCTCGACCGGGAAGGCGATCGGCGTAATCTCGGAGGACGATCGCACCCTCACCTGCGTCGCTGCATCCGGCAGTTGCGCCGCCATGGAGGGCCTCGTTGCCCCGGTGGAGCTTGCCGCGGTGCGATCGTCGTGGGCGCAGGGAAAGCCAACCTTCGTCGACGACCTCCGCGAGCACGCCAGCTATCCGTCGCAAGTTCCCTCCGAGCCGGCCATCACCATTCCGCTCATCGCGAGCGACCGTCGGATCGGAGTACTGGTCGTCACGACCGAGGAGGCCCATCCGCAAACTGGACCCCACATCGATGCTCTACTTCGATTGGCGCCCGCGGTCGCGCTCGCGGTCGACGTCCTGCTCCTCGGCGAGCACGAGCAGCGGACACGGGGGAGAGAGCGCACTCTCGCTGCCGCGCTGGCGACAATGGACCAGCCGGTGCTGATCCTCGGCGTCGATGCGCGGGTGGAATACGCGAACGCCGCGGCAATCAGGGAATATGGATACGATGCTTCCGAGATCGCCGGCCTCTCCGTCGACGATTTTGTCGTCACCTCAGCGCGGCTTTCCCGTCGCGAAACCATACCGGTGATCCCACAGGACAAGGCGCTTTGGACCGGCGAGCACGTGCACCGCAGGAAGGATGGCAGTGAGTTCCCGGCGGCCGTGACGCTCAGCCACATTCGCGACAACGATAACAACATCACCGGATTGGTAATCGGCGTCCGCAATCTCACCGAAGAGCGCAAGATCGCCGAGCACATGAGCCGGACGGAAAAGCTGGCTGCGATCGGTGAGCTGATGGCGGGCGTGGCTCACGAGCTGAACAATCCTCTCACTGGTATCTCGACGTTTGCGCAGCTGCTGCTCGAGGACAAGCTACAGAGCGAGCAGCTCGAATCCGTCAACCTCATCAAGCGCGAAGCCGACCGCGCGATCGGTGTGATCCGCGACCTGCTGCTCTTCGCGCACAAGACCGATGCGCGCGATGTTCCCGTCCGCGTCAACACCATCGTTCAGCATACCGTCCGGCTGCGCGCGCTGGCGTCGCGATCCGGAGGTATCGAGGTCCACATGCACCTCGATCCATTGGATCCCCAGGTGCGCGGTGACGAGCAGAAGCTGCAGCAGGTGCTGCTCAACCTGCTGGTCAACGCGGAGTCCGCGATGCGCGGCTCCCTGGTGCGGCACCTGTCGGTGGTGACGCGGAGTCAGGGCGAAGTGGTGACCATCGTCATATCCGACACCGGTCACGGAATGCCCGACTCGGTGCGTCAGCGGGTATTCGAGCCTTTCTTCACTACCAAGCCCCCGGGCGAAGGTACAGGCCTTGGCCTCAGCGTGAGTTACGGAATCATCCAGGCCCACCAAGGGTCCATTTCCGTCGATAGCACGCCGGACAGCGGAACGGCGTTTACCATCACTCTTCCTCAGTATCGAGGCGACGAGACGTGACCCGCATTCTGATCGTAGACGACGAAGAGACCATCCGTCTGGCGTTGAGAAAATTCCTGCGGTCGAGGGGTTACGAGGTGGAGATCGCCGGATCGGGCGACCAGGCCCTCCAGATCCTGGACAAGGAGGCGTTCTCGCTGATGTTGTGCGACGTGCGGATGCCGGGGATGACCGGAGTTCAGGTAGTGCAGCTGGCGATGGAAAAGGACCCCAACCTTGGCATCATCATGCTCACCGCCGTCAACGATGCGGCGACGGCAACCGAGGTCCTCTCCTACGGCGCGAGCGACTACCTCATGAAGCCTGTGGAGCTCGCGGACCTCCAGCAAGCGGTGGATCGTGCGCTGACGAAGCGGGCGAATCTCATCGAGCGCCGGAGGGTCGACAAACTGATCCGCGAAGAGGTCACCTTGCGGACGGCCGAGCTGGAGCGCGAGAAGGAAGCGCTGCGCCTGATGTCGGTAAGCATAGCAGAGACGCTCATCAACGCCATGGAGGCAAAGGACCTCTACCTCCGGGGACATTCCCAGCGCGTGGCCGAGCTTTGCGTCGAGCTGGCGCAGGAGCTCGCGCTCGACGAACCGGTGGTGGAAGATCTCCGGCTCGCCGGGCGCCTGCACGACGTCGGCAAAATCGGAATTCGCGAGGACATTCTCAACAAGCCGGGACGCCTGACAGCAGATGAATTCGAGCACGTGAAGAGACACGTCCGGATCGGGCTCGACATCCTGGCGCCGCTGCTCCACATCAAGACCCCCCTCGCCTACATCGAGCACCATCACGAGCATTGGAATGGCGCCGGATATCCGCACGGGCTCTCGGGTGAGGCGATACCGCTTGGCGGCCGGATACTCTGCGCCGCCGATACCTTCGACGCCCTTACCTCGAAACGCGCATATCGGGAGCCCTTCTCTCCGCTCGCGACCCTCGAGCACCTGAAGGTGGACGTGGGCAGGCACTTCGATCCCCGTGTTTATGATGCGCTCGTACGCGTCGTCACCAGGCGTCTTGGAGGAGAGGAGCCGGGAGCCGATGAGGCACGGGTTTGACTTGACGTCGTGCTTCGAGCGGCGTATTCCGTAAGCTGCAAACGAGGTCCATGTAGAAGGCACGCGACGTGCAACGGGCAAAATCAAATAAATGCACGCTTCGCCGGTGCATGTTCCGAATACCTTAGGGGAGGACCCATGCCGAGCGGGGAATCAGGTGAGCCACTGCGGTTTGCGGACGACGACGACGCCGACGATCTCGGTGGATTCAGTCGCGGCAAGCGCTCCTACGACGACGATGAGGACGAGGACGGTGGCTGGGCCATCAACGAAGATCACAGCGACCGCCTCTGGGATAGCGCTGAAGATGCGGACGACGACGAGGAGCCGGACTCCGATGCCCCGGTCGTAGCCGAAGGCGACGACGCCGACGAGGAAGAAGAGGAGGAGGATCTCTTCGGGGGCGGGGCGCCGAGAGGCAGAAGGGGCCGTCCAAAAGGCTCAGGCAAGAAGCAGGAATCCACCCTGGCGGGTGGTGGCGTGGGCGCGGCTGGCGGCGGTGCGTTTGGGTCAGGAACGGGTTCAGGATTCGGCGCGACGCCGCGCGATCTGGCCGGTGGCTCGCGAGGCAGTGCGAGCGGACTCGGTGCCGGCGCCGCTGTCCCAAGTCGTTCTGGCTCAGCGACTTCCGGCACTTCCTCCCGATCGGGCGCTTCGTCCGCCCTTGGCCCAAGCTCCAGTTCAGCAGGTGCGCGGCAGAAACCGAGCGGGTCGAAATCGTCGGCGCCTAGGGCTGCGCCGAGGGCTGCGTCCAAGGGTGGGAAAAAGTCCGGTGCCCGAAAGTCCTCAGGCGCCCGAAAGTCCGGCGGCTCACGCGCCGCAATGAAAAAGAAAACTGGCGCCAAAAGCAAATCGAAGAGCGTGGGCCGGAAATCCCCGGCGAAAAAGGGCGCTGGCCGGAAGGGCGGAGCAAAAGGCCGGAGTGGTTCTTCGCGGGGCAAGCCGCGAAGATAGATTCCGCTTGCCCCGTGCGCGGCACCCAAAGCGCGGTTACTCTCTAGTAACCGCGCTTTTGCCTTGACCGATGAGAGACGAGTGATGGACGAGAACGACGAACGCGAAGGACCGTGGCGCCGGCTCCTGCTGGCGGGTACCGCCATCCTCGGCACGGCCGCGGCGTACAATGCTTTCGCGCGCAAGGGCGTCGACCAGCTCACCAATCTCATCGGCGGCGAGGAAGGCGGCTTCGATTGGCGCGACCGGAGAATCGCGTTCACGAGGCACGGCGAAGGTCCGCCGCTGCTTCTCATTCACGGGATCCATCCTTCGGCGTGGTCGCACGAATGGCGGAATAATGTCGAGGCGCTCTCGCGCACCAACACCGTGTACACCATCGACCTACTCGGATTCGGGAGATCGGATCGTCCCGCGATTCGTTACTCGGCGCGCTTGTACATCTCCCTCATCTCCGACTTCGTAAGCCGAGTGATAGACGCGCCGACGGTTCTCGTGGCATCATCGCTCTCGGGCGCGTATGCGATCGTGCTCGCGGCGCGGGATCCGCACCGGTTTCCGGCGGTTGCACTCATCGCGCCTTCGGGGCTGGTGCGTCTCAACGAGCCGGCCAGCTTTGGTGGGGAGGCGAGCAGACTGGCCGTCGATACGCCAATCGCTGGAACCGCGATGTTCAACGCGCTTGTCGCCCGTCCGAATCTGCGCCGGTACCTCAGAAACGCATACTCCGACGACGCACGTGTAACGCGCGAGCTGGTGGAGGTCCACTACGCCACTTCCCATCAGCGCGGTGCGCGCCACGCCCCCGCGGCATTCATGTCGGGCCACCTGAATATCGATGTCAGGAACGCGTTGCGGCGCCTCAGTCAGCCGGCCCTGCTGGTGTGGGGGGAGCAGGGATCGACCGCTCCGGTAGAGGAATTTCGCGGATTTCGCGAGCTGAAACGCGACTTCGAAATCTCGGTTCTCTCACCCGCTGGAGATCTCCCGCACGACGAGCGTGCCGAGGACTTTAATGTTATCCTATCCACATGGCTGAATCGCCTGTCGCTCTCCTCCGCGCCCACGCTCGTCACGCACCCTGGAACGCCCGCGGCCTCGCCGCACACGCCACAGCTCTCGTAGACGCAGCCGGACTCCGGCCCACCAACGCTTCAGCCCGCGTGGCGCCGAGTGCGCGAGCGATTCGCTTTTACGTAGCGAGCGGATTGCTGGACCGTCCCGAGGGCACCGGCACCGGCGCGACCTACGGCTATCGCCATCTTCTCCAGCTTCTATCGATCAAGATCCGGCAGCGCGAAGGCCAGAGCCTCGACACGATCAGGTCGGAGATGAAAGAGGTCACCGGTGACGCTCTCGAGAAAAAGATCGCGCTCTCCCTCGCTCCCGCCCTCGGCGCCGGCGCCGACAATGCCGTCGCCCACGATGGAGACATGGTGCTCAGATGGAGAAGGCTGTCCGTCGCGGACGGGATCGAGCTTCACGTGCGCGAGGATTCGCCGGCGGCGAGAGAGGATGCGGTAATCGCGATGAGAGAGGCGGTGAGGGCGGCGCTCGGGCGGGCAGACATTCGCTGAGAACTGCGACTGGCGTCATGAGTTGTTAGCCCAGCAGCTGTCCGCTTCGACTGATATCACTGTAAGGGGAGGCGAGGGTATCCTCTTCGGCGGCTCCTCGCTTACACGCTGCGAGCCTCGCCCTGACGAAACTTGAAGACTCAGCGTCGGCGAGTCTCTTGCTACGCGAGACGCCGCCTGCGAGGACACCCTCACCTCCCTTGTACAGTATCGCAACCGCGGCAGCGCAACGCGCTGCATCCCCGCCCGCGCGTGTCGGATCTTCGACCGCGTGCGTGACCGCGCGCGACACACTCGGACCGAACCTAAGCACGGGGATGCCGAGCTTCGCTCGCTTCGCTTCCGCGGGGCGCGGGGCGCGCGAACGGAATACTCCCTTGGGCGCTGTACTCCGTGGGGAGTCGGAGGGGGGCGGGACGTAGCGGCGTCTCGCGTAGCAAGAGACTCGCGCGCTTTGCCCGCGAAGCGGGCAGCGAGGCTCGCAGCGTGTAAGCGAGCAGTCGCGAAGTCCCGCTCCCCTCCGACGTACCGGCGAATATGTAGAGATTCAGCGGGCTAGAGTATTCGCCGCAGCTTCTGGGCTCCCCACTCCATGATCTTTCCCTTTATCGGGCGCTCCCTGAACGTCTCGAGCTTGATTTCCTCCGACCACTTGAGATCGTCGAGGAAGATCGAGTCCATCCTGGCACCCATCTCGCCGTCGAGCATGAGGAGATTCGATTCGTCGTTGAACGCGATGGAGCGGTTGTCGAAGTTCATCGATCCGACGTACGACCACATCCCATCTACCACCATGCTCTTCGCGTGCATCATCGTGGGCGAGTACTCGAACACCCTCACTCCGCCCTCCAGGAGCTTTTCGTAATAGGATCTGCCCGCGTACCACGTCGTCTTGACGTCCGACTTGGCGCTGGCCGTGAGAACGCGGACATCGACGCCCCGTTTCACCGACCTCAGTAGCAGCTGCATGAGATTCTCGCCCGGCACGAAATACGAGTTGGTGATGTAAAGCGTCTTGCGCGCGCCGGCGATTGACAGCGCGAAAAACCGCTCGGCCGGTGTGCTGCCGATGGTCGGGATGCTGTGCATGAGGCCGGCATGCACATCCCCTTCGGTCGAGAAGGATGCATTCGGAAAGAACATGTCGCCGGTCAACAGCTCGCCCGTCGCTTCGGCCCATCCCGCCGCAAAGGTCGCCTGCAAAGACGCGACGGTAGGGCCCTCGAAGCGGACGTTGGTCTCCCGCCACTGGTTCTCGCTATGACCATCCCCGAGCCAGTAGTCGGCGAGGCCGAATCCACCGGTGTACCCGACGCGGCCATCGATCACGATCGCGCGAACGTGCGACCGGTTTGTGGCCTTGTGCAGGGTGTACCATTTGAGTGGGCGCAGCATCACTACTTCGACCCCGGCAGTCTTGAGTCCATCGATCCATTCATCCTCGAGCGAACCCGCGCCGAACGCATCGAGCAGGAGCAGCACTCTTACTTTCGCGCGCACCCGCTCGCTCAGGTACTTCGCCATCGTATCGGCGACCGCTCCCGGCTCGCAGAAGTAGAGCTGCACGGTGATAGTTCGCTGCGCCGACGCGATATCTCTCCACAACGGCGGATAAG
>JANMTG010000027.1:0-6999 GCA_031390205.1 Gemmatimonadota bacterium
TCTCTTCACGTGGATGGAGGCGCAGTATTCGATGCCGGGCATTGATCTCTACGGCGCGGCGCTCGTTGGATTTCCCCTGCTTCAGATCGCTTTCAATTCCCAACTCGGCTGGACGCATACCGTGAACACGCAGGACGGGGAAGACCTCTACGAGCTGACCCTTGCGGGCGATGGGTATCTGTGGGATGGATCGGTGCGTGCGTTCGATAGAGAGGAGCGTGTGATAAGGACCCGGGGGCGAGGTGGGGCCGTGCGCACCGACACTCTCCGCGTCAAGCGCTCGATCCACGGTCCCGTAGTGGCGGAGAAAGCGGGAAAGGCGATCGCCCTCCGCGTAATCGGCCTCGCCGCTCCGACCTCCTTCGCCTACGCGCAGTGGTGGAACATGGGCCGTGCGCGCAATCTCGCCGAGTTCGAGACCGCCATCCGGCCGAACCAGATTTCCGGTCAGAACATCGTCTATGGCGACCGTGATGGGCACATCATGGTCTTTTATGGCGGGAATTCACCGGTACGCCGTGTGGGCGACCGCGTCTATTGGGACGGAATCGTGCGCGGAGACAGCTCGTCGAACCTGTGGACGACACTTCACCCCTATGCCGACATTCCGAAGACTCTCGACCCGCCGAGTGGCTGGGTGCAGAATGCCAACGATCCGCCGTGGTGGTCAACATTTCCAGTGGCGGTGCGCCCTTCGGATTACCCCAGTTACCTGGCCTCACGGGAGATGCTCCTCCGCCCGCAACGGTCCGCCCGGATGCTTGCCGAGGATTCTAGCATAACGTTCGAGGAGCTTGTGGAGTACAAGCACTCGACGAGAATGGAGATGGCGGATCGTTTGCTTGACGATCTGCTGCTGGCCGCGCGCCAAAGTACCAGCGCTTTGGCGCTCGACGCCGCTCGAGTGTTGGATCGTTGGGACAGATCTGCCGACAACTCGAGCCGTGGCGCGGTTTTGTTCACCGAGTGGTGGAAGGAGCTGGGGAGATTGACTCCGCGCGGGAAGAGTCGATGGGCGGTCGCGTGGACGGAGGCCAGGCCTCGTGAGACGCCAGATGGTCTTTCGGACCCCGCGCTCGCCGTCTCCGCACTCGAGAAGGCCGCCACGCGCGTCCGGTCGCTTTACGGCGCGACCGACGTTGTGTGGGGAGACGTCTACCGCCTGCGACGCGACGGGGTGGACCTGCCGGCTAATGGGGCGCAGGAGGTGTACGGAGTATTCCGGGTGACGGGATACAGCGCGGCGCGCGACAACCGTTATGAAGCGATCGGCGGCGATTCGTACGTCGTCGCCGTCGAATTCAGCACGCCTGTCCGCGCCCGCACGGTCGTTGGCAGCGGGAACGCCTCGCGGGCTGGTTCTCCGCACCGAACCGATCAGCTGGCACTCTACTCGCGCAAGGAGCTGAAGCCCGTGTGGCGCACGCGGCCCGAAATCGAGTCACACCTTGAGAAGCGCGAGACGTTGGTACATCACTGAGACATGAAGCTTCCCTGGCTCTCGATAGTCGCGGGCGCGGCGGTGCTCGGCGCGGTCATTCGGGCTGTCTGCTTCACTCCGCTCGAAATCCGGCAAGGAGCCGCGCAGAAAATCTTCTACATCCACGTTCCCGCGGCCTGGGTCGCGTTCCTCGCGTTTGCGCTCGTTGCCATAGCGAGCGGGTTTTACCTCTGGGTGCGTGACGAGCGCCTCGACCGATTTGCGGAGAGCTCCGCTGAAGTAGGCCTCGTCTTCACCACGGTAGTTCTGATCACAGGACCGCTCTGGGCCAAGCCGATCTGGGGAACGTACTGGGCGTGGTGGGATGTGCGCCTTATATCCACGCTCTTTCTCTGGTTCATCTTCGTCGCCTACCTCGTGCTGCGGGGAGCGGTGGAAACGCAAGCCATGCGCGCGCGCTACTCGGCGGTGCTCGGAATACTAGGCGCGCTGCTCATTCCGTTCATTCACGTGAGCGTCTATCTGTTCGCGACGATGCACCCGCTGCCGATCGTGGCCAAGACCAGCGCGCCCTCACTGCCGGGCGAGATGCTGACGACGCTCCTGATCTCGCTGGGCGCGTTCACACTGTTGTACGTCGCTTTCGTCGATACGAGATACCGCTACACGGTCGAGCGCGACGCAATCGCGGCGAGGACGGAGCAACATGCCTGAGACCTCCTCCTACTATCACATCGCCTACGCCGCGGCGCTCGGCATCTACGCGCTGTATGGTCTGAGCTTGTACACGCGCCGAAAGCGTCTCCGTTCCAGATGATGCGGATCGATCTCCCCGCGACGAACGATTCAGTGAGTGCTCCGACGGTTCCAACCGGCGTCTCGGATCCGGTAAACGCGCGCATCCTCGCCGTTTCCGAGGACCGCATCGCCGGATTCGTCAAAGAGCCGTTCGCACAGATTGCCTTCGCCGCCGATCTGTCCGAGGAAGAGGTGATCGAGCGCCTTCGCGCGATGCTCGCCGCCGGGGTCATCCGGCGCATCAGGCAAACGTTGATGGCAACCAACCTCGCCCCCGGCGCGCTCGTCGCCTGGCGCGTTCCCGCGGAGAGAATTGACTTCGCGTTCAACTACATGGCGAAGGACGATCCCTTCTCCGGCCACGTGGTCATCAGGTCCACCGATACCGACACGCCCGGATCCGTCTACCGCTTGTGGACGACACTGAAGGTGCCGCAGGGATTCCCGATGGAGCGGCATTGTGATTTCCTGGCCGCGCAAACCGGCGCGACCGCATACCGGATAATGCCCGCGAAGCGGCTCTTCGCGTTGGGTGTGGGACACATGCGGCGGCGTGGAATAGAGCCCGGCTCGAAGAGCGAAGCCAAGGGCCGCGTAATCGACACCAACATCGTGGAGCTGTCACCGCTGGAGTGGCGCGTCCTCACCGCGCTCAAGCGGGAGTTCGAGGTCGAGGAGATCTCTCCCGATCCGTGGAGCGCGCGCGCGGTGGAGGCCGGCGTGTCCCTGGCTGAGTTCGTCGATGTCGCGCATTCCCTGAGCGCGAGAGGAGTCGTGGGCCGGTTCTCAACTTTTCTCGAGCACGTGAAACCATCTGCCACCGGCGAGCGCGTGACGCGCTACAACGCGCTCTTTCACTGGCGCGTGCCTCCCGGCCGCGAGATCGAAGCGGGCACTGAGATCGGCCGCCACCACATTCTCACTCATGCCTACTGGCGCGAGGGAGGCCCCGAATTCAGGGACGTCAATCTCATGGCCGTTGCGCACGGAACGGAAAAAGCGCCGTTGCTCGCCCACAAGGCGGCGATCGACCGCCACCTCGAGGATGTGAAAATTCCGGTCCTGTACACCAACGTGTTCTGGGGCGGGCGGAGCGAGATCAAGCCTTCGGAAATCTCGCCGGTGAAATACGCCGAGTGGGCGCGGCGGGTCGGACTCGCGGAGGCGGCGCCACAATCTGAGAAGCCGGTTTGACCAAAGGGAAGGGGAAGGTATTTCTCGTTGGTGCCGGGCCGGGTGATCCGGGTCTCATGACCGTGAGAGGAAAGCAACTTATCGAATCGGCCGATGCGATCGTGTATGATGCGCTCGCCAATCCGGCTCTGCTTCCACCGGATGCGAGAGAGTCCGGTCCGCCCGAGCTGTACTACGTCGGCAAGCGAGGGGGGAGCGGTGTCGGCGCGAAGGAATCCGTCTCGCAGGAAGACATCAACTCGCTCATCGTGAAGCTGGCGCGCGAAGGCAAGCGCGTGGTGCGGCTCAAAGGCGGCGACCCGTTCGTGTTTGGCCGCGGCAGTGAGGAAGCGCAGGCCTGCAACGACGCGACGGTTCCGTTCGAGATCGTACCCGGTGTCACCGCGGGGATCGCCGCGCCGGCGTACGCCGGAATTCCTGTGACGCATCGCGGGCTCGCAACCTCCGTCACCTTTGTCACGTGCCACGAGGATCCGGCCAAAGCCACGACCCAGACGAACTGGTCCGCCCTCGCCAAATCCGGCGGCACGATTGTGCTGTACATGGGAATGAAGACACTGCCGGGGATCGCGCACGCGTTGATCGCAGGTGGGATGCCGGGCGAGATTCCGGCGGCGGCAATCCAATGGGGAACTCGCTGGAACCAGCGCACCGTTGTCGCGACGCTCGACACACTGGCGGCCAGGGCCCAGGAGCAGAATCTCACGGCGCCGGTGATCACGGTGATCGGATGGTCGGTGGTTCTGCGCGAGGAGATCGCGTGGTTCGAGCAGCGGCCCCTGTTTGGAAAGCGTGTCGTCGTCACGCGCGCGACGCAGCAGGCGCCGGCGCTGACGGAGAGGCTGCGCGACCTGGGCGCCGATGTGCTGGAGGTGCCGGCTACCCGCATCGCTCGGCTGGACCTCACGCCGCTGCGCGACGCGATCGCGCGGCTGGGAGATTATCAGTGGCTCGTGTTCACCAGCCAGAATGCCGTCGCAATCTTCTGGGAACAATTACTCGGCGGCGGCCGTGATGCGCGCGCGCTGTACGGAATGAAGGTGAGCGCCGTGGGGCCCGCCACCGCCGGCGCATTGCTCGAGCGCGGCATTGCGGTGGACACCATTCCCGAGCGATTCGTCGCGGAAGGACTGCTCGAGATTATGCGAGCGCGGAATGACGTCGCGGGCTCGCGCGCGCTCTACGTCACCGCCGAAGGTGCTCGCGATGTGCTGCCGGAAGGACTGCGGGACCTGGGGGCCCAGGTCGAGGTGGTCGTCGCGTACCGGTCAATCAGCGATGACGCGGGCGCGAGCCGGCTCTCTCGTGCGATCGAGAGTGGCAAGGTACATCTCGTCACGTTTACGTCGGGCTCCGCCGTGCGAGCGTACGTAGACGCCGTCGGAGCAGACCTCGCGGTGCGCGTACCTGCCGCATCGATCGGCGCGCAGACATCGGAAGCGCTTCGCGCCGCGGGTGTCGAAGTGAGATACGAGGCAGAGGAGTCCACGATTGACGGGCTCGTGTCGGCGATCGTCCGTGGCATCTGAGCGCGCAAAGGATTCCGGCGTAGTTCGAATCGGAACACGGGCATCCGAGCTGGCGATCCGGCAGGCAAGGCTCGTCGAGAAGGCGCTTGTCGAGCGAGGATTGCGCGCGGAGCTGGTCACCTTCAAGACCATGGGTGACAAGAACCTCGACCAGCCGCTGTCGGAAATCGGCGCGAAGGGGCTGTTCACGCACGAGCTGGAAGTCGCTCTGGGGAAGGGCAAGATCGATTGCGCCGTGCACTCGCTGAAAGATCTCCCGACCGATTCGCCTCTCGATCTGGAGATCGTGGCGCAACTGGAGCGCGAAGATCCGCGTGACTGTGTGGTCGTCAATCGCGTCACCGGCGCGGAGGGTCTGGACGATCTCCCCGCAGGCTCGCGCGTGGGAACATCGAGCCTGCGCCGTCGCGCCCAGCTTATCGCCCGACGCCCCGATCTCGAGGTGGTCGAGCTCCGCGGAAACGTCCCGACGCGCTTGAAGAAGGTCGAGACGGGGAAAGTACACGCCGCCATACTCGCCGCTGCTGGTCTGATCCGGCTCGGGGCGGAGCAGCGGATCGCGATGTTCCTGGAACCGCCCGACTGGCTTCCCGCAGCGGGACAGGGCGCGATCGCCATTCAGATCCGGAGCGATTCACGTCTTCGCGAAGTGCTGGCGTCCCTGGATCACCGACCCACTTCGCTGGCCACCCGCGCCGAGCGTGCGTTTCTCGCCGCGCTCGAGGGAGGGTGTCAGGTGCCGATCGGCGCGCTGGTGAGCGAGCAGGGCGGCACCCGTACATTATTTGGGATGCTCTCAGACCTGAGCGGAAAGCACATCGTCCGCGGCTCGCGCACGTTGGACCTCGAAGCGCCGGAATCAACAGGCGAAGAGCTGGCCGCCGAGATCAGGGCGCGTGGAGGATCCAGCCTGCTCGTCGAGTTGAGGCAGGCCTCTGCCGCGAAGCTTCCATCTCCGCAACCAGAGTAAGGTGTCCAGCTTTCCACACCACCGTCCGCGCCGTCTCAGGCGCACCGCGGCTCTCAGGAACTTGTTCCGCGAGACGCACCTCGCGCCGTCGCAGCTGGTGTTGCCGCTGTTCGTCCGCGCCGGGAAAAAGTTGCGGCGCCCTGTCGAGTCGATGCCGGGTGTCAGTCAGACGTCGGTAGACGAAATGCTCCGGGATGCCGAGGGCGCGGCAAAGGCTGGAGTGGGCGGAATCATTCTCTTCGGCGTTCCCGAGTCAAAGGATGCGACCGGCTCCGGCGGCTGGGACGATGACGGCGCCGTGCAGTCGGCCGTGCGCGCGCTCAAGAAAGAAATCCCTGACCTCGTCGTCATCACCGACGTCTGCATGTGCGAGTACACGGACCACGGCCACTGCGGCGTGCTCAAGGATGGCGACGTAGACAACGATGCTACTCTTGAATTGCTCTCGCGCTGCGCGCTGTCGCACGCACGAGCGGGTGCGGATGTCGTCGCTCCGAGCGACATGATGGATGGTCGGGTGCGGGCAATTCGCGGGACACTGGACGCGGAAGGCTTTGAGGGCACCTCGATTTTGAGCTACGCCGCCAAGTACGCATCGGCTCACTACGGCCCCTTCCGTGAGGCCGCGGAGTCTACGCCCAAGACCGGCGACCGGCGCGGTTATCAGATGGATCCCGGCAATTCCAGTGAAGCGATGCGCGAAGTGCTGTCCGACATCGAGGAAGGAGCGGACGCGGTAATGGTCAAGCCCGCCGGCCCGTACCTCGACATCGTGGCGCGCGTGAAGCTCGAGACCGGCTACCCTGTCGCCGCATACCAGGTGAGCGGCGAGTACGCGATGATCTGCGCCGCCGCCGAGCGTGGCTGGATAGACAAGGATCGCGTGATGATGGAGTCGCTGCTGGGAATCCGCCGCGCGGGCGCGGATTTCATCGTGACTTACTTCGCGACAGAGGCCGCGCGGATCCTGCGCGCGCAGTCTTCGGCAGGCCCGTAGTGGGTCAGTTTCGATTTAGAACGACACAGATGCGAGAGGAGAGGCATGGCGGGGAGTTGCGAGGGTCACC
>JANMTG010000093.1:0-4288 GCA_031390205.1 Gemmatimonadota bacterium
GCCCATTGAGACGCCGGGGAAATAAGCGTGAGGAGCAGGAGTTATGGTCAGCGATATGTCGATCCTCCCCCTCCCACTCCCCGCCCCTTCGGCACGTTCCTCGCGCGCGGCCGCGACCACTTCGTAGTCCCCGTTCGGCAGAACCGTTACGCGCGAGTCTCCAAAAACGAGATCCGCGTCGGTCGTCGAGAATCGCACCTTTGAGCGGTCGATTGTCGCCCTGAACCGGCGCGTCCGGCCGCCTTGTTCTCGCACAGTGATGCCGATATTGCCGCCCCAGTCCGTACCGGTGACGTCGCCGCCGACGATGAACGAGATGAACGCCCAGCGTCTTCCGCCGGGTGACAGCACGTTGAAGTAGTGCCACTCTGCCCAGGTGTCACGATTGGCGAGGGAGTCCGAAGGCAGATGGAAGCGATCGATCTCGTGCCGTAGCTCGCCCGGAGTCGGAGCGATCCACCGTCTGTCACCGTCGTCATTCTCCCAGGTCCCTTCGACGATCTCCGCCGCCGCACCCACTGCCGTGTTGGCCGAGGGTATCTCGCCCAGCGCGTGCACCGTGTATTCGGTGCCGTCGGGCGCCCACAGGTAGAGGACCCTGCCCTCGATCTGCGGCGCGACAGCCGCTATTTCTCTCCTGAATCGCGGTGACGCGAGCAGCTGCCGGTACAGAAACGAGGCGTGATTGATGGAGAAGAAAAGTCCGCCGATTCCACCGGTCTTCATCACCTCGATGTCCACGCCCTCGGGCAGAACGGTGATCGAGCCCCCGCCTACGAGCTTCTCGTTCCGGGCCTGGGTGAGCATCGCCTCTCCGATCGAGAGCAGCACGATCATCACGGCCACGCCTACTCCGTAGCCGAAGAACAGGAGCAGTGACCGCCACGGACGATAGGCGATGTTCCGGAACGCCAGTGTCCTGATCAAATCTCGAACGCGTCCCCGACGATTCTGCCGTCGCGCATGTGAATCTGCCGCCGCGCGGCAGTGGCCAGGTCCTCATCGTGGGTGACGACCACGATTGTCGTTCCATCGGCATTCAGCCGCTGAAAAAGGGAGATGATCTCCGCACCGGTATGCGCATCCAGCTCACCGGTCGGCTCATCGGCGAGAAGGAGCGACGGCCTGTTGGCCAGCGAGCGCGCTATCGCGACACGTTGCTGCTCCCCGCCGGAGAGTTCCGAGGGCCGGTGGTTCAGACGGGCGCTCAGTCCTACGTAATCGAGCAGCTCCGCCGCTCGTTTCGTTCTTTCGCGTGGCGGTACTTTGGCCTCGGCCATCGGCAGGACGACGTTTTCGAGCGCGGACAGTATCGGCATCAGGTAGAAACGCTGGAAGACGAAGCCGATGCTGCGCAGCCGGAACGTCGTGGCCTCGCGATCGCTCATCCCGTCGACCCGCTTTCCCGCAATCGATACCGTCCCCGATGTCGGCTGATCGATCACGCCGATGAGATTGAGCAGCGTCGACTTGCCACAGCCCGAAGGCCCCACGATCGCGACGTAATCGCCGGACGCGACGTCCAGCGTCACGCCTTGCAGCGCGTGCACGCGCTCTGCCCCCAGCGCGTAATCACGCTTCACTTCCCTGAGCGAGACGATCGCGGGACCCGTCACGCGATTGCTTCCCGTCTCAATGTTTCGGCAATCGGCAGCGATGCGGCACGCCACGCGGGGTAGATTCCGGCGGCGATGCCGCTCGCGATCAAAAGCGCCAGGGCGGACCACGCCGCGCGCGGCTGGAAGAGGAAGAAATCGATCGCCACCGGCAGCCCGGGAAATGCCGACAGGATCGCGTTGAGATAGCGAGCGGTGACGAGGCCAAGCGCCAGGCCAAGCACCGCGCCTCCGGCGCTGATCGCCACTCCCTCGATCACGATCTGCTGCACCACGTGGGCGCGGGATACCCCGATCGCCCGCATCACGGCGATCTCACCGGCCCGCTCGTTGACGGAGACGGTGACCAGCGTCGTGACGAGAAGAAACCCGACGAACAGGCTGACCGCGCCGAGAATGAAAGCGAGCTGGCGAAAATAGCTGAGGCGCTGATCGACCTGGGCTATCGCCGTGGCGATCGAGATGGCGGTGACATTCGGGAGCTGCTCCGCGATCCAGCTCCGCGCCTGCTCGATGTCGGCCCCCTTGCGCAAGCTGACCATGAAGAGCGAAACGCGGTCGCGACGTTCAGGCTCGACCATTCCCTCGAGCGTTTCGCGCCGCATCGCGGACCCAGGCTGCTGCGCGGCGCCGTAGATGAAGCGCACGCGGCCCGTTATCACCAACCGCCGCTGGCCCGTGTAGCTCCTCGTCTGCGGGTCGTATCCCGTCGCGACGTTGAGAGTGTCCCCAATCTTCGCCCCGAGCTGCTCGAGCAAGTAGTCGTTGGCGACGATGGCATCGGACCGCGTGACATCCTCTCCCAAAAGGAGCTCGTAGTCGCCCTGCACGGATGGATCGATTCCCAGCGCCGCGCTGCTGACATTTCTCTCACCGACGGGAATGTGAATGGAAGCACCCATCACGGGACTGATCGTTTCGATGTCCGGGTTGGTGCGCAGGATGTCGGTAACGGCTCGCACGCCGGGTATGGTGGCGTCGGTGTCGAACGGGAGTGTTCCCTTGGGCGCGAGCCGGATCTCGAATCCGCGCGTCATCAGCAGCTCGCGAAACGACTCGCGCATCCCCGAAGCGAGCATGACCATGTCGAGCAGCATCGCCGCCGCGATGGCAACGCCGAGCACGGCCAGAATGGTCCGCGACCGGTGCCGTACCAGCGACGCCTTCGCCAGCGTGAGCTTCACTCAGCGACCAAGCAGAGTGAGAGGCGGCGTGCGGACGAGCCGCAGCGATGCGGCGAGGCCAGCCGCGATCCCGAGCACCAGGGACAGCGTAACCGCGAACGCGACGATCGGGCCGGTGATGATCGAGAACGCCAGCGGCGTCTGGTACAACGCCTGGTAATGAGAGTTCACGAACAGCGATGCGACCCAGCCGAGCAGGACTCCGAGCGCGCTCCCCAGAACCGCGACGAGCGCGGCTTCGATCACTATCGATTGAGCCACGGAGGCGCGGGAGATTCCCATCAGGCGGAGCGCGGCGATATCGCGACGGCGCTCTTCGACCTTGAGGACCATGATGCACAGAAGAAATACCGAGCTGGCGACAATGGTGATCACGCCAATGGCGCGATGAAACCGGCTCACCACCAGAAAGGTCCGCGATGTCTCGACCGCGATCTCGCGCGAGCGATAAGCTCTGAATCCGAATGCCTGGCGGTTCACGCGCTCGAGCGTGCGCGCCATGTCCGCCGAATCAGTGGTCGCGATGGCAAAGCGGTCGACGCGGTCGCCGTACCCCGATAGGCGCTGGAGCTGGTCGAGGTGCAACCGCACCTTGAAATCCGCGCGCGCCACTTCGGAGGGATCGGCGCCGCGCCTGAAGATCGCTCCCACCACGACCCACTCGGCTGGCGCAGTCTCGGTTCCCGGCCGCCCCGAAATTGAAACGCGGTCTCCGACATTCAGATGCGCCGCCTCAGCGAATGCCTCGTCGATGGCGATCGTGCGCGGCATCGGAGTTGAGTCCTGCAGTACGAGTGCGGCGAGGAAGGTCGCGAGGGGGGAGATCACCCGCGAAAGCTAGCGGTGCTTTCTTCCTCTGTCTCTCGCCGGAGCGATGAGGACGTGCGCGGCGAGCACGGGCCCGATCGAGAGATCGTGCTTTCCAACCGTGAGCGTTATCGGGCCGTCAAACGGAGCGCGAGCCTTGACGCTCACCCGTGTTCCCGGACGGATGGAAAGCTCGCCGAGGTAACGGAGCATTCCTGGATCCTCGTCGGCGACGCGCGCGACTTTGCCGGACGCTCCGACGGGAAGCTCCGCCAGCGATATGTACTCGGTTTCATCGACTGCGCCCTCACGGGTTGGAATCGGCGCACCATGCGGGTCGACGATCGGCTCTCCGATCGTGACGGCCATCCTGTCAACAAGCTCGTCGGACGCCGCGTGCTCCAGGCGCTCGGCCTCTTCATGCACGCGATCCCACGGATATCCAAGGGCGAGAGAGAGATAGGCCTCGATCACGCGATGCCGGCGCAGCGTGCGCAGCGCGGCGCGGCGGCCGATCTCGGTGAGCCTGACCCCATGATAACGCTCGTAGGCGAGCAGGCCCTGCTCGGCGAGACGACGCACCATGCCGCTCACCGAGGCGGGAGCAAGCGCGAGGCGCTGCGCAATCTCGTTCGTTGCCGCCGGTCCCGTGCCCTTACCGATGATGTAGATCGCCTTGAG
>JANMTG010000101.1:0-3471 GCA_031390205.1 Gemmatimonadota bacterium
CGCGCGCTGTACCAGACCGAGGCGTATCAGCACGTGTCAATCGCGCCCGACTCCGCTTCAAGTCCCGACGACTCGCTGGTGACGCTTACCGCGAATCTCGCCGAAGCCGCCATGCACGCTGCACGTGTAGGCGTCGGTTACGGAACGCTCGACTGCTTTCGGGCGAGTGGCGAGCTCATTGACTACAACTTCGGGAGCGGCGCGCGGCGCCTCGATGTTAACGCGCGGGTGTCGAAGATCGGGATCGGCCGGCCCCTGAGCGGCGCTGAGGACCTCTGCCCCGCGGCGAAGAAGGATGTCTTCAGCGATCGCCTCAACTACTATCTGGGCGCAACCCTGAGGCAGCCGGTTTTCTTCGGCCTCCGCACCGTTCCAACTATCACCGTCTACAGTCAGCGGGTGTCCGAGTACAACGCGTACCTGAGAACGACAGCGATTGGAGGCGTTGCTTCATTGTCGTGGCGCGGATTCTCCAGAACTCCCGTAAACCTCTCGTATTCGCTCGACCTCGGACGCACCGAGGCGCAGCCCGCGCTGTTCTGCGCGGTGTTCAATCTGTGCGAGGCGGCCGAGCGTGAGCAGATTCAGGAGACGCAGCGGCTGGCCGTGCTGAGCGCGTCGGTGACGCGCGACAACTCCAACAGCCTGCTCTCACCGACCCGCGGCTCCGTGATCCGGTTCGAGGCTCGTCATTCTTCGCCGGCGATTTTTTCCAACCGGAATCTCCAGTTCAACAAGGTCGTGGGGGACGCGGCGCGGTACATCGGCTCGGGTGGAGGGAGCGTGCTCGCGTTCCGCATTCGCGGCGGAACGGTGTTTGGCAGAACGTTTGGCACGGCGACGGGATTCGTGCCGCCCCAGGAGCGTCTCTACGCCGGCGGGCCGACAACGGTGCGCGGGTTTGCGCAGAACGAGCTGGGATCGGCCATCTACATCGCCAACGGATATCAGGTCTTTCCTCCATCGGGCACCGATACCGTCACCACGCTGCGTGATACGACCGGTACCTATCGCCGAGTGGTTCCCGTGGGCGGCAACGCGCTCGTCGTCGCCAATCTCGAGCTCCGGTTGCGGAGCCCGGTGCTGCCGGGCCTCCTGCAGTGGACGATCTTCGCCGACGCGGGAGAGGTATGGAACCGTGGTAGCCAGGTGGGCGGAGTGAAGCTCAAGGTGACACCGGGTATCCAGCTTACGGCTTTCTCTCCGGTGGGTCCGGTACGCGCGGCGATCGGATACAATCCCTATTCCAGACCTCAGGGACCGCTCTACTACGAGGCCACTCGCGAAGGCGGTCAACTCATTTGCGTCAGCCCCGGCAATACGCTGCCGGCGCAGGTGACGACGACCCCCGAAGGCACGACCATCACCCAGGCTGGCGGTTCCTGTCAGTCTACCTTCAAACCCGCCCCCGAAAACAGCTTTCGCAGCCGGCTGACCTTCAGCTTTGCGATCGGACAGGCGTTCTAGCGCGATGTCCCGCCGCCTCCGCATCGCGATCGCGAGCGCCGTAATCCTGCTGGGCCTGCTCGTGATTGCCGGGCTCAGCTTCGTCGGTGTCACGCACACCGGCTTCGGCGAGGAGCGCGTGCGCCAGATGGTGGCATCCATGCTGGCGGGCAGGGTAAAGGGCAAGGTTCATATCGGCCGCATTCACGGCGGATTCTTCAATGGCGTCACGATCGACTCGATCGAGATACGCGACGACGAGGATTCGCTCTTCGTCGCGTCGGGCCCCATTCGCGTGCGGTACGACGCGCGAGACATCTTCGACCGTCGCATCCTGCTCACCTATCTCGAGGCGCGACGCCCTGTCGTCCACCTCAGGCAGCACGAGGGCGGTCAGTGGAATTTCCGGCGGATATTCCCCCCGGGTGGAAAGGACGACCCGCGTCGCGAAGGCGGCTTCGGGCAATACATCGTCATCGATTCATCCGATATTCACAACGCGAGCTTCGTTCTGACAATGCCGTGGCATCCCGCGCCGACGCTGCGTGGCGCCAGGCGGGACAGCGCGATCGCTTTCGAGCTGTCGAGAAAGGATCTCGAAATACGGCGCACGCGCGAGGGATTCGCGCGTACGTGGCGCTGGACTAAGGGAGACGCCAGCTTCGGCTACGCTCGTATAGCGGATCCCGACAGCACCGGACGCTTCGCGCGCATACGGAAGGCAAGCTTTTCCGAGACAGATCCACCATTCCAGTTCCGCAACGTCTCGGGCACCGCTCTACACCTCGGCGATTCGATCTGGATTGATTCGGATCACTGGGATCTTCCTGCGTCGACGGGACGTGCGAAGGGTAAGGTCATCTGGGGCAGCGATCTCCCGGTCCGCTACAACATTCACGTCATTGGCGATTCAATGTCGCTCAAGGACGTGGCGTGGGTCTATCCAACGCTGCCGAGGACCGGGGGCGGGAAGGTCGAACTCGACATCCGAAGCGAGCGCAATCCGCACATCATCGACTACGTCCTGACCAACATGGATGTCCGCACGACGGGGTCGCGCGTGCTCGGCCGGATGACGTTCGCGGTGGGCGGACCGATCCTGGCGGTAAAGGATCTCGATCTAGAGGCGGCGCCGGTGGACTTCGATCTGTTGCGAACGTTCAACGGCAAGGACTTCCCCTACGACTGGCAGGGGAAGATCACCGGCAACGTCAAAGCTTCGGGCGGACCCCTCGATCGTTTCATGATCGAGCAGTCCGCGCTTACGTTTGCGGATGCGAACGTTCCCGGCGCAGTGACGCGAGCGACGGGTCGAGGCGAGCTCGACATTCTGTTTCCCGCGTTCACAGCGTTCCACAGCTTCAACGTCGATGTCGACCAGCTCGATCTTCGAACCCTGCAGTACCTCAATCCGCTCTTCCCGCGCGTCAAGGGAATCGTAGAGGGCACAGCGACACTCGATTCTTCGTGGCTCGATGTCCGCTTCCGCAATGCGGATCTCTATCACCACGACGGAAATCAGCCGGTCTCACGGATCACCGGCGATGGCAGAGTCACCTGGGGTGAGAAGTTCCTGGTCTACGATCTCACCCTCCAGGCCCTCCCGCTCTCCTTCACCGCGCTGTCGAGCTCCTATCCGCTGCTGCCACTGCGCGGCGAGTATTCCGGACCTCTGCGCGTGAAAGGCACCTCGCCGAATCTTCTCGTCACGACCAATCTCACCGGGCCGGCGGGAGCCTTCGGCTACAACGGCCTCATCGATGCGGATGCGACAGAGTACGGTGCGCGCGGGCGCGCGACGTCGTCTGCTCTCGATTTGCGCACCCTCCTCGGAAAAAGCGAGGTGCCGCAGACGCGCCTCACCGGTCAGTACGATCTCGATCTCCGCGGCTCGTCGCTGGAGACGCTGGTCGGGAGCGCTGTTGCGGGGATGGACAAATCAGCTGTAGGCGGGTTCGCGGTCGAGCCCTCGGTGGCGCGGCTCCGCTTCGCCAATGGCATCGCGACGGTGGACACCCTCTCGCT
>JANMTG010000110.1:0-20223 GCA_031390205.1 Gemmatimonadota bacterium
CGGGCGCCGCCTGCGAGGACACCCTCACCTCCTTGTACAGTATCGCAAACGCGGCAGCGCACCGCGCTGCATCCTCGTCCGAGGCGCAGCGCTGTCTGATCGACGCTCGCATGGGGATGCCGAGCTTCGCTCGGCGCGCTCCCGCGAGGCGCGAACGGGATCGTCGCCGACCGCTGCACCTCGTTGGGGAGTCGGAGGGGGTCCTGCACCCGACGCACCGGCGAAGATGCAGGGATTCAGGGGAGAAACTGCACAGCCTCATGACCGACCGCGCCGCTTTGGCTATCTTGAGATGATGCCTGAGTCTGCGACCGTGCTTGCCCCCGAGCGTACCGAGCCGCTGTCGGGCCTCAACCCAGCTCAACGCGAGGCGGTGCTGCACTTCGAAGGCCCGATGCTCGTGCTGGCCGGAGCTGGGTCGGGCAAGACCCGGGTGCTTGCCACCAGAATCGCGCGCCTCATCGAGCACCATGGCGTAGATCCATCGCGCATTCTCTCGGTCACCTTCACCAACAAGGCCGCCGGCGAGATGCGCGAGCGGATAGCCCGCCTTCTGGGCGAAGATCCGAAGGGAATATGGAGCGGGACCTTCCATGCCATCGGCGCGCGGATCCTCCGGACCGCGGCCGGGCAGGTGGGACGTACGCCGAGCTTCACCATCTACGACGAAGATGATTTGCTCGGACTGGTGAAGCGGACCATGGATCGCGAGGGAATTTCGCCCAAGCAGTGGAGTCCCAAAGTGATCTCTTCGCTCATCTCGGATGCGAAGAATTCGCTGGTCGGAGCCGGAGAGTACGCGAATCTGGCGATGGATCCGGTGTCGCGGGCGGCGGCCGCCGTCTACAGTCAGCTCGAGCCCGCTCTCCGTGCGGCGAATGCCGTGAGCTTCGACGACCTGCTCGTGCTCCCGGTGGAAATCTTCCGCAGCGACGAACACACCCTGGCGCGATATCGCGACCGTTTCCAGTTCATCCTCGTTGACGAGTACCAGGATACCAACCGCGCTCAGTTCCAGTTCATCAAGCTGCTCGGCAGCAAACACGGCAACGTTGTCGTGGTGGGAGACGACGACCAGTCCATCTACGGCTGGCGCGGGGCAGACATCCGTAACATTCTGGACTTCGAGAAGGAGTTCACGTCCGCCAGGGTGGTTCGCCTCGAGGAAAACTACCGCTCGACTCCCGACATCCTTAGAGTTGCCAACGCCGCGATCACCCAGAATGTCGGCCGCAAGGGGAAAACACTTCGAGCCACGCGGGAGTCAGGCGAGCGCGTCACTCTTGTAGCTACCCTCGACGAGCGAGACGAGGCGGAGTGGGTACTTGAAGAGATAAAGACGCGGCGCAACCAGGAGAACCGCGGCCTCGCCGACTTCGCCGTCCTGTACCGCACAAACGCGCAAAGCCGCCCGCTCGAGGACGCTATGCGCAGGGAAGCGATTCCATATCGTCTCGTCGGATCGGTGCGCTTCTACGACCGGCGCGAGATTCGGGACCTCATGGCGTACCTGAAGCTGATTGCCAATCCGGCGGACTCCGAAGCCTTTCGCCGCGCCATTGCGGTCCCGAAGCGCGGCATCGGCGATACGACCCTCGACGCGTTGGCTGCCCGCGCGCGCGACCTCGGGCTCCCGCTGTACGACGCCGCGCTGACCGGAGAGGTCAGGGATTCGACGCGCCCCGCGGCGCGGAAAACTCTGGTTGATTTCACTGCCCTCATCTCGCGCCTTCGGGAGCGCGCCCGGGACACCAGCGTCGACGTCCTCATTCAGGACCTCGTCGCCGAGATCAGGTACGTGGATTATCTCCAGGCCGAAGGGCCGGAATCGGCGCGGGACCGCATCGAGAACGTGAGCGCGCTCATCAACGGCGCCGCTGAAACCGTGATTGACGACGGCGGCGAGGTCGGCCTCACCCCTCTCGATCATTTCCTTCAGCATGCCATGCTCGTGGCCGGCGCGGATGCGCTCGACCCCACCGCCGACGCAGTCACGCTGATGACCCTGCACAACGCCAAGGGTCTGGAGTATCCGGTGATCTTCCTGACGGGATTGGAAGATGGACTGTTTCCGCTTTCCCAGGCGATTGACGACCAGCCCAAGCTCGAGGAGGAGCGGCGCCTGTTCTACGTCGGCATCACCAGAGCGGAGGAGAAGCTCTACCTCTCGTTCACGGAGATGCGACGCCGGAATGGGGAGCTCTCACCCGGCATCAGATCCAGATTTCTGAACGAGATCGCGGGCGCCAACGTCGAGGAGACGAAGACCCTTCGTGTGAAAACGATGGGGCGCGGGACTTCGACGCGCGCGGCTACCTTCACCAGCGGCGCGTACCCCCAGCGTCGCCAGCACGAGGTGCCTTCATGGCGGAAAACCGCGGCCATGGAAGCGGAAATGTCGCAGGACGAGCCGCGCTACGTGAAAGGCGAGAGAATCAAGCACAAGCTTTTTGGCGATGGGTCCATCGCCGAGCTGTCGGGTGTCGGAAGGGAAGTGAAAGCGGTGATCGACTTCGATGACGAGAGCGTCGGGCGCAAGACGATCAAGCTGGCATATACCACCCTGGAGCGCGGGCGGGAGTAATGGCGGTCACCAGAGAGGATGTGCTCCACATCGCACAGCTGGCGCGCCTCGGCGTGGACGCCGAGCGCGCCGACGAGCTGACCAGGGAGCTGAGCGCGATTCTGGCGCACATGGAAGTCCTTTCCCAGGTTGACACCGGCGGCGTTGCCCCGGCGTCGGGAGTCGGGGCGGGCGGAACGCCGCTCAGACCTGATGTTGGCGTCGCTCCGGAAATGTCGGGGACTCTCGAATCATTCGCGCCATCCATGCGCGATGGCTTCTTCATCGTGCCGCGGCTCGCGACGCACGAGGACACGGGCGAGAGCTGAGCTTGAGTCTCGACAACTATTCACAACTCCCCGCGGCGGAGATCGTGGCCGGCGTGCGCGCGGGGCAGCTCTCACCGACCGCCGTAGTTCAGGCGTCATTCGACCGGGCCCGCGAGATCGGCGCGGGCAGCGACAATCTGAACATCGTGCTCGCTGCCGACGCCGACGCGAGTCTCGCCGAGTGCCGCCGGATGATGGAGCACCGCGATAGCGCTGCCGACTTGGGACTTCTGGCCGGAGTTCCGGTCGTGCTCAAGGACAACATTGCGTCTCTCGGTCTCCCGACGACTTGCGGCTCGAAAATTCTCGAGGGCTACGTCAGTCCATTCGAGGCGACGGTAGTTACGCGCCTCCGCGCTCACGGCGCGCTCGTCGTCGCCAAGACGAACATGGACGAGTTTGCCATGGGCTCGTCCACAGAGAACAGCGCTTATGGGCCAACCCGCAACCCGCACGACGTCCGGTGCGTTCCCGGCGGGTCATCAGGTGGTTCGGCGGCAGCGGTTGCGGCTGGAATCACGCCCATCGCGCTCGGGTCGGAGACCGGCGGTTCTGTGCGTCAGCCCGCCGCTTTTTGCGGAGTCGTCGGCGTTAAGCCGACTTACGGGCGCGTGAGCAGGTACGGGCTCGTCGCCTTTGCATCGTCGCTCGACCAGGTCGGCGTGATCGGTCGCACCGTCGGCGATGCGGCGCTCGGGCTCGAAGTTATCGCCGGGTTCGACAGGATGGATTCCACCAGCTCCGATGCCGATGTCCCGATTTATCGCATGTCCGCTCTCGGAGTGCCCGCGCCTGAGGCTCGCAATCCCGACACGGAGGCGATGCGCATCGGGCGGAGTGCCGTCCCCCTGCCGCCCCCGGCACACTCGAAAACTCTCGATGGCATCGTCATCGGCAAGCCGAGGGAGTATTTCCCGGAATCGCTCGACGCGAGCGTGCGCGACCTTTGTGAGCGCTCACTCGACCGGTTTCGCGCCATGGGCGCGACCATCCGCGATGTCTCGCTGGCACGGTCGCCACTGGCGATTCCCGTCTACTACATCATCGCGCCGGCCGAGGCGTCGTCCAATCTCGCGCGCTTCGATGGAGTCCGGTACGGGCTCCGGGCCGACTCACCCTCGGGGCTCAAAGGCATGTACGAGGAGACCCGTTCGAGGGGGTTCGGACCCGAGGTGACGCGACGCGTGCTGCTCGGCACCTATGTGCTGTCGGCCGGCTACTACGACGCGTATTACCGGAAGGCGCAGGCAGTGAGAAGTCTGATCGCTGACGACTTCAGATCTGTCTTTGCCAGCGGAGTCAGTGCCATCTTCACGCCGACGACGCCAACTCCGGCCTTCCCCATCGGCGCCATCAGTGATCCGTACGAGATGTATCTCAACGACATCTTCACGGTCACCGCCAACCTCGCCGGCGTGCCGGCGATCTCTGTTCCCATTGGCCGCGTGCGCCGGCTTCCGGTGGGCGGACAGATCATCACCGGCCATTTCGACGAGTACACGATGTTTCGTGTTGCGTACGCGCTCGAAGGGGCCCTCGGAGCGGACGCCCACCAATGAGCAGCGCGCGGTACGAGATGGTGGTCGGGCTCGAAGTCCACGTGCAGCTCAAGACGAGGACCAAGGCGTTCTGCGGTTGCTCCGCCGATTTCGGCGCTGCGCCCAACGTCAACACCTGCCCCGTGTGCCTCGCTTTGCCGGGTGCGCTGCCCGTGCTCAACGAGCACGCCGTCGAGCTCGCCACGAGAGCGGCGCTCGGGCTGGGCTGCACCGTAAATCCCATTTCGGTGTTCGCCCGCAAGAACTACTTCTATCCCGACCTTCCGAAGGGTTACCAGATATCGCAGTTCGACCAGCCGCTCGCCACCGGCGGCTCGATCACAATCGGCGCTACCGAAAAGGGTGCCGACATTCGCATTGGCATCACGCGGGTGCACATGGAGGAAGACGCCGGGAAGTCCATTCACGACCGGTACCCGGGCGCCACGGCGATCGACCTGAACCGCTCCGGCGTGCCGCTCATCGAAATAGTGAGTGAGCCCGACATTCGGAGCGCCGCCGGCGCCCACGCCTACCTGCGCACGCTTAAGCAGATCCTCCAGTATCTGGATGTCAGTGACGTGAGCATGGAGGAGGGAAGCCTTCGGGTGGACGCGAACATCAGCGTGCGTCCACCGGGACAGGTCAAGCTCGGAACGAAGACGGAAGTAAAGAACATGAATTCGTTCTCGGCAGTTGAGCGCGCGCTGGAATCGGAGTTCGCGCGGCAATGCTCACTCCTGGACTCGGGGGCGGAAGTCGAGCAGCAAACGCTGCTCTGGGACGGTGCGCGTGAAGTGGTGCGCCCGGGCCGTACGAAGGAGGGGAGTCAGGACTACCGATACTTTCCGGAGCCGGACCTCCGGCCGCTGCTCCTCGATGCGAAGTGGATCGAGCGCGCGCGCCACGAGTTGCCCGAGCTCCCCGACGCACGGAGAAAACGTCTCGCTCTGGATTTCGGACTCGCAGTCACGGAAGTCGAGCAGCTCACCGCGTCGCCGGCTATCGCCGAGTATTTCGAGGCTGTCGCGCGCGCGTCAGGCGACGGCAAAAGCGCATACAACTGGGTGATGGGGGAAGTGTCGGCCGCGCTCCGTGCATCGACAGGCGGAGTCGATGCGTTCCGCGTGCGCCCGGCCGATCTCGCGCAGCTGCTCAATCTCGTTCGCGATGGAACCATCAGTCATACCGCGGCCAAACGCGTTTTCGCGCTGATGGCGGCAACAGGCAAGCCCGCCGCCCAGGTCGCCGCCGACGAAGGGCTCCTACAGGTAGGCGACGAAGCGATGATTGCCGGCTGGGTCGACGAAGTTCTGGTCGAGCACCCTGACGAGGCGGCACGTTATCTCTCCGGTGAAAAAAAACTCCAGGGAGTGCTCGTCGGCTTCGTGATGCGAAAGTCGAAGGGCCGGGCCGACCCGAAGCGCGTAAATCAGCTGTTGGCGTCGCGCGCCGGGTAAAGCGGCTCCGGGAGCTCGGTGGCATAGCGCAGTATCGAACGCGGCATCCCGAAGTGCTGCTGTGCCTGATCGCGCACATGCTCTTCGCCCCCGCGCCTGAGCGCGGCCCGCCTGACTTTCTTCGCCTCCCGAAGGGGTACGGTGCCCGCGGGATCGAGCTTGAACGGCTCAGCGCGGTCGAGCCTTGAAAGCAGATCGACGATGTAGTCGAATGCGCGCGCCATGTAGAGCTCAACCTCGGGCTCGGTCAGGTCCCACCGGCTTTTTTCCTCGACCAGGTGGAAGATGCGCTGCCACGATTCGGTGTCGGCGACGTGGACCATTCCCCGGAAGATCCGGCGGTTCGTCGGAGTGCTGAAGATCGTGGGACTCAGTATCCGGTCGAGATGACCGTCGGAGTGCGCGTGATCGCGCAGAATGAGCTGCTTCGCGGTCCGACTGAACCGCTCGCCGATGTGAGTGTCGAAGCGGCTCTCCCAGTAGCTGTGTCCGAGCGCCGCGGTAGACGACGTTATGGTGAGCTGGTGGGGGACGAAATAGTTGTGCGCCACCGCATCGGCGGCCAGGTGTGCGAGGTATCCGAGTCCGAAAGCGCGAAGTGGCTCCGACTCGGCGTTGTCGTGAATCTCGAAGCCCACGGTCCACGAATGACAGTGCCGCCCGGCAGCCGCGTACTTCTTCGCAATGCTGGTGTCCGCGGCGATCGAGCCGTAGAGAAAGTCGTACGGGTACGCCGCAAGAAGCTCGGCCACCCCACCGGGGAGAAGCGGCAGCGAGCGCATGATCGCTTCGCCGAGGAAGATGTGCGTGCCCGGTGTCCACGCGTGCGCGAGGGTTGGTGTGAGCGCCAGCGCCACCAGAACGGCCAGCGCCAGGCAACCGGCCGGAATCACGCGCGCCGCCGCGCGCGCCATGGCGGGCGACCTAAATCCCGATGCGCTTACGCTGACGGCGCACAGCCTTGCGCAGATCATTGAGCTCGTCCTTTACGACGTCGTTGATCGCATCACGCGCGGTATCGGCATAGTCCCGCACCTGCTCGATCATGTCGTCGACCGGAATGCGCTCGATGAGCTCGCCGCCCCTCTCGACCGCGGTGTTGAAGCCACGTCGCGCGCGCGGCGCGGCCCAACGGGCGCCTTCGGCGGCGCGGCCACCCGCCCACTTCGCGCCTTCGAGCCCGGCGATTCCCGCCAGCGCGGCACCGCGACCCGCGTAACGAACGAGGGGTCCTACCGGCCGTCTGCCCGATGGGCCTCGTCTTACCAGCAGCGTTATTCCCGCTCCGACAGCGGCGCCGATGAGGGCCGCCGTCAACAGGTCGAACTGCTGCTCACGTGCCTCGTCCAACTCCATTTCTGGGTCGGACCCTTGGCCGCGGCTTCTCCCAGTCGTCGGCTCCGCTTTCGTCGTAGTCACCATCGATCAAATCCTCCTCGTCAAATGCAGTGTTGATTCCCGTTTGCACGCCGCGAATCGTAGCGGCCGTTGTCACGAACGCCGACTCCGCCTCTTCCTGAACGACTTCGAGCAGCGCATTCAGCTGGTTGATCCGATCCTCGGCTGCCGCGACCGCCTGCTGCACCCGCTGGTTCGCCGCCGCCACCGTCTGGCTTACCTGCTGCACGTCGACGCGGATCGACGTCGAGATGTAGTCCACGTTGTCGGCGATCGAGCTGGCGTGGCGCATCAGCGGATTGATGTCTCCGTAAATCTTGTCGAGCATGTCGCTGATCTTCTTGTAGCTCTTTCTGAAATTCCAGGCGGCCGGCACCAGAGCGACCGTCAGCACGATGACAGTGATCGTCATCACGCCGCTGGCGATGCTGGTCACCTTATCCCAGAGACTCGGATCCTCCACGACCTGCTTGGTGTAGAGCGTGTCCGGAAAAGCCGTCCCGGCCTGAAGGAGCAGCTCCATGCCGACGTTCATCCATCCCGTCATGGGCGGTAGTTGTGCAAGTGAGAGGCCATTTTCGGAAAGACTCCGCGGACGGTACAAAGAGTGCTGTCCTCGATATATTTTCGCAACACGTTGTCGCTGCGCAGTTCCGCACAGGCTCCAGGAGCAGCATGCCCGCAGTACAGTTCGTCGTAGAGGGTGGAAAGACCCTCAGCGGCTCAATTCGACCCTCCGGCAACAAGAACGCGGCGCTGCCCATCGTGGCCGCCGCGCTCATTTCCCACAACCCCGTCCACCTGGAAAACGTGCCCCGCATCAGGGACATCGAAACCCTGGTCGAGCTGATACGGTCGGTGGGGGCCTCGATGGAATGGACGGGCCGGAACTCGCTCTCGATCCACGCCGCGAATTTGAGTCCCAGCGACCTGAATCCCACCCTGTGCGCCAAGATCAGGGCTTCCATTCTCCTCGCGGCTCCGCTCCTTGCCCGTTGCGGGCAGGTGACACTGCCGCCGCCTGGCGGCGACGTCATCGGCCGCAGGAGGCTCGACACGCACTTTCTCGCCCTGGAGCAGCTGGGCGCCTCGTTCACGCACGGAAAGCTGATCGAGATGCGGGTGAACGGCTTTCGCGGAGCCGATGTCTTTCTCGACGAGCCGAGCGTCACGGCGACGGAGAACGCGCTCGTGGCCGCCTCCGCGGCTACGGGCACGACGATTTTGCGAAACGCCGCCAGCGAGCCCCACGTTCAGGACCTGGCGCATTTTCTGATTGCCCTTGGAGCCCAGATTGACGGCGTCGGCACCAACACCATGACCATCCAGGGAGGCCGCCCGCTCGGCAACGGCCCCGTGACGTACACCATCGGGCCGGACCACATTGAAGTCGGATCGTTCATCGGGCTCGCGGCCGTCACCAAGTCGGAGCTGCGGATCCAGGATGCCGGCATCGAGCACCTGCGCTCAACGCGCATGGGATTTTCGAGACTGGGCATCGAGTGCGTGGAGGACGGCCACGATCTCATCGTTCCCGCGAAGCAGACCCGCCAGATTCAGTCGGACATGGGTGGACACGTTCCCAAGCTCGAAGATCAGCCGTGGCCAGCGTTTCCGGCGGATACGATGTCTATCGCGATCGTCACCGCCACCCAGTGCGAAGGGCTGATCATGATGCACGAGAAGATGTTCGAGTCGCGGCTGTTCTTCGTCGACAAGCTCTCGATGATGGGAGCGCGGATCGTGCTCTGCGATCCGCACCGCGCGCTCATCCACGGACCCTGTGGCTTGCGTGGCGCGGTGCTCGAGTCACCGGACATCCGGGCCGGAATGGCCCTGCTTCTCGCCGCTCTTTGCGCCGAAGGGACGAGCGTCATCAACAACGTCGGGCAGATCGAGCGCGGTTACGAGCGAATAGACGAGCGACTCACGGCACTTGGCGCTGTTATCTCGCGAGTGGACGACAGGCGAGCTTAAATGCGGGGAGAAGAGTTCCTTGAAGGACGAGGAGCGCGTTGTGCTTTACCGGAACGGACGAGAAGCGCGTTGTGCGTTAACCGTTTTCCCGTTTACCGTTTATCCGTTTGCATTGCGCGCCGCTAACGGGTGAACGGACAACGGTTAAACGGTAAACGCATCACGCGGTCGCAGGCTTTCCCGCGAAGCATCGCTCAAGGAAACGAGACGGAAGTAGTAAGCCCGTAGCCCACGGCCTGAAAGCCACAAGCACCCGGCAGGTGGTCTTCAGTTCAGCCCTAAAATTTCCTGGCGCACCATTTCCCGGAGTTCCGTGACGAACCTGGAAAGAGAATCAATCGCCGAGTTCGATGCCTGGGGAATTCGCGCCTTTACCACTACCCGCGCCGCGGGAACGTTCAGCCTATCGAGCACCGAGCCCGTCAACGAGGTGATGGGGAGGTGGACCGCGCTCCAGGCCGATCTCCACGATGTCGCGAGACGGCTCGTGTCGATCCGACAGGTTCATGGAGACCGCGTACTCGTTCATACCGGCGGCTGGGACGGCTGGCTCCACTCCGGGGAGGCGGATGGTCACATTGCCAGCGAGCGAGGGACCGCGCTCGCGGTCGGGATTGCCGACTGTGTGCCGGTCTTTATTGCGCACGAATCAGGGGTCGTCGGTCTGCTTCACTCGGGGTGGCGCGGGACGGCGGCCCGAATCACGGCGAAGGCGATTGACGCTTTCGGGCGTTATGGCATCGCCGCCGCCGAGCTTGCGGTTCATCTCGGGCCGGCGATCTGCGGCCGCTGTTACGAAGTGAGCGCGGAGGTGCGGGAGCAGCTCACCGGCCAGCCGACAATCCGGCCCGGCAACGTCGACCTGCGCTCGCTCATCGCGGAGCAGGCCTCGACTGCGGGGGTGCGACGCGTGACCGTAGATGCGTCCTGCACCCGCTGCGATAACGACCGCTTCTTCTCCCACCGTGCGGGCGATGCCGGCCGCCAGGTAGCGGTCATCGCCGCTCAGGCCTAGGACAACGCCTCCAGGCTGCTTTTGCGTTTTGCGTTTACCGTTCACGCGTGTCGCGTTGTTGCGTAACTCAACAACGGAAAACGCAAAAACGGTTAACTCATAACGCGAGCCTACGCTCGGCTCCTCGACGATGCCTGCCCAGCTTGACTCGCCTCAGGCCTTATTCTACATTGAATAGGGCGTTCAATTCGGCGGCCAACCGTAATGTGGGGATCCCCCCACATTTTTTTGTCCTCTGAACGTACCTAGAAGGTAGATGAACCAAGCATTGGAAGACGTTGTGGCCTCGGCAATTAGGCCATTCGGTCTTGAAGTTTTTGAGCTGAAGATGGGCGGAAGCAAGGGTCGTCCCGTCCTCGACGTTCGTGTCGAGCGGGAAGACGGTGAGAAGGTGACAGTTGATGACTGCGCGGCGGCATCGCGAGCGATCGAGGCCAGGCTGGACGTGCTGGATTTCGGTGGGAAGCGATACGTGCTCGAGGTCTCCTCGCCGGGCCTCGAGCGACCGCTCAGGAATGCGCGCGACTGGCGAAAGTTCGTCGGTCGCTCCGCGGTGGTGACGAGCAACGTGCCCGGAGATCCGGCCGGGCGCAGGACGGACGAGGTGGAGATCGCCGGCGTGGAGGGCGATGCGGGGCAGGAGGTTGTGACTGTACGGAACGAGCGTGGCGTCGAGCGGCGCTTTCCGCTGTCCGCGGTTGAGAAGGCGCGGCTGGCGTTTCACTGGAAAAGGTAGAGGGGTGGGGACATGGCTGCTTCGGTAGAAATCCTGACGGCGATCCGCGAGTTGACGAACTCGAAGCAGATGGACCGCACCGAATTGCACGAGCTGCTCGAGGACGGCATCAACGCCGCGCTCGCCAAGAAACACGGCCCGACGGTGAAGGCCGAGGTTGACATCGACGAGAGCAAGGGCGCAATCCGCATCGTGCTGCTCAAGACCGTGGTCGAAGAGGTCACGGATCCGGCGAGCCAGGTCTCCCTCGAAGAGGCACGGTTTGAGGATGCCGACTTTCAGATTGGCGACCAGCTGGAAATTCCGGTGGACTTCGCGGAGTTCGGGCGCACAGCGGTGCAGGCCGCCAAGCAGCGCATCATCCAGCGGGTGCGCGAGGGCGAGCGGTCGAAGATCCGCGACGAGTTCTCGAGTCGCGTCGGCGATCTCCTCTCCGGCGAAGTGCAACAGATCGAGCGTGGGAAGCTCGTCATCATGCTCAACAAGTTCCGCGAAGCCGAAGCGATCATCCCCTACCGCGAGCAGAATCACCGCGAGCATTTCCACCAGGGCGATCCAATCCGCGCCGTGCTGAAGCGCGTCGAGGAGACTCCGAAGGGTCCCCGGCTCGTGCTGAGCAGAGCCGATGCGCTGTTCGTGAAGGCACTGTTCAAGCTCGAAGTCCCGGAAATCCAGCAGAACCTCGTCGAGATCCGCGCCAGCGCGCGGGAAGTCGGCAGCCGCACCAAGATCGCGGTTTTTTCCCGCGACGACTCAGTGGATCCGGTGGGAGCATGCGTTGGCCTCAAGGGCTCGCGCGTCCAGGCCGTCGTCAACGAGCTGGGTGGGGAGCGCATCGACATCGTCCCCTGGTCGGCTGATCCCGAGCGATTCGCCAAGCTGGCGCTGGCGCCGGCGCGCGTCGCTCGCGTGTTCAGCGATCCGGCCACCAAGACAATTCAGGCAATCGTGGACGAGGACCAGCTCTCGCTGGCCATCGGCCGCAACGGGCAGAACGTGCGGCTCGCGTCCGAGCTCACCGAGTGGAAGATCGAGCTCTACTCGAGTCGCGAGTGGATGGAGCGCGGGTCCGACCAGCCGATCTTTGCGCCGCTTCCGACCGACGAGCCGGTGTCGGGTGTCAATCCGCGTCTCCTCGATATCGAGGGGATGCAGCCCGCGACGGTCGCCGTTCTGGAAGAGGCCGGCTATCGCACGCTCGACGACATCATCGATCTCGAGCGTGAGGACTTTCTGCGCTTGCCTGGAATCGCGCCTGAGGAGGCAGACCGGCTGATGGCGATAATCAACGAGCTGACGACCGACGACGCTCCGGAAACGCCGGAGAAGGCGGTAACGAACACTCCCGAGGATGCCGCGGCGAGCACGGAGATGGGGGCGGAAGGACCTGTCCCCACGGGCGCTCAGGCGGAGAAGGGAGGCACCACCGCGGAAAAGGTAAGCGCCAGGGCGGAGAAGGAAGGCGCGAAGCCGGAGAAGGACAACGCCCAGGCGGAGAAGGACAACGCCAAGGCGGAGTAGCTGGACATGGATGCTGACACGACCCGCAGACTGTTCGCGCTCCTTGGCCTCGGCGTGCGCGGGCGTGGAGCGGTTATCGGTGTCGAGCGGGTGAGGGAAGCGGCACGAAGCGGCAAGTTGATCGTGGCTATTGCGGCGCCGGACGCTTCGAGTAACAGTTTGAATAAAGTGATTCCGCTGCTCCGGGCGAGAGACGTACCCGTTTTCGCGGCGGGATCGGCGAAGGAGCTCGGCAACGCGGTCGGTCGCGAATCGACAACCGTGGTGGGAGTGGTGGACAGGGGTCTGGCAAAAGGCATTCGGGCGCTCAGCCTGAGCGCGATGCCGGAAGGGCGTGAGGAGGAGTTGGGTTGAACAAGCTTCGAGTGCATGACCTGGCAGGGGAATTCGGAATCACCTCAGACGAGGTGATCAATCTTCTCCGTCAGATGGACGTTCCGGTGCGAAGCCATCTCAGTCCGCTGAGTGACGATCAGATCGCGCGCATCCGCGCCCGGTGGGAGCGGGAAAAGCGAGCGCGCGTCGCCGCGCCGCCAACAGCCGCTCGTCGCCGCCGTGGAACTGCGGCCGCGCCCGCCCCGGCCGAAGTAAAGGTCGAGCCCGTGGCCGCCGACGCGGTTGCCCGCCGCCGCCGGCGTGTCGCGCCGGATCCGGTTGCCGAAGTGGTGGCCGAGGCGCAGTCGCCTGCGTTCGTTGAAACCGTCGCTGCTCCCGATCCTGTAACCGTCGCGCCCGCTCCGATGGCGTCGTCTACTTCACTGGATTCGACGCTCGATCATCCGCACACAGCGCCGGTCGCACCGGTGCGCCGCGCCGGATCGGCGGCGCAGACATCTCAGCCCTCGCACCACGGCACCGATCGCGGCGATGCGCGCGACCGTCAGCGTCCGCAGCCGGTTGTCCCCGGCGCTCCCCGGCCGCGCCCGGTCGCGACCGGTGCGCCTTATGCGCCACCGCGCCCGGTCGCATCGGCTGCACCCGGAGCCGGCACCGCTCCTCCACGCCGCGATGACCGGCCTGGTGGTCGCCCAGACGATCGCGGAGCGCGCCGCGGAAAGAAGGGAAAGAGGGGAGTCGACCAGGAAGCAGTGTCGGCGAACATCGGGAAGACGATGGCAACCATGCGCGGGCCGATCCGCCGTGGCGGAGCGCGTCGCGCCGAGGACGGCACCTACCGCGAAGAGCTGGCGGCGCAGCGCCAGGCCGAGGTCGAGCGCGAGAAAAAGACGGTGCACGTCAACGAGTTCATCACCGTGAACGAGCTGGCGCAAATCCTCAAGATTCCCGCGGTGCAGATCGTCGGGTTTGCGTTCAAGAATCTGGGGCTGATGGTGACCATCAACCAGCGCCTCGACTTCGACCAGATCGAGTTGATCTCCGGAGAGTTCGGCTTTCAGGCCGTGAAGGAACAGGAGTATGCAGCCGATCTCAATACAGCGACCGTCTCCGAGGACACCGAGGAGCAGCTTCGTCCCCGGCCGCCAGTGGTTACGATCATGGGGCACGTCGATCACGGCAAGACATCGCTTCTCGACTACGTTCGGAAGTCGAACGTCGTCGCCGGCGAATCGGGCGGCATCACTCAGCACATCGGCGCCTACCACGTTTCGCTGCCCGGCGGCAAGGCGATAACCTTCCTCGACACGCCGGGCCACGAAGCGTTTACGGCGATGCGCGCCCGCGGCGCCCAGGTAACCGACATCGTCGTCCTGGTAGTTGCTTCGGATGATCAGGTGATGCCCCAGACCATCGAAGCGATCTCCCACGCGCGCAATGCCGGCGTGCCGCTGATCGTCGCCATCAACAAGATCGATGTCCCCGGCGCCAATCCGATGAAAGTGAAGCAGGACCTTCTGCAGCACGGAGTGGTGCTGGAGGAATTCGGCGGCACGGTGCTCTCGAGCGAAGTCTCCGCGAAGAAGGGAACCAACGTGGATTCTCTCCTCGATCAGATTCTGTTGCAGGCGGAAATTCTCGACCTCAAGGCAAATCCGAACCGGAGCGCGACAGGGGCGGTGATCGAAGCCCAGCTCGATCCGGGCAAGGGAGCGGTGGCGACGCTGCTGATCAGCAACGGCACTCTCAAGGTTGGTGATGACTTCATCTGCGGCATGTACTCCGGGCGCGTGCGCGCGCTGCTCGACGAGCGTGGTCGCGCCATCAAGGAGGCGGGGCCTGGCCTACCGGCACAGATACTGGGAATTGGCGGAGTGCCGATGGCGGGCGATCAGTTCGTCGTCGTCGAAGACGCGATGGAGTCGCGGGAGATTGCGCAGCGCCGCCAGCGGCTGGACCGCGAGGCAAGGAGCCGGCGCACGGCGAAGGGCGTCGTGTCTCTCGAAGATTTCATGTCGCAGACGGCGCCCGGCCAGAAGCGGACGCTCCGGATCGTCATCAAGGCGGATCAGGGCGGGCCGGCCGAAGCGCTCGCCGACGCGCTGGCGCAGCTCTCGCACGAAGAGGTCTCGGTCGAGGTCATCCATCGCGGGGTTGGCGCCATCACGGAGAGCGACATCCTCCTCGCCCGCGCATCGGGAGCGATCATCGTCGGCTTCCACGTTCGCCCGGACAACAATGCCCGCGCGGCCGCCGAGCGCGAAGGCGTCGACATCAAGCTGTACAAAATCATCTATGAGGCGGTGGAGGACGTGCGCGCCGCCCTCGAGGGCATGCTGCGCCCCGAGGAGCGCGAGGTGGTTCTCGGCGAAGCGGAAGTAAGAGAGTTGTTCAAGGTTCCGAAAATGGGCGTCATTGCCGGATGCTCGGTTCGAAGCGGCGTCATCAACCGCCAGGGCCGCGTGCGAGTGGTGCGCGATGCGGTGGAGATATACGACGGAAACATCTCCTCGCTGCGCCGCTTCAAGGACGACGTGAAGGAAGTGCGCGAAGGCTTCGAGTGCGGCATCGGCATCGAGAACTTCAATGACATCAAGGCGGGGGATGTGCTCGAGTGTTACCGGATGGAGCAGATCGCCCGCACGCTGGCTTCGGCGGCGGGCGCGTCTGCGTAATACGCGGAGGGCGGATCGCGTAGCCGAAGCGATCCGCGTCGAGGTAGCGACGTTCCTCACCGAAGCGGTGAAAGACCCCCGGATCGTGGGCTTCGTCACGGTCACAGGCGCCGACGTGACGCCTGACCTGCGTCACGCGCGCGTGTACGTGAGTGTGCTTGGAAGCGACACGGAGAAGGCGGCGACGTTCCAGGGGCTGGAGAGCGTTGCCTCGCACCTGCGGTCCCGCGTCGGGCGAGAGCTCCAGTTGCGCGTCGCTCCGGAAATACAGTTCCGGGAGGACGACACCATCGCGCGCGCGGCCCGCATTGAGTCGCTCCTCGCGGACGTCAAGAGGCAGGACGCCACCGCGGCGCGTGGAAGAGACGACCCCTCCGACTGATCGGGACGACGGAGCGCGCGCGGGGAAATCCACTGGCGGTCTGCTCCTGGTGGACAAGCCCGCGGGCATTACCTCACATGACGTGGTTCTGCGCACGAGACAGATCTACGGTGAGCGCAGCATAGGGCACCTGGGGACCCTCGACCCGTTTGCCACCGGGCTGCTCGTGCTCCTCTTCGGCAGGGCGACTCGCCTCGCTAGTTTCCTCGACACCGAGCCCAAGGTCTACGAAGCGACCATCACATTCGGCACCGAGACCGACACCGACGACGAAACCGGCGCTGTTACGCGATCCGCGGAGCTGCCGCTTGAGGCCGGCGTGCGCGCCGCGATCCGCACTCTCACCGGCTCCATCTCCCAGATCCCGCCCGCGTACTCGGCCAAGAGCATCGCTGGAGTGCGGGCCTACGATGGGGCGCGGCGTGGCGAGCCACTCGAGCTCGCTCCGGTGACGGTCACCGTGCACGAGTGGGACATTCGCGCGATTGACGCCAGCTCGGTGCGCGCGGTGATTACGTGCAGCGGAGGCACGTACATCAGAGGGTTGGCGCGCGACCTGGGGCGTGCTGCCTCCTCCGCCGCTCACCTGAGCTCGCTTCGTAGAACGGGGGTCGGCGAATTCCATGTTCGGGATGCGTTCTCGCTTGACCGGCTGAGCGCGGATAGGCCGCCGCTCCGAGCGCTCCGGGTGGTGGCCGATGGCTGACGAATGGCTGGACGACTCTGGCCTTCCACCCCATGTGAAGGGCACGGTCATTACCGTCGGAACCTTCGACGGAGTGCATCGCGGACATCGTGTTGTAATTGAGAAGCTCGTAATGCGTGCGCGCGCGCGCGGACTTCCGAGCGTTCTTGTGACGTTCGATCCTCATCCCATGGAGGTCGTGAATCCCGCTGCCGCGCCCCTTCTTCTGACTACGCGTGAGGAGAAGCTCGAAGTGCTGGCCGAATCAGGGATTGACTACCTTGCCGTCGTTCCCTTTACGCCCACCCTCGCCGCGTTTTCCGCGGAGGAGTTCGTCGAGCGCGTGCTGAGGCAACGGTTCCGATTCGAGGAGCTGCTGATAGGTTATGACCACGGATTTGGGCGGCAGCGGGCAGGGAACGTCGGCGTCCTGCGTGAGCTGGGAGAGAGGGACGGCTTCAAGGTGGAGGTCGTGGATGCGGTTGCGACGCCGGATGGACACTCGGTGTCGTCCACTTCAATCCGGCGCGCGGTGGCGGGTGGCGACCTGGAGCGCGCTTGCGTGGGATTGGGACGGCCCTACTCGGTGAGCGGCCGGGTAATCCAGGGAAGCCAACGGGGACGATCGCTGGGGTTTCCCACTCTCAATCTGGGAGCCGCCCCATCGCGGAAGTTGCTCCCGCCCGAAGGCGTATATGCGGTACGCGCGCAAACGCCGCGTGGTCCCGCCGGTGGAATGTTGAATCTCGGTCCGAGGCCGACCTTCGGCGACTCGACCACCACGCTCGAGGCACACCTCTTCGATACCACCGGCGATTTCTACGGGGCGCAGGTGCGGCTCGATCTGATCGCGCGGCTTCGCGAAACACGGCGCTTCGCCGCGCCGGAGCAGTTGATGAAGCAGCTCGGGCAGGACGAGTTGGATGCCCGGAATGCGTTGACGCTGTTCGGCGTTCCCGATAACCTTAAAGGCTAGTCCCGAAGCGCACCTTTTTCCGTACTCACGGCATGAGTCTGAAGTACCGTGTTCTCATAATAGTTGGCCTCGTCGCGGCGTCCTTGTGGGCGCTCTTTCCGCGCACGGTGGTCGAGCGCGTGAAACGAGACGGCGTGTTCGTCTACGACACCGTCAAGCGAGTCCCTCTCAAGAAGGGGCTCGACCTTCAAGGTGGCATGCACCTCTCCTTGGAGGTCGACGAATCCAAGGGCGCGGTGCTCGACAAGAGCGAAGCGATCGACAGGGCGCTCAAAGTGGTTCGCACCCGTATCGACGAGTTCGGTGTCGCCGAGCCCCTGGTGCAGAAGGCGGGGAACGACCGCATCATCGTCGAGCTCCCCGGCATCGACGATCCCCGCCGCGCGCAGGACGTCGTGCAGAAATCGGCGTTCCTGGAATTTCAGATAACCGACGAGACACGGGCCTTGGAAAAAGCGCTTCCACGGCTCGATGCAATCCTCAAGGACCGGAAGCCGGCGACGGTGTCCACCACGCCTGGCGGGAAACCGGACTCGGCGCCGGACGCGGCAGGACTGCAGTCGCTTTTCACCATCGACACCACGAAGAAAGCCGACAGCACGCGGGCCGATAGCTCCGCTGCCGCTGCAGCTGTTGGCGGACCCGGCGCCTTCTCCAGACTCATTCAGCAGGGACAGATGCCGGGGGAGTACTACGTTGCGCAGGCCAACGTTCCCATCGTCACGCAATACCTGGCGCTGCCGGAGGTAGCGGGTCTACTACCCCCTGGAAAGGTGCTTCGCTGGAGCAGTGACACGGTTTCGCTCGGCAATGACGTGTACAGACCTTTCTACGTCCTCGATGCCAAGCCGATAATCACCGGCGAGTTTCTCACCGACGCCAAGCCCAACACCTCGCCGCAGGAAGGGAACCTCGTGCAGTTCACCATGAACAACGAGGGTGCCCGGCGCTTCCGCGCCGAGACCGCGCGCCACATCCAGGACTACATGGCGATCGTGCTCGATCAACGCGTGATGGGGCGCCCACCGGTAATTCAGAGCGCCATTGGAGCGAATGGCCAGATCACGATGGGCGGCAAGGACCTCCAGGCGGCGCAGGACCTGGCGCTGGTGCTGCGCGCGGGCTCGCTGCCGGTTCCGCTCAAGGTCGTCTACACCACGCAGATCGGCGCAAGCCTCGGCCAGGATTCCATTCAGAAGGGGATGAAGGCGGGCATCATCGCAATCGCTCTCGTCGTCGTAATCATGGTCGGCTATTACCGTTTTGCCGGCGTGCTGGCAGTTGCGGGTCTTGCCCTCTACCTCCTTTACACGCTGGCCGCGCTGGCCGGCTTCAACGCCGTGCTCACGCTCCCGGGTTTGGCCGGCTTCATCCTCTCAATCGGAATCGCCGTTGATGCGAACGTTCTCATCTTCGAGCGCATTCGGGAAGAGCTCGCCCTCGGAAAAACCATCAGGACATCCGTTGACGAAGGATTCCGTCACGCCATGAGCGCAATCGTGGACTCGGAGGTCACAACCGCCCTCACCGCCGCCGTTCTATATCAATATGGAACCGGTCCCGTGAGAGGATTCGCGGTGACGCTCCTCGCCGGCATCGCGGCTTCGCTCATCACAGCCATCTTCGTCGTACGCACCTTCTTCCTCGTCTGGCTCAATCGCTCGCCCGACTCTCGCACACTGAGCATTTAATGCTGCGCATTCTTCACGACACGAACTACGACTTCATCCGCTGGTGGAAATGGGCGGTGGGCATCACGGCCGCGTTCCTTGTCATCGGACTGGGCTCCCTCGCCTTTGAGCCCGCCAACTTCAGCATCGAGTTTACCGGTGGCACGCTGATGCAGGTGGAGTTCACCAATCCGGCCGATGCCGGGCGGATCCGCTCGACCCTGGAGAAGGCCGGGATTCACGGGGTCGAAATCCAGCAGTTTGGGTCCAACCGCGACTACACCGTCCGCGCCCAGGACGCATCCCATGTCCAGGCTCAGGCCAGTGGAGCCGAGACTATTGCCAACAGGATCGAGGCCGTGCTCAAGCAACAGTTCGGCGCCGATCAGCTGAGGATCGCACGCCGCGAAGCCGTGGGACCACGCGTCGGAAACGAGCTCCGTCAAGGAGCGATTATCGCAATCCTCATCTCGTTCATCATCACCCTCATCTATCTATCCATCAGGTTCGAGTGGCGGTTCGGAGCGGCGGCATTGATCGCCACCAGCCACGACATCATCGGCACGATTGCGTTCCTTGCGCTCATGAACCTGGAGATCTCCCTCACCGTCGTGGCGGGCCTGTTGACGGTGCTTGGGTACTCGCTCAACGACACTATCATCATCTTCGATCGCGTTCGCGAAAACCTGCGGAAAGGAAGGAAAGAGTCGCTCTACGAGACGCTCAATCGCTCCATCAACGAGACGCTCCCGCGCTCGATCCTCACCCATACCACCGCACTCGCCGCGACTCTCGCTCTTCTCTTCTTTGCCGGCGAAGTGATCAGACCGTTCGCCTGGGTGATGTCGTTCGGAATTTTCACCGGAACGTTCAGCTCCATATACGTCGCGGCGCCGGTCCTGCTCTGGATCGAGCGCAAATGGCCTCGCAAGACCGGCGCACGCCAATCTTCATCGACAGCC
>JANMTG010000118.1:0-4005 GCA_031390205.1 Gemmatimonadota bacterium
GATCGGTGGGGCCACCGGTGCCGGCTTGGGAGGCGTTGCCGCGGGCGCACACGCCAACGCGAAGGAAGAAAATAGAAAAAGAGTACGGCAAGTCTTCATCTGATCGGCGTCCACGTCCCTGTAGGCGACCGGTTGAGGCCGGCACCAAAAGGAATAGTTGGCGGCAGGGAGATCGGGAGCCGGCCGGAGATGCCGCTGTAGCCGAGTACCGCGAGCGCTGCCGCGCGTTGGCTGACTGGAGCGCCTCCCCACGCAAGCACGTATGAGGAAACCGAAGGAAAGGCGCTGAGGAGATAAGGGCTCCCAAAGGAAATGACGATTATCGGCCTCCCGGACAACGCCAATCCTTCCACGAATTGCGAGAAAGCCTGCTGGGTGCCCACAGTCGCGGCGAACTCCCTCGGCGATACGTAAACCGAGATGAGAACGAGGTGCGCCGAGTCGGCCTGGGAGCGCAACGTCGCATACTCGGGGTCGGTCGTGCGCACATCCACACGGGCGGACGCGATTCCCGGGATACGGTCACCCATCACGGCGTTGAAGGCTCTCCCCGCCACCAGGTCGGCTCCATCGGCGTAGGTAATGGCGAGAATCTTTCTCGTCGAATCGTCGCTGAGCGGAACGAGGTTGCCCCGGTCCTGTGCCAGGGTAATGGATCGTTCGGCAATCTGATCGGCGATCTCCGTATGCGACGGTATGCCGACCGTCCGACCCACGGCGTTGAGATCGACGAGCCTTCCCGTTCTGAGACCGGCGCGCGCCTTGGCGGTGAGGAGGCGCCGGACGGACGCATCTAGCCTCGCTTCAGAGATCCGTCCGCTCGTAACCGCCCCGACAACGGTCTCGATGGCAGTCGTGACGTTGCGCGGCATCAGCAGAATATCGGCGCCCGCTTCCACCGCCATTATGAGCGGCTCGGTTGCACCATAGCGCTTCGCGATTCCGCCCATCGTCATGGCATCGGTGAACAGCAGCCCGCCGAAGCGCAGCTCGTCGCGCAGCATGCCCGTCATGAATCCGCGCGAGAGAGTGGCGGGCCCCGCGCTGTCTCCCTCTATTCCGACGGCCGCGATGTGGGCGGTCATGATCGCATCGACGCCGTCGGCTATGGCGTTGCGAAACGGGGGCAGGTCCACTGAGTCGAGCCCGGCTCGACTCGCGCGGATGGTCGGCAGGTCGATGTGCGAATCAACCTCCGTGTCGCCGTGCCCGGGAAAATGCTTCCCCGTCGTGAGCAGCCCCCTCGAATGCGCGCCGCGGATATATGCGCGGGCGAGGCTCGACACCAGCCCGGGATTCTCGCCGAACGAGCGGGTGTTGATGATTGGATTGACCGGATTGGAGTTCACGTCCAGCACCGGCCCGAACGCCATGTGCACGCCGATGGCGCGCGCTTCGGTTCCGAGCACCTGACCGAGCTGGTAGGCGAGATCGTCGGAGCGGGTTGCTCCAAGCGCCATCACTGGGGGAAATACCGTTCCGCCGCCTTGCGGGAGCATCGACGGAAGTGCGTAGATGCCACCGAGCCGCATCCCTGGGCCGTTCTCCATGTCTGAGGCGATGAGCAACGGGACTTTCGCGCGGCTCTGAAACTCGTTGAGCTTGGCCGCATAGCTGAGTGGCAGGCCGATGGAGAGCACGAGCCCGCCTACCTTGTCTTCCTCGATCCATTTGCGGACCTGCTCGAATTCCGGCGAGCCGACAGCGGCGTAATCGCCACCCACCCACGGCATCACGAGCTGACCGACTTTCTCCCGCAGCGTGAGCGAAGAGAGTGTGCGCTCGATCCAATTCCGGTCGGCCGAGGACAGGGCGGCGGTCACACCGGGCGTGGCAGGCCCGAGCATTCTTCGCGCTGAAGCGTCGACTCCGGGAAACGAGATGGCACTGACGGTCGACGTTGTCGGGGCGCAGGCCGCAGCTACTGCGAGGATACCTGGCGCGGTGAAGAGAAGCCTTCGTCTCATAAAATGGACGTGTTCGGGGAGCCGATGCCTGATCAGCAAAGTATCGCGTTGGGCGAGGGTAGCGTCCAGCGAAAAAATGATTCTCTTGCACAACTTCGCGGAGTGTAACAAACTAGACCAAGCATCACCATATACGATCGATTTTGGAGGCACCATGCGGTTGCATCGGGTTCTGAGCTTTCTCGCACTCGCGTTGCTTGCGTCTCCCTCACTTGCCGTCGGGCAGGGCGCGGGGATCATTCGCGGGCGCATCAGCGATGGCGCAACGGGTGCGCCGCTCGAGGGCGTGGTGGTCCGCGTCGATGGAACGTCAGTCGGCGCGCAGACGGGCCCGGATGGTACTTATGCGGTGGTGGGCGTTCCGGCGGGATCACGAGTCGTAACCACACGGCGCCTGGGCTACGCGCCGCAGCGCGTCGCGGTAACGGTCCCGGAAGGAGGATCCGCCGCGCAGGATTTTGCGCTTGGCAAGGTTGCCACTACTCTGGACGAAGTGGTGGTTACCGCCCTGGGACAGACGACTGCGCAAAGGTCTTTAGGGACCGCTCAGCAGAGCGTTAAGGGCGCCGCCATTGCCGAGACGCAACGAGAGAATTTTGTCAATGCCCTACAGGGGCGTGTCGCCGGTGTGGAAGTGACGAGCACCTCGGGCGTTCCGGGCGCGTCATCGTCGATCACCATCAGAGGTGTCAGTTCCATAAGCAGCAGCAATCAGCCGCTGTTCATCATCGATGGCCTGCCGATGGACAACAAGACTCTCCACACCGGCGTGCTTGCGTCCTCGTTCGGGGGGTCGCAGTACTCGTTCGAGAACCGCGGGGTCGACTTCACCAACCGGGCTGCCGACCTCAATCCGGAGGATATCGAGAGCCTCGTCGTCCTGAAGGGGCCTGAGGCAGCCGTCCTGTACGGCATCGATGCGGCGAATGGCGCCATCGTCATCACGACCAAGCGCGGCAAGGCGGGCGTCGGCGGGCTGGATTACAGCAACAGCTTCAGGTTCGAGAGCGTTAGAACCAGACCCGAGATTCAACAGGTCTATGGGCCGAGCGGCGTCAGCACCGTAACGGGCACGTTCCTCTACTGGGGCGAACCATATCCCGCCGGAACGCAGTTCTACGACAACATCGACGGCTTCTTCCAGACCGCCAAGACGCAGAAGCACAACCTGACGTTCAGCGGGGCCGCCGCCGACAATAAAGTGAACTACCGGCTCGCAACCTCGCTCACGAATCAGGGAGGCGTCGTCCCGAACGACAAGTACGACCGGATCAACCTGACGGGGGCGTCCCAGGCTCAAGTCAACAGCTGGCTGAACGTCGACCTGTCGATGGGCTACACCTACGCCGACAACAATCAGTCCTTCAAGGGAGCAGGTGGTCCGCTGATCGGGCTGCTGGTCTGGCCGCAGACGGACAGGGCCGACGACTACCTTACGCCGGCCGGCAACCGGCGGCGGCTCACGACGCTGGGGCAGGGTTTGGAGTACGACAACCCGTATTTCAACACCGACAAGAACTTCAACAGCTCCAAGAACAACCGCATTATCGCGAACCTGGGGCTCACGATTGCGCCGTTCTCGTGGGGTAATCTCAAGACCAATATCGGGACCGACACCTACACGAATCAGGCGCAGATCCTGCGGCATCCCGAGAGCACGTGGGGCTTTGGGGAAAGGGGGATCATCGACGTCGCGAACGACATGACGCGGAGCAGCAACGTGCAGACGCTGTTCAACGTCCACAGCCGCGCCATCACCAGCGCCATCTCGATCAGTGGCCTCCTTGGCAACCAGATCAGCGACTACAAGTCGACGGTCGATGCGTCGGTTGGTCGGGACTTCCTGGAGCCGAACTTTGTCTCGGTCAACAATACCAACCTTAGGTCGAGCGCCACCAGGATCTCGCAGCGCCGCCTGATCGGTCTTTTCGGCAGGGTGTCGCTTGATTACAAACAGTACCTGTACGTCAACATTGACGGCCGCAACGACTGGACTTCGACGATCCCCGTGGAGCGGAACTCCTTCTTCTATCCCGGC
>JANMTG010000132.1:0-1542 GCA_031390205.1 Gemmatimonadota bacterium
ATGCGGGCAGTGACAGGCTTTGATTTCTGGACGAGCGCGGCAATCCTGATCGTCATTACCGGACTGTACACGATCTTCGGTGGGCTCCGAGCCGTAATCTATACCGAGGTGATGCAGGCAGTGGTGCTGATCCTCGGCTCGACGACCCTGATGATAGTAGGGCTCAATGCAGTGGGTGGATGGTCGGGTCTCCAGGCGCAGGTGTCTCCCGAATTCTTCTCTATGTGGAAGCCCTCGAACCATCCGGATTTCCCGTGGACGGGCGTCGTCTTCGGGGCGCCGATCCTCGGCGTCTGGTACTGGTGTACCGACCAGCACATCGTGCAACGCGTGCTGGCGGCGAAAAACATCAAGGAAGCGCGGCGCGGGACGATTCTCGCCGGCTTCCTGAAGATTCTTCCAGTGTTCATTTTCGTGGTGCCTGGCATCATCGCGGCCGCTCTGTACGCGGACATCCGCGGTGGCAACGCCGACGCGGCGTTCCCGACGCTGGTGACGCGTCTCCTCCCGGCGGGACTCAAGGGCCTGGTGCTGGCGGGAGTACTCGCGGCGCTCATGAGCTCACTCGCATCGGCGTTCAACTCCTGCTCGACCCTCTTGACGTGGGATGTCTATCGCAAGTGGAGGCCCGACGCCAGCGAAGCGCGGCTCGTCATGGTCGGGCGCATCACCACGGTGATCCTGGTTATCCTCGGCCTCGCCTGGATCCCCTTCATGAAGTACGTATCGCCGCAGATCTACATCTATCTCCAGAGCGTTCAGGCTTACATCGCTCCGCCGATCGCGGCGTGTTTCCTCCTCGGAATCCTGAATCCGCGGCTGAACGGGACGGGTGCGCTCGCCGCACTGTGGACCGGTTTCGTGCTCGGTTTCGCGCGTCTGATACTCGAGCTGTCGAAGGGAAGCCTTCCGCCGGATAGTCTCTTGTCCTGGTATGCGGGAATCAACTTCCTCCATTTTGCAGCGCTGCTGTTTGCTCTTTGCAGCGCGATCCTGATTGTCGTGAGCTTCCTGACTCCGCCTCCCGAGCCGCAGCGTGTGGCGGACCTCACGCTGCAGACGGCGACGAAGGTGCTCGACATCGAGGACACGCCGACAGAGCGGCGTCTGACTATCTGGCTGTCGGTGCTGTTGGCGGCGACGATCGGGGCGCTTTGGATCGTGTTCCGGTAGAAAAGAGGGACTGCAACTGAGAACGGCCAGGCTGCCAGCGCCCGCCTTACCGTCTGGTCACTCCTCCATTTTTTCGCGGATCGTCCAATGAAGCCAATGTTTCTCGGCGAAGTCGAGCAAGCCACGCCGCAGGGGCCGTACGCGGGTCCGATCAACGGCATGCGGGCGGGGGGCATTCCGGTGCCGCAGATCATGCACCTGTTCGCCTTCAAGCCCGATCGCACCAATCACCTCGCCGCCTTCACCCAGGGTGTCATGCGCGGCGCTTCACCCCTCCCGCCGGGTCTGCGCGAGCTGATCGCGGCGTTCACCTCCCGCCGTAACGACTGTCTCTTCTGAATAGGCTCACACGCCGCGGTCGCGGCGACG
>JANMTG010000163.1:0-7372 GCA_031390205.1 Gemmatimonadota bacterium
CAAACTGTCCGCGGGCGGCTTGTAGCGCTCGACGTCGGTAATCAGCCGCACCCCCCGCTGATACGTGATGTAGGCGTAGGTCCACTGCATCAGCACGCTCAGTCTGTTACGAAATCCCACCAGATACATTATGTGGACGAACAGCCAGAGAAGCCACGCCAGTCTGCCCGTAAATTTTACTTTACCGAAATCCGCGATCGCGCGCGAGCGTCCGATCGTGGCCAGATCGCCCTTGTTGAAATAGCGAAAGCTTTTTCGGGGCTGGTGCCACAGGTCGCGCAGAATGTTCTTCGCCGCTGTAGCACCCTCCTGATTCGCCGCGGGACAGACTCCCGGCACCATCCTTCCGTCCTGCACGACCACGGCGATGTCTCCAACAGCAAAGATTTCAGGATGACCGGGCACCGAAAGGTCAGGATTCACGTGTACGCGGCCAGCGCGATCCAACGGGGCATCGAGGAAACGGCCGAGTGAACTTGCCTTGTTTCCCGCCGCCCAGAACGCCGTGCGAGCGCGGATCTTCTCGTCACCGATACATACGCCGTCACGCTCGACCTTTGTCACCGTCGACCCCAGCCGCAGCTCCACGCCAAGATCCGCGAGATCCTTCGCTGCATGACTGGCGAGGTCCTCCGGAAAGGAGGGAAGTATCCGCGGTCCGGCTTCGACCAGAATCACGCGGGTGCTTCTCGCGTCGATCGTCCTGAAGTCGGGGGCGAGTACTTTCCTGGCGATGAATGGGAGTGCGCCTGAAAGCTCTACTCCTGTCGGCCCTCCGCCCACTACGACGAAGGTGAGATACTCCTCGCAATCCTCGGGAACTTCGCACTTCTCCGCGTTTTCGAAGGCGAGCAGAAATCGACGGAGAATCTCCGACGCATCTTCAATCGCCTTGAGCCCCGGCGCGTACGGCTCCCATTCGTCATGACCAAAGTAGGCGTGCCGCGCTCCGGGCGCGACGATCAGATAATCATAAGGAATCTCCCGCATCTCGTCATCGATGAATACCACGCGCGCCGCGGGATCGATCTTCCGCACATCCCCCATCAGCACCCGGGTGTTCTTCTGCCGGCGGAGAATCCACCGGATTGGCGCCGTGATGTCGCTCGGCGCCAGCGCGCCCGTGGCAACCTGATAGAGCAGCGGCTGGAAGATGAAGTGGTTGGTGCGGTCGAGCAGCGTGACGTCCACAGGCGCGCGGCGAAGAGCTTTTGCAGCTGCGATGCCAGCGAACCCGCCGCCGATAATGACGACGCGCGGACGGCTCCCGGTATTAGGCAAGTCTTTCCTCGAAGGATCTCGCCGCCAGCGTCATCAATAGCACCAGGAAAATCAACAATACGCTGTAAGCTGCCGCTGTTCCAAACGCCAGAGCCCGCAGCTGCGCCAGGATTTCCATGGAGATCGGCCTGTTCGCGTGCGTGTAGAGAACGACGCTGGCGACGAACTCGCCGACGGCCGTAACGGCTGCCAGAAGCGCACCCGCCACCAGACCAGGTCGGGCGGCGGGCAGAATAACACGCCGCATGGTGAGCATCCACGACGCGCCGAGCCCCCGCGCCGCATCCTCCAATGACGGATCCATCTGCCGGAGCGAGCCCTCCACCGCCGATGCCACCAGCGGAATGTCCCTGATGAAGTAGGCGAGGGGAAGAATCCAGAACGTCCCCACCAGCAGGACTCGACCGGTCAGCAGGTCGTTCTGATTGAAGGTCGCGGCGAGGCCGAGCGCGATCGCGGTCGCAGGGATGGCCCACGGCAACGCTACGAGCAGCTCGAGCAGACGCTTCCCGCTGAATCTGCGGAATACGATGAGATACGCGGCGAGAAAGCACACCACGACGTTCGCCGCGGTCGCGACGAGCGCCATCGAAACGCTGTTGGTGATGGGACGCCACAGCTCTGGCTCCGAGAACAGCCGCCGATAGTTCTCCAAGGTGTACTCCGGCGGTAATACCTGGGTCGTCCACACACCATCGCGCGCGAAAGAGACGAGTATCACCATCAGGTGCGGAAGGACGAGCGTAATGACGATGAGCGCGGCAGCGAAGCTCGTCATGACCTGCGCCCGACGCGACCGAATCACGCGCCGCGTCCGGCCGCCCCTCCCCGCCAGCGTGTATTTGCGTTTCCTGTCGATCCACCGAAAGAGCAACAGTCCCGCGACGGCACTCAGCGCGAGTACCGTTGTCTCCACGTACGCGAGCCCCATCGCGCCGTTGATCTTCGACGCCAGAATCTGTGTCGACAACACCCGGAGCCCGCCACCAAATACGTAGGGCGCCGAAAACGAGCCCAACGCATTCATGAAGACGAGGAGCATGGAGCCGGCAACCGCGGGCATCAACAGTGGCAGCGTGACGCGACGCAATCGCTGCCATGTGCTCGCGCCGAGGCCCGACGCGGCTTCGTCCAGCGTGGCGTCGAAGCGCTCGAGGCCGGCCGACACGAAGAGGAAGACATAGACGTACATCGTGTAGGCGTGGACGAATACGATTGCCGAAACGCCCTGGAGTCTCCACGGCGCTTCCGCCATCCCAACCGCGCGCTGCACCGCGCGGGTAACCAGTCCGCTTTCGCCGTAAAGGAAGAGAAACGCGATGACCCCGACGAGCGGAGGCAGCGCGGCGGGCAGTGTGGCAACGGCTCGGAGCAGCCGACGGCCTGGAAACTCGAACCGGCCGAGCAGAAACGCGAGTGGAACGCCAATCGCAAGCGATGCCAGTACCGAAGCGACGGAAATGACGAGACTGGTTCTCAGCGCCTCGCGGTCGGCCGGGCTCGCCGCGAATTCCCGCCAGTGCTCGAGCCCGTTCTCGAAGCTCCCGACTATCACCGCGGCATTCGGATAGACCACCGTCCAGAGGAGCAACAGCATCACCGGCAGCGCGATCACCCAGCTCTGACGGTGCGTCGACGATCTCACCGCGGTACCAGCGGAAAGGGCCCCGCCGAGGGGCGGACCGCGACGGCGTCGCCTTCGCGCGCGCTTCCGCTCGCGGATTCGACCTCGACGATGACGTCTTCCGCCAGCTGGACGCGGTACATCACGGCTCCTCCCGCTAATCGGCGGTTGAGAATACGACCTCCCCACGCCCGCGAATCATCCTGGCTCGCGAGCTCCAGCGCGTCAGGGCGGAGAACGACGTAGGCGTGCTCGAGCCGCGGAGCGGTGTCGTCGGCCCGAACCACCGGAATGTCATTGGTCCGCCCCCCGATTGTGACCGATGCGGTCTCACCATTGTCCACGGCCGGAAGAATCGTTCCCCGTCCGATGAACCCCGCCACCTCCCGGGAGACCGGCCGGTGATACAGCTGCTCGGGTGTTCCGCATTGAAGCAGCTTCCCCAGCTTGAGCAGTGCGATGCGATCGGAGATGGCGAAGGCGTCCTCCTGATCATGCGTGACGAAGAGTGCGGGCACTCCCACTCTGCGCAGCATGGCACGCAGATCATCGCGCATGGTCTGCCGCAAGGTGGGATCGAGATTGGAGAGTGGCTCGTCGAGGAGCAGTGCACGTGGCTCGATCACCATCGCGCGGGCGAGCGCGACGCGCTGTTGCTCCCCTCCCGAGAGCGACTGGATCGCTCTTTCCCCCGCATCCTTCAATCCGACGGCGGCGAGAACACGACGGGCCTTTTCAAGCCGCTCCGTTTTGTTGACGCCGCGAGCCTCGAGCCCGAACGCAACATTGTGCGCCACCGACATGTGAGGAAAAAGCGCGTAGTGCTGAAATACCATCCCGAATCCGCGACGCTCGGGTGGAACACTGGTGATGTCCGCGCCCCCGAGTGTCACCGATCCCGCGTCCGGGACTTCGTAGCCGGCGGCAATGCGCAGGGTGGTGGTCTTGCCTGAGCCGGAGGCGCCGACGAGAGCGAGAAGCTCTCCCTTACCCACCTCGAACGAGATGTTATCTACCGCGGTGTAATCGCCGAACCGGCGAGTCACACCGCTCAGCGCGAGGGCGCCGTCATTCCCGTTTCGCGCACTCGGCGCGGCAGTCATTGCCTGTTTCCGCGGTTCCTGATGTTCGCATCCCAGTACTTCATCCACTCGTCGAGGTGCGCCGCCATGACCGCGCGATCCACCGGCATCGGCTTGATCTTTTCCAGAGCCTCGCGGATCCACGGTGGAAGGTTGGCGGGAGGAATGTCTTCGCGAGTGGGGATGCGAAGAAATTTTTCAGCGGCGGCCACCAGCGCGGCAGGCGTAGTGACGTACTCGTAGTAGAGCTCGGCCTCGCGGCGGCGCTCGGTTCCACGCACGATACCGATGCCATCCACCAAGAGCGGTGTGCCGCTCGACGGAATGGCGTACTTGACGGGAATTCCGATCCGCTGCTGCAGAGTGGCGATGTCCGGCATGTCCCACAGTGTGATCACGCCTTCCTGCCGACCAAGCTTCTGGTAGAGGAGCGTGGGATTGAGGACGTATTCACGGGTGTTGACGTCGAGCTTGCGCAGCCATTCGTAACCGGCGTCGGGCTTCCCGGTTTGCGCCATCGAGCGCGCCATGATCGCTCCGAAAATGGCACGCATCGTCCCCGACGCGATCGGATCCCTGATCAGAATTTTGCCTTTCCATTTCGGATCGAGAACATCGTCCCAGTCCTTCGGAGCCTCGGCATCCGTCACCGCCTCGCTGTTGTAGCCGATCACTTCGGGCGTGAGATACGTCCCGTACCAGTGGTTGCCCGACTCGTGCGCTTCGGCCGCTACCTGCTCTGACCACGTCGGCTTGTACGGCTCGAGCAACTTCTCCCTGGTCGCCCGGTCGAACGCTTCGGCGGGCGCGCCGAACCATACATCAGCCTGCGGATTCGCACCCTCCGCGCGGATGCGATCGAGAACTTCCTGCGACCCCATATCCACCCACTGCACATCGATGGCTGGATTTGCCTTTTCGAATCCATCCTCGAAGTACTTGAGCAGATCCTTTCCATGCGGTGAATAGACGGTGAGGACCGTCCGGCCGTCCGAGCTGCATGCCGCAACGAGGATCAGGGCCAGTCCCAGCCAATACCGGCGCATTTTCATCGAGGCGCGCTTCCCGCCAGGAGGTTCGCGAAAATCCGCGCGCCGCCGGGAACGCCGGCGGGAATCTGCCGGAACAGCGCCAGCGGAACGTACACGTAACTCCCCCGTCCGTACCTGGCCACGAGCAAACCGCCCCGCTTGGGCTCCTCGCCGGGATCGGTCATCGCCAGCGGCGCGCCATAGCGCGAGTCGAACGTGAACGGCATGTAGAGCGCCCGCTCCTGAACCCAGCCGTTGAAATCGTCGGCGGTGATGCGATTTGGCGAATTCAGAAGCGCCGAGCCCGGCTCGAGGATCGAGACGGGAGCTGTCTCATCCGTGACGCGGTCGTGGGGACGCCGAATCGTAATCGGAAACGGCATCACTCCCGGTCGCATCATCTCATACTGGCCATACTGAACCACCATGCGGCCGCCGTTCCGAACGTAAGCGAGAAGATGGTTGTTGTTGTCCACGAGAGCGTCACTTGCCTGATAGGCACGCGGTCCGACGACTACCGTCGAGAAGCGTGAGAGATCGGTGGCTGGAATATCTTCGGGACGCACGATCGTGAGCGCCACACCCAGTTGCTGCAACATCGGCGCGGAGTTGTCTCCGACGCCGGGAATGTAGGCAACACTCAACCGCGGTGACAGCGCGACTTCGATCGAATTGATCGTGAGCGCCGCGGGGCGGTAGAACCGGTCCGGCTCGATGTGGTCGTACTCGATGGGGTCGTAGCCCGAGCGAAACTGCGCCCCCTTTGCCTCGGCTACCGCGCGAATTTCGTGTGCTCCCCGTTTGAGCGTCCCACGCACCCGAAACGTCAGGGTTCTCGTCGCACCGGGAGCGATCCTCGCAAATCTGCGCGCCGAATCAGCGGCCAGGCCCCGTGGTAGTTGGAGCGAAACGACTGCGTCCGTCGTGTCACCGAATGCCGAGCGCAAAGTTACGTTGACGAAGCGATCAAACGGAGCGGAAGCCCGCGCAATCTCGAGGGTGCGATCGAACGTCACCGATATTCCCAGCGCTACGATCAACGGCCGCTGGACATCGCCGCGCACCGGATCCACATAATGGAATACGATCGGTGTCTCGAGGGTGATGAAGGTCGACTGATTACCCAATGATACATCGACCGTAGCCCAGCTGTGCTTCTCTCGCGCGTCCTCCGCCATCGCGCTAATCGGCGGGGTAAACAAGTCCCCGATCCTCGGAGACGAGAGCCACCATGGCTGCGTGATCTCCCTTCCGCGCGTGTAGTCCGCCCAGCGGTAGCTCGAATCCGGCTCGATTACTCCGGACTGGAGAATGACACCGCCATGCGTTCTCTTGATGAAGGTGATCGGAACCCTGCCGCGGTTGAAAAGCGTGTGTGTCACGACCGCTGTCTGGCCTATCGCAACCGCCTGGCGGTCGGCGACTGCCTCGAAAGCAACGACGCGCCTGAGCTCCTCCGCCCGAGCGCTGTCGGCGGACGCAGTCGGTGGCGCGAGGGTCAGCCCCTCGAATATCGAGCGTTCCAGTTTGGGGTCCGGAGCCGCGGGAACCCGGGTATGCTCACGCGTCACGTAATCCCACAGCACCCCACGCCGTCACAGCGTTCCGAATCCCTGGGATTTGTGCTGCGACCTGCTCTGCGCCGCCAGCTCCGCGTAGGATGCGCCGGCGGCCGGATTGAATTCCCCGACGTTGATCGCCAGTGTGGCCGCCGCGGGTGAGAAGCGTGCGCCGCGGTATAGCTTGAGCGGCGTCCATGGCGAGCCGAACTGCTGCACGGGGAATCTCACCGTATCGGACGCAACATCGTAGGCTTCTCTCGCCAGAATGCCCGACACCTGGTGCTGACCGTGTCCGTCGCGCGGAGTACCCGAAAAAATCGCGATCATGATTTGTGGCCGGAATGCGCGGACGACTTTGACGACATCACCGAGCAGCTCTTCCCTCGGCCAGTGCGTGAAGGTCTCGGCCGCGCTCTTGGAAAACCCGAAGTCGTAGGCCCTGGTGAAGAACTGGTGTGCTCCGTCGATCCGCCTCGCCGCCAGTAGCTCCCGAGTGCGAATCACTCCGAGCTGCTCGCCCAGCTCGTTGCCGATCAGATTCTGGCCGCCGTCCCCGCGCGTAAGCGAGAGGTAAGCCGTCTCGACATTCCTCCCGCGCACCAGCCAGGTGATGAGCTGGGTGTCCTCGTCATCGGGATGCGCGGCAATCAGGAGGACCCGCGCGTTGACCGGCGCCTGAGGACTGCTCTCCCGTTGTGGCGGCGGGGAGCCCTGCTGCGCGCTTTGCTGCCCCGGCAGAAGAACAGCCGCCAGGACGACGGCGAGGGCCGCGCGTCGCGCGGTGGAGAGAGC